>DKFQ01000039.1 GCA_002452425.1 Sulfurimonas sp. UBA6792 | reverse complement strand
TCAAAATAAATGGTTTTAACAGTGGTAAAGCCGCTGATGCTGCAAAAAAAGCAGAAACAGCAGACAAAACAGATAAAAATGGATTTGTTTAGGAAGATGTTTTTGATATGAAGTAACCTTATTTAAGCTTCAGAGGGTATAATTCCAAACATTTTTTATGAAGGATTTACATATGTTAGAAGGAATTGTTAGAGAGAGTATTGGCAAAAAAAGCACGAAAGCGCTTCGCCGTGATGGTTATCTAATTGCAAATATTTACGGAAAAGGGCTTGAAAATATTCATGCTGCATTCAAAGATAATGAATATGTCCGTACTGTTCGCAATAAAGAGAACTTAGCATTCCCAGTAAAAATTGCTGGAAAAGAGATGCAAGTTGTTGTTCAAGCGTATGAAGCGCATCCTGTGACAGGTAAACTACTTCACGTGGACTTGATGGTTGCACAAACAGGTGTTGTAACACACTATCATCTTCCAGTACAAACAGTAGGTGATGCAATCGGTCTTAAAAACAAAGGTCTTGTGCATATTTCTAAACCACGTCTAAGAGTAAAAGCAGCTATTGAGAACGTTCCAAACAGCGTTATCGTTGATGTTGCTAAGATGGACGTAGGTGACGCTAAAATGGTGCGTGACTTAGATAGAATTCCAAACGTAACATTTACAGATGCTGATCGTGTATCAGTTTTAAGTGTTATCAAAGCTAAGTAATCATGTTAATAGTCGGACTAGGAAATCCTGGCCCGAACTATGAACATACCCGCCATAACATAGGTTTTATGGTAATTGATGAGCTTGTCAAAAGACAAAATGCTCAAAAACTCTCCTCCTCATCTTTCCAAGGTGAACTTTTCAAATTTTCAAATCATTTTTTATTAAAACCACTTACTTTTATGAATCTCTCTGGCATCTCTATCGCAGCTGTGAAGAAATTTTATAAAATCGATGAGGTCGTTGTTATACATGATGATTTAGATTTGCCTTTTGGTACGCTTCGTTTTAAAAAAGGAGGCGGTCATGGCGGACATAATGGGCTTAAATCTGCCGATGAGCATATCTCTAAAGAGTATGTCCGTGTGCGTATGGGCATTGGCAAACCTGAGCATAAGGGAGAAGTTGCTTCTTATGTTTTAAGCGACTTCTCCAAAGAGGAGCAAGGATACCTCAAAGAGTGGATTGCTACTGCTTCAGAAGCGGTTATCGAGCTGCTTACAAAGAGTCTTGAAGATGTAAGTTCAAAATATACGATTAAGGACACCTCTAAAAACATTAAGCTACAATAGCGGCTTACTTTTTATCTGGATTGGTATGATGCTGGCTTTTAAATATATCTCTTTTCACTATACAAGATATTTTATTGTTATTTTATTGGCGCTTATCCTCTTTATGGTCGGATTTGACTATATGGGAAGCTCTGAAAAGCTTGATATCTCCGCAAACTTACTGCTTATCTATCTTGTTTACAAAACTTTTTACGCTATTGATATGCTTCTGCCACTCTCTCTTGTTTTTGCTATGATTGCAACAAAATTATTTTTGATTCGCTCCAATGCACTTGTCTCCTTTTACTCTTTGGGCTACTCAAGAATCGATATCTTAAAACCATTTGTCGTTGTCTCTACTTTGGTGATACTTCTTTTTATCTCTCTGCACTCCATATCCAACTTTGCACGTGCGGATGAGTTTGCAAAAAATATTCGTAAAAATGCCCAATATCTCAGCCCGACACGAGACCTTTTTTTTACTTACAAAGAGAAGTTTGTCTATTTTTCAAAACTCCTTCCCCTGCAAGAGAGTGCCCAAAATATACGTGTTTTTAGTTTTGTTGACAACTCGCTCAAAGAGGTGTTGGTCGCCTCAAAGGCGGCTTATAGAAATGACGCATGGCTTATCAATGAAGCTGACATCATCACCAAACCAGACCATGCTGATTTTGAGTCATTGGGCATAAAAGTAACACAACAGAAAAATCTGGAGATACTTCAAGGGTTTCGTCCAAAAATGCTAGATCAGGTCTATGAGGGAAAGGTCAACTTCTCTATAGTCGATGCCATTGATGCTTACGTGCTTTTAAAGGCACAAAATATAAATACAAGTGCACTTAAAAGCGCTCTTTATAAGATATTTGTCTATCCATTTTTTGTGCCGAGCTTGATTGTAATAATCTTCTTTTTTGTTCCTGTGAGTGCAAGATTTTTGAATGTCTCTCTCTTTAGTTTTGGTGCAATTTTAGCTTCGCTTATGGTGTGGGCGTTTCTTTTTGCACTTGTTGAGCTCTCAAACCATAAAACGCTTCCAAGCGAAGTTGGTATTATTCTTCCAAATCTGCTTCTCTTTTTGGTTGCGCTAAGACAATGGCGGAAATATCGCACAAATAACAAAAATATAAGTACTTTTTAGATAAAATCCATCAAAAAATATTTAGGATTTTTATGATAAATTTTAAAGAACTTGCATCTACCTACAAAACACCACTTTACATTTATGATTTAGACGCTATGAGAGCACAATACGAGGAACTAAAAAGCGCATTTAAGGGCAGAAAATCACTTTTGGCGTTTGCCATAAAATCAAACTCAAACCTTAGTGTTATCAAAAACTTTGCAGACCTTGGAAGTGGTGCGGACTGTGTCTCCATAGGCGAGGTGCGCCGTGCATTTTTGGCAGGAGTTCCAAACTACAAGATCATCTTCTCGGGGGTTGGAAAAAGTGATGATGAGATACGTGAAGCGATAGAGCGTGACATCCTCTATATCAATGTTGAGAGCGAAGCAGAGCTTGGACGTGTAGATCTTATCGCAAAAGAGCTTGGCGTGCAGTGCAGAATCAGCATCAGAGTTAACCCCAACATCGACCCAAAAACACACCCATATATCTCAACAGGGCTTCATGATAACAAATTTGGCGTTGAGATAGATGCGGCAAAGAGGATGTATATCCGTGCCAACAACTCCGAAAATCTTGACCCCGTTGGGATTCATTTTCATATCGGTTCACAACTTACAGAGCTAGACCCTATCTATGAGTCTGCCGTTATCGTTGCTGATTTGGTACGTTCGCTTCAAAGTATCAAAATAGAGCTAAAATTCTTTGATATCGGCGGCGGTCTGGGTGTGTGCTACAGGGATGAGGAGACTATCAAACCTTATGATTATGCGCAGGCTATTTTGGCTGCACTTAAAGGGCTTGATTTGACTATCGTTTGTGAACCAGGGAGATTTCTAACGGCAAATGCGGGCTACTTTTTGACAAAAGTCCTTTACGAGAAGAAAAACGGCTCAAAGAGATTTGTTGTGGTTGATGGTGCTATGAATGACCTTTTACGTCCAAGCCTCTACAAAGCATACCATAGAATCGAAGCACTTACTCAGAGCCAAACAGAGCTAAGTGAAGCAGACGTAGTGGGTCCAGTTTGTGAGAGTGGGGACTTTTTTGCGAAAAACTATCCGCTTCCGATTTTAGAGCATAACGATTTGCTCTTGATTCACAGCGCCGGGGCATATGGGTTTGGAATGGGAAGCAACTATAACACAAGGGGCAGAAGTGCAGAGGTTGCCATAAGTGATGGCAAAGCAAAGCTTATCCGCAGACGAGAAGAGTTTGAGGATTTGATTGCTTTAGAAAAAGAGTATTTGGATAACTAAGATGTATTTTATTGATGTTCAAGGTACACTTATCAGCGATAGCGACAAATCTCCTATCCGTGGAAGCATAGAGTTTATCAATGCACTAAATGCCAAAAAAATCCCCTATATGGTTTTGACAAACAGCACAAAAAAAGCCTCTAGCGAGTTTTATAATTTTCTCTGCTCTTTGGGATTTGATTTTGATTTTTCGCACTATCTTGACCCTTTGATGCTGCTAGAATCTCGTGTCTCAAAAGAGGCGGTTGCTGCTTACGGGGCAGATGAATTTTTGGAAGTTTTGAGAAAAATGGGCTATGTGCTTGACTATAAAAACCCAAAAACAGTGCTTATCTCCATCAAGGAGAACTTTACATCAGATGAATTTGCGCAAATCATCGATTTTTTACTCGGCGGTGCTTCGCTTGTCGGGATGCATGAGACCTCCATCTATGCAAAAAACTCTAAGCGTTACCCAGGGGTTGGAGCGATTTTGAAGATGCTCTCTTTTGCAACGTCTTGCTCTTATGAGGTTGTAGGCAAGCCGAGTGTGGCTTTTTATGATGAGGCACTTCTTATGCTTCAAAAACAAAATCCTGATGCAAAATTTAGTGAAATTACTATCATAAGCGACGATGTCAAAGGTGACCTTGGCGGCGCAAAAGAGATGGGGATGAAAACTGTTTTTGTTACAAGCGGCAAATATAAAAGTGCAGATGAGATAGTCCCTTTTTTAGAGCCGCATCTTAGACCTGATTATGTTTTTGCGGATATGCAAGAGATTTTGGAGCAGTTATGAATACATTAGAAGAGTGTCGCACTGCGATAGATTTGATTGATGATGAAGTTTTAGAACTTCTCAATAAGAGAATGCAGGTAGTCAAGCGTGTCGGAGAGATTAAAAAAAGCAGTGATACTGCCATTTACAGACCTGAGCGGGAAAAGGCAATTATTCAGCGTTTGACTCAAAAGAGCAGTAACGAAGAGGGGCTTTTAAACGGGGGTGCTATTGAAGCGATATTTTTAGAAGTTTTTGCAGTTTCAAGAAACCTCGAACTCCCTGAGCGCATAGCTTACCTTGGACCTGAGGGGAGTTTTACGCATCAAGCGGCAGAGAGCCGTTTTGGAGCGATGAGTGACTATCTTGCTATGCACTCCATTCCTGCTGTTTTTAAAGAGCTTGAAGCTAAAAGAGCAAAATTCGGTGTAGTGCCGATTGAAAACTCAAGAGACGGTATCGTTGGCGAAACGCTAGATTTGCTTGCAAACAGCTCTGTAAAAATCGTAGCGGAACTCTATATGCCTATCCATATGTCTTTTGTCAGCAAGGCAAGAAAGATAGCTGATATCACAAAGATTTATTCAAGAGACAAGGGTTTTGGGCAGTGCAGAGAGTTTTTGCAAGAACATAATCTCTCCGGCGTTGAACTTATCCCCGTAGAGTCCACGGCAAAAGCGGCAATTCTTGCCTCTAAAGACCCGAGTGCCGCAGCGATTTGCAGTCACATCGCAGCAAAGCTTTACGGTGTGCCGACTATGTTTGACCATGTAGAGGACAACATTGGTTCGCAGACAAGGTTTGTCATCTTAAGCGACTTCAAAAATGCACCGAGCGAGGATGACAAAACTTCTATTTTGGTACGTCTCAAAGACGCTGTCAAAGCAGGCTCACTTGTTCACTTTTTGCAAGATTTTGATAAAGAGAGCATAAATCTATCAAAAATAGAGTCTCGCCCATCCAAAGATAAAGGCGGATTTGACTACTGGTTCTTTATAGATTTTTATGGGCATGTCGATGATGAGAGGTTTCAAAAAGTGTTACAAAAACATACAGGAGAGGTAACTTGGCTAGGAAGTTACGTAAAAGGAGACGAGATTGAAGTTCAATAAACATTTAGAAGATATAAAAACGTATGAGGCTGGAAAGCCCATAGAGCTGGTAGTGCGAGAGTATGGCATAGAGCCAAAAGATATCATAAAGCTTGCGTCCAATGAAAATCCTTGCGGATGTTCGCCAAAAGTGGTTGATGCAGTGGGGGCTATTTTGTCCAAAATGGCACTCTATCCTGATGATTCGATGATTAACCTCAAAGCTTCACTTGCCGCAAGATATAGCGTTGAGAGCCAAAATGTCATCATCGGTTCGGGGAGCGATCAGGTTATAGAATTTTTGATTCATGCAAAAGCACATGCCGGCTCAAAGATACTCATGAACTCCATCACGTTTGCAATGTATGAGATTTACTCCAAACATGTAGGTGCGCAGGTGATTCGCACCTCTTCGCAAGAGCATAACATGGATGAGTTTTACAAACTCTACTTAGAAGAAAAACCTGAAATCATCTTTATCTGTACTCCAAACAACCCGACGGGAGATGCACTGGATGCTCAAAAGATTTATGACTTTTTGGCAAAGATAGATAACGACACCCTTGTGGTTGTGGATGCGGCGTACATGGAGTATGCGCTTTACAAAGATGCTAAAAAAGGCATAAACGTCAAAGAACTTATCCAAAAACATAGCAATGTCATCTATCTTGGTACATTCTCAAAAGCGTACGGACTTGGCGGTATGAGAGTAGGTTATGGCGTGGCAGATGCAAAAGTCATCAAAGAACTCTCTAAGCTTAGACCTCCGTTTAACATCACAACACTCTCGCTTGAAGCCGCAACGGTAGCACTCAGTGATGAAGAGTTTGTGCAAAAGAGTGTTGCGCTTAATTTAGAGCAGATGAAACGCTATGAAGAGTTTGCAAAAGAGCAAAAAATCGATATAATAAACAGTTATACAAATTTTGTCACTTTTTGCTTTGATTCTAGGTTCAATTCCTCAAAAATAGCAACAGCGCTACTACAAAAAGGGATGATAGTGAGAGACTTGAGCAGTTATCAGAAAAATGCCATCAGAGTAACGGTTGGCACACATGAGCAAAATAGCCGCTTTTTTGAACTGTTTAAAATATTGTTACAATCATAAAATGGAACGTTGATGGATTTTAAGGTACTTTTTTCGCAACTCGTTGTTCTCTATGATAAGCTCACAAAGCAACAAAAATTTATCATAGGTTCTGCGGTTGTCGGTATTGTTGCATTTATCCTTTTTTTAGTTGTTTTTACAGCAAAAAATGAAAGTGCAAGCAAATATGAAGTGCTTTTTGACTCTCTTAGCGCAGAAGATGCTGCAAAAGTTGTTGAGCAGTTAGAAAAAGATAAAATTCCTTATGAAATCCATGATAACAATATCATCAAAGTTCCTAAAAATGTGGTCTATAAAGAGCGTATTGCCATTGCATCGCTTGGGATTCCAAAAAACAGCGGCGTTGGGTTTGAGCTTTTTGATAAGCAAGAGTTTGGCGCAACAAGTTTTGACCAAAATGTAAAATATCTCCGCGCGCTTGAAGGGGAACTCTCAAGAACTATCAATGCTCTTGCTCCTATCGAGAGCGCGAGTGTCAGCCTAGCACTCCCAAAAGAGACCCTTTTTGTTGAAAAACAGAGTCCGCCTACGGCTTCTGTTATGGTCAGGCTTGTGGATAGCGCAAAACTGACATCTAAGCAGATTCGGGGAATTAAAAATCTTGTTGCTGCTGCAGTACCAAATCTCACGCCACCCAATGTGATGCTTATCGATAGTGATGGTGAAACGCTCGGTGATGATGATGAGATGGCGCAAATGAGTGAACTCTCCGTAGTGCAGCAAAACTACAAAACAAAAGAGGAAAAAAAGAGACAAAAAAAGATTGTTGAAGTTGTCTCTCCTTTTGTTGGTGGCGAACAAAAAGTCGTTGCACAGGTGAGTGTAGAGTATGATTTTTCTATCCAAAGCTCTACTTCGGAGACGTTTGACCCAGAAAATGTAGTCAGAAGCGAGCAGATTAGTGAAGAAAAAAGAGATGGCTCTGCACCTCAAGAGGTAGGCGGTGTTCCCGGAACTGTAAGCAATATCGGACCGGTAGAGGGACTTGCAAATAACAAGAGTACGGAAAAGTATGAAAAAAACACGGGCACAACGAATTACGAGGTAGGTAAAACCGTCTCTACGACAAAGAGTGAGTTTGCACGTATTAAAAGAATTACGGCTGCAGTTGTAGTTGATGGAAAGTACAAATACAAAACAGATGCGGATGGAAAACCAACAAGCGAGATGGAGTATGAACCGCTCTCCGAGAGTGATTTGGAAGCACTTAACGCTTTGGTAAGTCGCTCTATTGGTATCAGTGAAGCAAGGGGAGATCAGATTAGTGTGCAAAACTTGCAGTTTAAAAGAGCTGATGTTGACCCTTCAAAAGCCAAAGTCAATGAGGTTATCGCATTTTCTCAAACATATCTGGCGCCATTTTCTGAACTCTTTAAGTATCTGTTTGTACTTATTTTACTCTTTGTCCTTTACAAAAAAGCTATTGCTCCATTTGCACAGAGAATGCTTGAGATATCCAAAGACGAGGATGATCTTGGGAAACCGATTTTATCTATCGAGAATGATGAAGATGAAGACTTGGTAGAAAAAGTTCAGTCAATGCGCAAGAAGGTGGAAGAGCAACTGGGCGTTGGAGATGCATATAGCGAAGATGAGCTCAAATATGAAGTGTTGCTTGAGAAAATAAAAGGGATGGCGGATGAGTCTCCAGAGGCAATGGCGCTTGTCCTTCAAGCACTCCTTACAGAAGAGCAGACACAACAGTAGAAAAAGGAGAAGCATATGAATTTAACTCCCACGCAGCAGGCTAAATTTGATGAGATGAGCATGGGGCAAAAAGTTGCTATTTTGCTTATGCAATTAGGTGAAGATGTAACAGCCGCTGTATTTACCAATATGAATGTTGAAGCAATTACTGAGGTTTCAAAGCACATTGCTACAAACAAAAGTGTTGAAAAAGCTGTTGCAACTGCAATCCTAGAGGAGTTCTATGCTATTTTTCAATCTGGTCAGTTTATTACGGCCGGTGGTTTGGAGTATGCACGAGAGCTTCTTTATAGAACTTTAGGACCCGAAGAGGCGAAAAAGATTTTAGAAAAACTCTCAAAGAGCATGCAAGAGACACAAAACTTCTCTTATCTCTCAAAAATCAAACCGCAGCAGCTCTCTGACTTTATCATTAACGAACATCCTCAGACGATTGCACTTATTTTGGCGCATATGGATCCTTCAGAAGCTGCAGATACGCTCCAGTATTTTCCGGATGATTTGCGAAGCGAGGTCTCTATGAGAATGGCAAAACTTGGCGATATCTCGCCGTCTGTTATCAAAAGAGTCTCAGCAGTCCTAGAGTCTAAACTTGAATCTCTTGCTTCGTATAAAGTCGAAGTGGGTGGACCGCGCGCTGTTGCAGATATCTTCAACCGCCTTGGTGCAAAAGCTTCTAAAGAGACGCTTGCGAAGATTGAAGAGAGAGATGAGGAGATGTCTAACCTCATCAAAGAGATGATGTTTACTTTTGAAGATATTGCAAAACTTGACAAAACTGCAATTACTGAGATACTTAAAGCTATTGAGAAGCCAGACTTGATGCTAGCGCTCAAAAGTGCACCTGAGGATCTCAAGCAGAAGTTCTTTGGTGCTATGAGTGAGAGAGCTAAAGAGGCATTTGAGGAAGAGATGCAGTTTATGGGTGCTGTGAAGATGAAAGAAGTTGAGGGCGCACAAAGAAAAATTGTTGAAGTTGTCAACTCTCTAGCAGAAGTAGGAACGATTCAGCTTGGAAGCTCCTC
>DKFQ01000073.1:4223-4882 GCA_002452425.1 Sulfurimonas sp. UBA6792 | reverse complement strand
GTTCTGTTGCTAAGTGTTGCTATGGTTGGCGCATAAGTAGATGGACGACCGATCCCCTCACTCTCAAGCTTTTTGATAAGTGAGGCCTCAGAGTAGCGTGCCGGAGGTTCTGTGAAGTGTTGGGTCGGTTTAACACTTTGCAACGAAGCAACCTCGCCCTCTTTGAGTGTCGGAAGGAGTTTGTCTTTGTCCTCTGCCCCTGTGAGTGCGTAAAAACCATCAAACGTAAGCTTACGCCCGATAGCTCTGTAGATATTTTCCTCTCCGCTAAACGTGATGCTCTGTTGCTCAAAGATGGCATCATTCATCTGACACGCCATAAAACGCTCATAGATAAGGCGGTAAAGCTTAATCTCGTCAGGCTTCAAAAAGCTCTGCGCCACTTCAGGTGTAAACTGCAACATCGTCGGGCGGATAGCCTCGTGCGCCTCTTGCGCCCCTTTTGCTTTTTTCGTATAGACTTTTGGCTCTTTTGGAAGATACTTCACACCAAATCTGCTCTCGATAACACCGCGAACAGCCGTTACTGCTTCATGAGCAAGGTTGAGTGAATCTGTTCTCATATAAGTTATGACACCCGATGTTCCGCTTGGAGTTTTTACACCCTCATAAAGCGTTTGGGCTACCATCATCGTCTTTTTAGGAGTAAATCCCAGCTT
>DKFQ01000073.1:0-4066 GCA_002452425.1 Sulfurimonas sp. UBA6792 | reverse complement strand
TCGATAGTCCAGAACTCCTCCGCCACAAAAGAGCGAATCTCACGCTCTCTATCGACCACAAGTTTGAGCGTAGAAGACTGCACACGCCCTGCAGACAACCCTTTTTGGATTTTAGAGCTAAGAAGCGGAGAGAGTTTGTACCCCACCACTCTGTCAAGGATACGGCGAGCTTGTTGTGCGTTGACCATATCCATATCGATTTTGCGCGCATTTTCGAGTGCATGCGTAATGGCAGTCTTGGTAATCTCATGAAAAACGATGCGAGGAAGTTCCTCAGGATTTTTTTTGATAGCATGCGCGATGTGCCACCCTATCGCTTCCCCCTCACGGTCCTCATCGGTCGCGATGTAGATAGTATCGCACTTCTTTGCCAAATCATTGATCTCTTTGACGGTTGCCGCGTTCTCTTTTGCAACGCTATAAGCGGGGATGAGATGATTTTGCTCATCTATGGTGATGCCAAAGCGAGATTTAGGCAAATCCCGTATATGCCCTTTAGACGCAATAACCGCATACTCCTTGCCCAAGAAGTTTTTGATAGTTTTTGCTTTAGCGGGTGATTCGACGATAATGAGGTTCAAAATAGAGTTTCCTATATATATGGTATGGCTTTTAAGTTTGCAAGTGTATCAAAAAAAATAGAAATAGTAGAAACGGAGGTCTTTTTGAAAAAACTCCTTTAGCAACGAGAAGATTTTTTGCGAGCCAAAATCACAAACTGATTCTTGACCCAAAGCTCTTGATGCTCTCGCCCTCTTTTTGAATGAAATGGTGCAAAGAACACGCCATCCCTTCTACCTCTTTTTTTTGTGAGAGCGATTGGAGTTTTCCTAGCATTGCCTCAGCGTTTGCGGCGTTATCTACGAGGTAGAGAACCACAAAAATGTTCTCATCCCAGCGAATGAGCATATCGTCTTGGCGAATGACACTCTTTAGACTATTTGTGAGTGTTTTTAAGAGCTCTACATCCTCTCTTAGTTGCGTGCCATCTTTTTTCTTCACTTCTATACGCACTGCATTTATGATTTTTTTGTTAAAAAGAGCAGCATCTTGGAAGCTTTGGGCTATCTGCATAAAGTAGTTTTTTGAGTACGCTCCGCTTTTGGCATCGATGCTTGTGTTGTTCTCTATCATAATGCGCTTGATGAGGGTTTGAGTGATGTCGCTAAATGTAACGACGGCATACTCCTCAATCTTTTGGATGGCGACAGAAAAGGCATGTGGCTCATAAGTCGGCGTTACCATGCTTACGAGGCGCTGTGGGGCATCGAGTTCTAAAATCGCATCAATCCAGCTTACTCCTTTTGCTAGTCCCTCGCCGTGAAAGTAGGAGGGATGCGGGACAAAGTTGCGTACAAAAGGACCAAACTCCTGCTTGTACTGCTCTAGCGATGCAACGGCAAAAAACTTCTCAAAAGCTTTGTTGAGTAAAAGAGGCTCTTTTTCTTGAAATACCACTATCAAATCTTTTTGTGCATCCGCAATCGCGCGAATGATGGCTAAACTTGTCTCTTCTCTCATAAAAACTCCTATATTATACTAAATGCCTTGGGTTAGCTATATCGGCTAATTCCACGCATCTATTTTGCCAAAAGCGTCTATTTGCGTGAGATAAAGCCTCAAATCAAACTCTACCTGATGGTATGAGGGCTGCATATAGAGGCAAAGAGCGTAAAAAGCCTTGTTGTGCTCCCTCTCTTTAAAGTGTGCGAGTTCGTGGACAACTATCATCTCCAAAAACTCCGGCGGAGCATTTTTAAAAATCGACGCGATGCGAATCTCATTTTTACTCTTAAGCTTTGCGCCCTGCACCCTTGAGACGATGTGATGCGTCCCTAAAGCGTTATGGATAACGTTTATCTTGCCGTCATACAGAGCTTTACTGAGCGGAGGCGCATTTTTTATATAAGAGTTTTTAAGCTCATTGACATAGCCAAAGAGTGTTTTATCTGTTTTTATAGCGTGGGCATTTGGGTATCTACCTTTGAGATAATGCGCCAACTTCTCTTCTCTAAGAAGCTCCAAAACCTGCTTTTTTGTTGCTTCCGGATAGTGTTGCAGATATTTTAAAGAATCCAAACCGAAAACTTCTTTCCTTTGATTTTGCCATATTTGAGCTTCTCGTACGCCTCATCTATCTTGGGCGCTTTGATAGCAACATAACTCTGCTTGTCGTAAATATCTATCTTGCCGATGTCATCTCCACTAAGCTTCCCATCCGCTGTGAGCGCACCCAAAATATCTCCTGCACGTACCTTCTCTTTTTTGCCACCCTCGATAACAAGCGTGATATTTGGCGCACTCATCTCAAAACCGCTCTGTTTCTCTAGGCTACGTGCCTCCTCAAAAAGGCGGTTTTGGCTTCTGTACTCCTCTATCTTCTCCTCTTCGTAAGGAGCAAAAAGTGTAAATGCCAACCCCTCCGCTCCCGCTCTTGCCGTTCTGCCGATGCGGTGTGTGTAGGTCTCTTGGCTGTGTGGCAGATCATAGTTGACAACCATAGAGAGCTCTTTGATGTCAAGCCCGCGTGCTGCGACATCGGTTGCCACTAACACGGGACAACTCTTGTTAGCAAACTGCACTAACACGTCATTTCTCTCGTACTGCTCCAAATCGCCGTGAATTGCGAGTGCGTCGATTCTGTTTTTCTGCAGTGTCTGGGCTATCTCTATAACCTCAGCCTTTGTGTTTGCAAACACGATAACGTTGTTAGGTTTGAAGTTACTCAAAATATTGATGAGCGTATCTCTCTTTTGTCCATTTTGTACTTCATAAAATCGCTCCGTTATTTTGTTGGCAACTTCATGATGGGTTGTTTTTACACTTATAGCATCTTTTTGTATCGATGCGCTGATAGATAAAATCTCCTGTGCAAAAGTTGCAGAGAAGAGAAGTGTTTGTCGTGACTGTGGAACAAAATCCAAAACCTCGTTTATCTCTTCGCTAAAGCCCATATCAAGCATTCTGTCCGCCTCATCAAGCACGAGCGTCGTCATATTCTCAAGCAAAAGCGACTCTTTTTTGAGGTGTTTTAAGATTCTTCCCGGAGTACCGACAACGATGTGTGCACCATGACGGAGCGAACCTAGCTGTGGTCCAAAAGCCTCGCCGCCGCAAAGTGTCAAAATCTTTATATTGTGCGCAAATTTGGCTAGAAGCCGTAGCTCTTTAGCCACCTGATCGGCGAGTTCACGGGTTGGGCAAAGCACCAAAGACTGAACACGAAACTTTTTAACATCAAGCCTGCTAAGAAGCCCGATGCCAAAGGCTGCCGTCTTTCCGCTTCCTGTTTTTGCCTGCGCTATCACATCCCTGCCTTCTAAGATGTAAGGCAAGCTAGCCTCTTGGATGGGTGTCATCGCCTCAAAGCCTATTTCAGCAAGGTTATGGAGCATCTCTTTACTAAGGGGAAGAATGGAAAAATCTTTTTTTTGCACTTCTGTTTCTCTCTTTTATAGTTTCGTTGCATCTTCAAAAAGCGTCACTTGTTTCATGCTCTCAAGCACCAAATCATCAAGTATTGCCCCTTGGAGGTTGTATTTTTTCTCAAACAGAGCGACTTTGTCCGTATGGAACTGCTCTATATCTTTAACAAGCACATATATCTCGCCAAGCAGTCCTTTTTCATAAAGCAGCGCATCTTTTACCATATCATCCACATGCATCTCTTCTAAAATATCTTCAATTTTTCTTCCAAAAATAGTATCCAGGAGCGACAAAACACCGACAAAATAAGCTTGACCAAGCATATTGCTTCCAGCATCTGGCTTGAGTTTTTTCAGTATCAAACGCATAAGTTCTGTGCGATTTTCCACCATAAGCACAAGAGGCGAGACTTCACCACCTTTTGCAACTGCCTTTGCGTAGATCATAAACATCAGCCACTGTGCAAGCGGCGTTCTTCCCATAAGCACCAAAACATGGTGGATGGATGCTATCTTTTTTTGAAAATGAAAGATACCGGAGTTGATATAGCGAAGAAGTTGGAGAGTAATAGCGTGATTTTTCTCAAACTCTGCCGTTATCTCATCAATATTTGTATCCTCCATAAGCAGCCTATAGAGTC
>DKFQ01000002.1 GCA_002452425.1 Sulfurimonas sp. UBA6792 | reverse complement strand
TTCTCTTTCAAACAGAAGATTAACCTCATTTTTTGGCTTGTTTATCTGCGAAAAGATATCTTCTTGAGTTCTTATGCCTTTTTTATTTATCTGCATCAATTTATCGCCCACTTTTAAACCATAGTGCATTGCTTGCTTATCAATATGCAAAATTCGTAGGTTTTTATCAAAAGAGAGTCCTAAAAACTCTAAAAAGATATCAGCTCTGTATCCACCGCCAGCCCTTTTTTGTGTAGCCACCTTATGCATAGCCACTTTATCAGCTCTTTTAATCTTTAGTGTATGCCTAGAACCTATCGGGCTAAAAAGTATATCTCGCATTAACTGCGCACTCTCTTTGACTTTTTTGCCATCAAACTCCAACACAGCATCCCCTTCTTGGACAAGGTTGCCTTGTATAAACGGATTAGAGCTTGCCACAACAACCGTGGAGTTTTCATCTTTTACTCGGATGCCGATATCGCCATAAGAGACCTCTTTTGTCTTTAAAAATCTCTCAATATACTCTTTTTCTATTATGCCACGCTCAGTAACAATCCCCTCTAGCGCACAGCAGCTATTGAGAATAAGGCTCGGTGCGGAGAGTGGCTCACTAAAGGTTGCGAGAGTGTTTAAACCTACCTGTTTTTTTACGATTTTGCCCTCTACAACCCGTTTGTTATCGACACCAATCAGACCAAGAGGCATATTTATGTTTATAAGAAATGGGTATTTAAATTTTTTTTCATCCTCTATAAGATAAAGAGAAAGATATGGGTCATGTTTGATGATTTTTGCTTTGGGCGGTGTTGTGGAAAAAATTAATCTTTGGTTGTTTTTAAGAGGAACTTGAATTGTTTGTTCTACAATAGACTCAGAGTCTATAACTTTTTGTCTGCAAGAGTCTAGCCCATCCTTGCATGCGTAGAGGTTGAAAAAAAGTAGGTGCAGCGCTACTAATAGCCTAAGCACCTACTTGCTCCCAAAAGGGTTAATACCGCCTAGCATACCCAAAGCACTATTTTGTCTGTTATCTTCTACCATCTTGTTGGCATCGTTAATGGCACCGATAAGCAAAATCTGCAGAGAATCTTTATCTGTAAGAAGCGAGTCATCGATATTAATATCCGTCACCTCGCCTTTGCCGTTTATGGTCACCTCAACCATGCCACCGCCGCTCTTTACCGTAAAATTTTTAGACTCTAATTCTGTTTGGAGTTTTTTAGCGTTCTCTTGCATGCTCTCAAGCATTTTGCCCATATCGCCTAAATTTCCAAACATCGCTTAAATTTCTTCTAAAATTTCTTCGATATCGTTGTCTTCATTGACTAAAACAACTCTTGGTTTATATGCCGCAAGTTCACTCTCATCATAAGTAGCATACGCAACAATTATGATTTTATCGCCTTTATGAACTTTTCTAGCAGCAGCTCCGTTTAGGCAGATATCTCTCTTGCCACGCTCACCTAAAATAATATATGTTGAAAATCTCTCACCGTTATTGATGTTTAAAATCTCAACTTTTTGTCCAACTCTCATCTTTGAAGCTTCTAAAAGCTCCTCATCTACAGTAATAGAACCGACATAATTGAGGTTAGCATCTGTTACGGTAGCACGATGAATTTTGCTGTACAACATCTCTATTGTCATTTTTACATTCCCATCTGTTTTTTCATCTCACATGGAGAGATTGGCTCACCCCACATATCTTCGCTAATCAAATACTCTTTGACAACGTTTCCACCGATAAGGTGCTCTTCTATTATTCTATCAATCTTCTCTTTTGTAAGTGCTGCATACATAAAATGTCCTGGCTCCACAAGCATAACAGGACCTGCGAGACAACGACTAAGACATGAAGTGCGAATCGGCTGCACAGTCCCCATAATACCCTCTTTCATCAACTTTTGTGCTAAATGTTGAAACAGGTCTTGCGTTTGTGGACTTACACATGAAGGCTTTGGCATCCCTGGAGGAGATGATTGTTCACATTTGAATATATAAAATGCTGGCTGAGGAATTCCCATAAAAACCTTCCTTTTAAAAAAATTTCGCAATTGTAACAAAAAAGTAACCCTAAAATGATAATAACCATAAAGAAGTTTATTTATTTAAGATTAGTGTTACTTCCTAGCAAGTATCTCTCGCACCACTTCTCTATCATCAAAAGGGAGCATTTGGTCATAAATTATCTGATACGCCTCGTCCCCTTTGCCAAGAATAACAACAACTTCATCCTCTTTTTGATCACGGAGTGCCATCTCGATAGCTTTTTTTCTGTTTAACTCAACACTCACGATGCTCTTATCTTCAATGCCCTCTAAAATATCGTTTACTATATCTTGAGGTTCTTCGTTTCTAGGGTTGTCGCTTGTTATATAAACTTTTTTTGCCAAGCTTGCCGCAACTCTGCCCATCAAAGGTCTTTTTGTTATGTCTCGATCTCCGCCTGCACCAAAAACCACTAGAAGTTCTTTCTCTTTTAGTGCATTAAGCACTTGCGCCATCCCATCGGGCGTATGGGCAAAATCAACAATAACATTTGGAACTTCACTTACCTGCTCCATGCGTCCGCTCACACCTGCAAAGTTATCGACAACCTCACACACCTCTTCAAGTTTTTTTCCGCTTAAAAGATGTGTTGCAGCGATTGCCGCCATAAGGTTATAGAGATTGAAAAAGCCATGAAGCGCAGATGTAAAGGGAACAACTTCACTAAAGTGCTGTATGATACCGCTGGATGCGTTGTTTAGCGAATAGGCTATCAATCTATACGTTGCTGAATTTTCAATCCCATAGGTAAAAGTATTTTTGATAGTAAAAGAGGCTTTTGGCTCATCTTTGTTTATAAGCTTTCTTCCCTCATCTTGAAAAAAGCTATTTTTTGTAGCTATATACTCGCCTATTGTTTTATGAAAATCAAGATGGTCTTGTGTAATATTTGTTAAAATTTTGAGTTCAAAATTGAGTCCCTCAACTCTCTTTTGCGCTATTGCATGAGAACTTACTTCCATAATAAAAAAATCGCACCCCTCACTTACTGCTTG
This sequence comes from Sulfurimonas sp. UBA6792, assembly GCA_002452425.1. Lineage (GTDB taxonomy): Bacteria > Campylobacterota > Campylobacteria > Campylobacterales > Sulfurimonadaceae > Sulfurimonas. Next base: position 8,187 of record DKFQ01000002.1, on the reverse strand, counting down.
ATAGATATGTTTATATGTATTGAGTAGTGACGGTGTCGTGAGTGTTTTTCCCTCAATTGTTCTGTCGTTCATAAAGAAGCCGCGTGTTCCTTGAAGTGCAGCTTTATAACCTAAATCCAAAAGAAATGAGTAGATAGCACTTGCGGTTGTTGTCTTACCGTTTGTCCCTGTAATACCGACAATCTTTATCTTATCGATACCAAAAAGTTTTGCAACCTCTTTGATGTTGATGATAGAGTGCGCTCCGTTAGCTTTTGCATCTTCAAGATACTTCTCATTTTGCGGCGTTAAAACAAACGCTGTCTCTGCGTCACACTCTTTGGAATCTTCAGTTATATATCTAAATGCTTCCTCTGGAAGTTCAATTTTCAACTTTTTTGCCTTGTGCTAATTTTTTTAGAAGTTTTCTAAGAAGCTTGTCACTCGGATAAACACTCAAAGCATTCTCAAGATAAGTAAGTGCCATCTCTGCAAAATCATGCTCTATCAGTTTGTCTAAGAAGTCAACAAAATCCTCTTTTTGCGTGATGATAACACGTGTTGAAAACATAATATTTTCGAAAATTTCTTTAAAATCTCCACCCTCATCTACGAGAGTTTTAAAATCTTTATATAAAATCCCATCTTCAAACTCAACTCTATCACGCAGAGGTTCTGCAAAAACTTCTCGAAGCTTCTCTAGCGAACCATCCATGTTTTTGAGTATCTCGCTCATGATGATGTCCGCCTGCTCTTTGTCCTCTTCCTTGAGCACCTCATAGTAGTCAAAAAGAGCCTCTGCACCGCCCTCTCCGCTCAGTGCCATCTCTGCTAAGATAACACCATTGTAGGCTTCTTGAGAGTTAGGAAAATTTTGTAAAACAGCGGCAAATTTTTCCAATGCATTCTTATAATCTGATCTGGAGAAACTCTCTTTTGCTTGTGTTAATGTCTTATATTTACTCATCGCCATTTTTTTTACGCCTGTTTATAAATTATCTATATCGTTTTCCATACCAAGAGGAACATTTATAACTGTTAACTCTGGGTGAATATCCATCTTAAGTTGTCTCTCAACTCCATACTTAAGAGTTGTTCCACTGCTAGCGCACCCTATGCACGCACCACGTAGTTGTATATATACTTTTGAATTTTTAACTGTTATAAATGTAATGTCTCCGCCATCAAGTGCTAATGATGGACGAACTTTGTCAATAACTGTTCTTACTGGATTCATTAGCTCTTCGTCTGTAAATGGAATCATGCCCACCCTTTAAAAATTTATCTGCGCTATTAGCTTCATAAGATATGACAAAATCGCTTAACATGCGATAAAAAATATGACTTATTCTCCCAGAGAAAGGATTTGATGCACATAGGATGGCTTGCGCATCCCCACGAGTATAACATCAACATTTTGAGCCTGCATCAAAAAGCGTATCGCACACTCCTGAATCGTAACAAAGCACTCTTTAAAAAAATCTTGAAGTTCTGCTCGTGTCTTTTTTGAACACTCATACGCCACCATTTTTTTGTACTCCAAAAGATACATATCTAAAAAATTGACCATCTCTTGGCTCTCTTGCATATCCATTGGCTCTAGTACTTTGCGAATATGTGGCACAATTTGTGTGTAGAGAAAAATATCATAACTACCAATCCAGTCAAACTTATGCATACTTGTATCAAGCTGTTCTATAAGGTTGTAAAGTGCCCTTAACTTTTCATTATCACAATACTCTAAGAGCTCGTTAAAGTGGTGGTAGTACTCCCTACTCTCTTCATAGTCAGCCAGACGGTACATCTTGTTATTGTATTTTGCATTTAGAGGTCTATTTGCCAACACACGAAGCCCATTATTTTTTGCCCAAGCTGCACATTTGAGCCCATCTCTCTCTAAAATATTAATCGGAAGTTCAATAGTAGTAAAACTATGTTTGCTGTTGCCTGCTATGATTGCCGCGTTTTGCGCTAATGTAAGCAAATCTTCATAAGGCAAAAACTCTTCATCGGTCTCTCTGAGCGCAAAGCTATTTGAGCTGATACCATAAGAGTTGATTCTTCCTGCTTTTATCTCCTCTTCTAATCCGACGAAAGCCTCTTGCAGTCTTGCATACATGCCATCTAGTCTCTCATCTTTACTAACGCCTCTGTTGATGGCATTTAAGAGATAGTACTCTGGGTTATGGATCAAGTAGCACTCTAGCTTATCTCTCTCAAGTCTCTTTAATGAGAGCGTTAGCTGTTCATGCATAAAAGAGCTAGATATTGAGTGATAACACTCTTGTGAATACTTAACTATCTCATGAGAATTTGGCATGGTAGAAGGATTTTGAAGATACTCTTGAAGAAGCGTACCTTGTATATAGCCGTACTTGCTTATAACTTCAATCTCTTCTTGCACATCTTCGTCAAACTCATGAAGCGCGATAGCAATAGCGCGCTCTGCTCCACCATCCATATAATTTGAAGAAGTGTCAATTATTTTTACACCGGAGCGTATCGCTTCTTTGAGTGCTTCGATATGTTGTAAATTGGAGTCGCTTATTCTGTAAGTTCCAAATGCAAAAGTACTCATGCTTTCTCTCTTAAGTAGTTTGGAATGTGGAAATGTGGGGATAACAGCAGGATAGTCCCTGCTGCTAATAGAATCAGATTATACTAATTCTATAAATGCCATAGTTGTAGCGTCACCACGGCGAATACGTGTTCTAATAATTCTTGTATAACCACCAGCACGATCAACATACTTAGGAGCTATCTCATTTACTAGAGTTTTTGTTGCTTCTTTACTTTGAAGCGCCGCAAATACTGCTTTATGAGCATTTGAATCACCCTTACCAGCAACGGTAATAAGTTTTTCAACATAAGAGCGTAACTCTTTTGCTTTTTCTACAGTAGTTTCAATTTTACCATGTTCAATTAACGAAATACTAAGGTTTTTAAGTAAAGCAGCACGGTGTGCACTTGTACGACCTAGTTTACGGTATCCATGACGATGTCTCATCTATAATTCCTCTGTTGAGCTTATAAAGCTTCTATTTTCTTTTTTAATGCGCTTACAACATCATCTGCCAAGTCGCCGCCAACTTCATAACCGAACTCTTGAAGTTTTTCAACGATCTCGTCATATGATTTTTTACCTAGATTTTTAACATTTTTGAGATCATTTGTACTCATCAATGCTATTTCACCTATAAGTTTAATGTTTGAGCGGTCAAGACAGTTAAAACTTCTTGCACTTAAACCTAAACTATCAATATGTGCACTCAATCTCTTAAGATCTGGATTTTCTTCACTTCTTTCGATTGTTGCTGGAGCTTTTACGCTAATTTCACTGTTAAATACTGCCAATTGTGCATACATAACCTCTAATGAGTTTCTAAATGCATCAACTGGAGAGATTTGCCCATCAGTTCTGATGTTTAAAATCACTCTCTCAAAGTTAGGGTTATCTTCAACAAGTACGTTTTCAATCTTATATGTTGCGCTGCGAACAGGTGTAAAATAAGCATCCAGTGCTATATAACCCTCTCCTAGCTCATCATATGTATCTTCACTTGCAACATAACCAATACCTTGAGCGATTTTAATGCTAAAGTTAAGCGTAGAATCTTCATTTAATGTAGCGAGATGAGTATTTGGAGTTACTATTTCCACTTCATTATTTGTAAGATCACCGCCTTTAATGGTACATGGACCAGCAAAGTTATAAGTAATCTCTGCTTCAGTTGCACCACCAAGTAGCTTAAAACGAATCTCTTTAAGATTTAAAATAAAATCTGAAATATCTTCAAGCATACCACGCACTGAGTCAAACTCATGCTTAGCACCTTCAATCTTAATAGCTATTGGTGCATAACCAACTGAGCTACTTAACAAAAAACGGCGAAGTGGATGAGCTAAAGAGATAGCATATCCCGTTTCAAACGGATATGCCACAATGTTCGCTTCATTCTCACTAATCTGCTCTACCTCAAATTCTTGAGGAGCAAGTGGAGTAGTTTTAATCTTTTTCATATCTCTTACGCCTTTTATTTTAACTATTATTTCGAGTAAAGCTCAACGATTAGACGCTCTTCTACAGGGATAACAACTTCTTCACGCTCTGGCAGGCGAGTAAAGATACCGAATTTTTTATCAGCATCAATATCAACCCATGGAGCTAAGCCAGTTTGATTTGTAAGCTCGATAGCACGAACAATTTGAGAATTGTTTTTACTACTTTGGCGAACTTCAACTTTTTGTCCTGGTCTTACACGATAAGAAGGGATATCTAGTTTCTTTCCATCTACCAAAATATGACCATGTGTTACAAGCTGACGCGCAAAACGACGTGTCGTTGCAAATCCCATTCTGTAAACAACATTGTCAAGTCTCTGCTCAATCAAAGTAACAAGGTTTGTCCCTGTGTTGCCTTCTCTTCTTTTTGCTTCAACGAACAGTGCACGGAACTGCTTTTCAGAGATACCATACATAAATTTTGCTTTTTGCTTTTCGTTAAGCTGTAAACCATACTCTGAAGGCTTTTTACGGCGCTGACCATGCTGACCTGGAGCATATGGACGTTTTTCTAGTGCAGATTTACCTGCTAAACGACGCTCCCCTTTAAGGTTAAGACTAACTCCAAATCTTCTTTCGATCTTTTCTACTGGACCTCTATATCTTGCCATCAGTAATCTCCTTAAACTCTACGGCGCTTAGGCGCGCGACAACCATTGTGTGGTAGTGGAGTAACATCTTTCATGAATGTTACGCGGATACCTTCAATAGAACCTACTGCTTTAGTTGCAGTTTCTCTTCCTGAACCAGGACCTTGAACTTTGATACCAAGTTCTTTTATACCATGTACTTGAGCTTTTGCTACTGCATCTTCTACTGCTGCTTGCGCTGCAAATGGAGTAGATTTTTTGCTGCCTTTAAAGCCAAGGCTTCCAGCTGAACTCCAAGCAATCATGTTACCCATCTCATCTGTAATAGTTACAAGAGTATTGTTAAATGATGCAGAAATGTGGCAGATGCCACGTGCAATATTTTTCTTTACTACTTTTTTTCTAACAGCTTTTCTTTTTGCCATCTGCTATTCCTTACGCTGCGCCGACAGTTTTACGCTTGCCCTTACGAGTACGCGCATTTGTCTTAGTTTTTTGACCACGGCATGGAAGACCACGACGGTGACGAAGACCTCTATATGAACCTAAATCCATAAGTGCTTTAATGTCCATTGCAACTTGTTTACGAAGATCACCCTCTACTACGTGATTTGCACGAATCTCTTTTGTGATAGCCGCAACATCATCTTCGCTTAGTTCGTAAACTCTCTTGTTATAGTCAATACCCGTAGCGTCAAGAATTTGACGAGAAGCGTATAGACCGATTCCATAGACGTATGTTAGACCATACTCTATTCTTTTTTTCTTTGGTAAATCAACACCTGATATACGAGCCATGGTTATCCTTGTCTCTGTTTATGTTTTTTAACTTTGCAGATTACTCTTACAATGCCTTTTCTTTTGATAACTTTACAGTCATCACACATCTTCTTAACTGAAGCTCTTACTTTCATTGAAAGTCCTTACAATAAATTCTTATAAAATCTGAAAAAATCCAGTTTTATCTCTTCACTAAAGCCGCACTCATGCGCAAGAATCAATGAAACCTAATAAATCCATGCCCTTTTGCTGTTTTTAGGTAAATATTTTTTTTATAATTTACCAATACTTTTATCTCTAAATGCTTTCCATTAGAGATAAAAACACTCTCACTTTTTTGTCAAAACAGCAAAGCGGATGAGGATTATACACAAATAAATGTAAAAGATTTATTAAGTCTGCCTATTTCTCATCTTTATTTTTTAATAATGTCTGTTTTTTTACAATTCAATCCCATAAAACACTCACTCCATACTCTCTGCTAAGAGTTATATATTTATTGTAATAAATTTTTTTGCCATATTTTTTACTTAAAAGTTCTACTTCGACAGTACTGTTTTGCAATAATTCTCTTACCTCTTTATATGTAAGCCATTTTCCATATTTTGCTAGCGAGTTTTGCCAGATTCTAAAGTCGCATATGGACTCTTTTGTCAGTTCAAACATTTCACCATCTTCTGTCTTCCAATTTGCGTTTGAACACGCATAGAGTTTGACTTTTTTTCCGTTTACCTCTTTATCTCTCACCTCAACACTGCCGCTGCTGCAATAGGGGCATTTTCCTAAAACCATCTTATGCCTTTTTTACAGCTATTCTATTGAAAAAAACATATGACAGACGATAATATTTCAAAATGCAATATTTTTTGAGATTTTGCGGATAATCAATATTAAAAGCCATGCTAATATCATAGTGATAACGGTATGGCTCAAGTAGTGATGTCCTATGAGCATCTTATAGATTCCCATACTCCAGCCGATAAAAAGAGCAAAAACAAGAGCTATAAATCTGTTTTTTTGTTCTTTGAATAAGAAAAAAAACGACATAAGTGCAAAACCGCCGCTAGCATGACCGGCAGGATAGCACTTAAATTTTTTTATAATATCTACAGGCATAGCATCAAGAACTCTTATATAAGGGAACTCTCCTCCAAAAATTTTGATATCGCATGGGCAGGGAACATTTGAGAGTGATTTTAAAAGCCCGATAAAAAAAGGAATAGCTGCAAGACTCAACCAGACTATAAGCAATCCTTTTCTATACTCTTTTAATGCCCCTGCAGAAGCTTTAAAGGAGTAGAGGTATAAAGAAAGAACTAAAACTCCAAAAACTATAATTGTCTTTTTTATCCCCGTATAAAAAAGCATATCTAACAAACTTCCTTTTTCATGTGATAGCAGCCACTGATTGGCTGCTTTGTCATAAAAATTGTTTTGCACAAAAATATCAATATTAGTTAGCTCAAAAAGGAAAAAAACAGCCACTAAAACAGACAGAGTAGCAAAAATCTGCTTCTCAATCGTCATATCTATCTAACCTCTTTTCATGAAGTACACTTGCTCCTTGATAGTAACTCACAATATCTTCTTCCAAACTTTTCTCTGCTTGAATCTCTTTGTATTTTGTGTCAAATATATCTTGCGCTACCACTTCATAGCTTTTGATTTTTTTTGTAGGAGACAAAACGATTAATTTATTCTCTTTATAAAGCCCGAGCTTTTGGTAAGTACCTATTAATGCACGCTCCTTAAACAATGGATTCAAAATATCGCTGCCATAAAACTTGCTCTTATATGACCAGTTCAGCATACCAAAAAGAGTCGGCATGATATCTATCTGGCTTGATACCTTTTCAACAACCTGAGGCTCTAGTATCTCTGGTGCATAGATAATCATCGGAATATGATATTTATCAAGAGGAATTTCTATTTTTCCCGCACTTGTAGCACAATGATCAGCAACAATCACAAAAATAGTATTTTTAAACCAAGGCTTCTCTTTTGCCTTTTTGATAAACTCCCCAATTGCGTAATCCGTATATTTGACGGCACCATCTCTTCCCGTGTGCGAGGGTATATCTATTCGTCCATCAGGATAGTCGTATGGTCGGTGATTTGACGTAGTCATAACAAAACTCATAAAAGGTTTATGTGCTCTATAAGATAAATCTGCCTCTTTTAGAGTTTTATTTAAGAGATCTTCGTCACAAACTCCCCAAACAGTATGAAAAGTATCCTCTTCGTCATTAAATTTTGCTCTATCAACAACATCAAATCCATTGTTTGAAAAAAATTCGCCCATATTGTCAAAATAGCCGTAACCGCCGTAAATAAACTTTGTTTCATACCCCTTGTTTTTAAATATAAACCCGCTTGAGTACATATTGTGATTGTCGGGTCGTTTTACTATTGCACGCCCGGGCGTAGGCGGCATGGACAGAGTGATTGCTTCCATTCCTCTGACTGTCCGCGTACCGGTCGCATAAAAATTGCTAAAGAAGAGGCTCTCTTTCACCAAAGAATCCAAGTTTGGCGTCAATCCATTTTCTCCACCGAGCGTTTCAAGAAATTTGCCGCTCAGACTCTCGACAACTATCATCATTACATTATAACTCTTCTCTTCTCCGGTCTTGACTATTTCTCTTGTTATATCGTTAGCATTTAGAAATGTACCGCTACTGTCATCTATTATCTTTTTTAAATTTGAAAAAACGTTATCTTGTTTATGTGTTATATAAAAAGTATCATAATCAAGCGTATTGTTTCTAAATGCGGC
>DKFQ01000160.1 GCA_002452425.1 Sulfurimonas sp. UBA6792 | reverse complement strand
AGCCAAAGAGACTTACTACTCTAAAACCCTCATCTTCATGCACTTCATTGAAATTTTTTAAAGTTTTTAGGATATTTTCTCTACTTAACATCGCTAGCCTTACGACAATCCCATCTTAAAAGGATTCAAGATATTGTTAGGGTCAAATGCCATTTTGATGGATTTGAAAAGTGCCATCTCTTCTGGGGTAAATGCCATTTTCATGTAAGGTGCTTTTGCAAGTCCTATGCCGTGTTCTCCGCTCAGCGTTCCGCCCAAATCTATGGTTGCCTGAAACACCTCTTCTATGGCTTGATATGCGATTTTTACCTGCTCTGGGTCTTTGCCATCCACCATGACGTTTGTATGCACATTACCATCGCCCGTATGTCCAAAACATGGAATTTTGACATTGTACTTGTCGGCTATGGCATAAAACTTCTCTAAAAGTTCAGGAAGTGCAGAGCGTGGGACTGTGACATCCTCGTTAAGTTTTTTACTTCCATAAACACTCAGAGAAGGAGAAGCATTACGTCTTGCGAACCAGAGGTCAGAGGCCTCTTGCTTATCTTTTGCGATTTTAAACTCACTGCATCCATTCTCTTTAAACACCTTCTCGATTTGTGCTAACTGAAAGTCCAAATCCTCTTCTAAGTTCCCATCCACATCCGTTACCAAAAGCGCGCCCGCATCCACAGGCAGTCCTTTTTTGTAGGTCTGTTCCACCGCTCGTATGGTAAGGTTGTCCAAAAACTCCATAGCAACAGGGGTAATACCGCTTGCCATCGTTTTATAGACCGCATTCATCGCCTCGCCGACGCTTCCAAAGATTCCCATCGCCGTTTTTGTCATCTTCGGTTTTGGGATAAGCTTCAAAGTTACCTCAGTTAAAACCGCCAAAGTCCCCTCAGACGCTATCAAAATCCCGCTGATGTTATAACCCGCCACATCCTTGATGGTGCGTTTGCCCGCTTTGATGATATCGCCGTTTGGAAGTACTGCACGGGTAGCCATCACATAATCTTTTGTGATGCCATATTTTGCCGCACGCATACCGCCCGCATTTTCGCTTACATTGCCGCCGATACTAGAGTACTCTTGACTTGCAGGGTCAGGCGGATAGAAAAGTCCTACCTCTTCAACTGCACGCTGCAAATCCATGTTGATAACCCCCGGTTGAACCACCGCAACCATGTTTTTCATATCAATCTCTAGGATTTTGTTCATATGTTTTTCCATAGCAAGGACGATGCCTCCGCTACTTGGAAGTGCGCCGCCCGTAAAACCACTCCCCGCACCACGAGGAACTATAACGATACGATGCTCGTTACAGTATTTTAAAATCTGGCTGACATCCTCTTCATTTCTAGGAAAGATGACCGCATCAGGCTCAAAACGCTCACGTGTCGCATCATACGAGTAAGCGATAAGATGTGCTTTGTCGCTATAGATATTTTCGCTTCCTACTACTTGACTAAAATAGTCCAAATGTCTTTTTTCTATCATCTTTTTTCCCTTCAAAATCAAACTCTTCAAGCAAATCTTCAAACTTCTCGCCACCGCTCTTTACTATCTCATAAAGCTCTTTATGGCTTGGGTTCGCCACTATCATCAACTCGTAGTAGTGTGGCTCATACTCCTCAAGCGCATCACTTCCCTCTCCCCACCAATTATCCTCAATCTCTTCAACTCTCGTGTAAAACGGCAGTTTCGTCTCTTTTTGCTCTACTTTTGCATCTGTAATAGCTAAAATCTTAAAACTCTTTGCATCAAGCGTAAAGACTTTGTTTTGCAAAAAGAGGAAAACAAGTCCTACGGAGCTATCGATGCTCATTTGCGCAAAGTCGCTTCTTAGCGGCGTCGGGTGACCATTGAAAGAGAGCAGTGTTGCAAAAAGGTCTGGATGAACCCACTGAAGAGCAGAACTCTTTGTGATTCTGTAGTAAATCTCCTCACTTGGAGCTATTAAAAGCCCTCTGGTGTAGCCAAATGCCAAAACAACCTCATCGCCGACCTTGACACCCCACTTTCCTTTTGGCAATGCACCGCTGCTGAGCGCATCATACTCACTTATGGAGAGTTTCGCTTTTTTTGTGCTTGCGTCAAAACTCTCAACTAGTGCGCTTGCAACGATGCTTCTTTTGCCATCCGCAATGGTATGCACTACAAACCCACTCACACCCACATCAATCTTATCTACCTGAATCGTTACTTGGGTTGCATCTTCATTCACCCCAATTACAGGAGATTGTACGACAGCCCCAAAGAGTTGTAACACCGCAAGAACCCATAAAAATACATGCTTCATTTTTGTCCACTTTACAAATAATATGCTGCGATTATAGCAAACAAACCTCACACTAAGGCAAATTTTGTTAAAGTTTTAAAATTATTTTTCAAAATTCTTATGTTATGGTTTTTTAGTATGATACGATTATTCCTCTTTTTATTTTTAGCAACATCCCTCTTTGGGGCGCGCGTTGAAACCTTTCGATGGAGCAATGGCGAGACCTATCTCTCTTTTTTAGAGAGAAACAAACTTCCCCTCAAACCCCTTTTTTACAACCTAGATGAAGATGAAAAACAGCTCACAGAAGAGATCATATCGGGTGTTGGCTGCAAAGAGACACGTGAGAAAGATGGCTCTCTTCTACAAGTCTTTATCCCCCTCAACGAAGAGCTACAAATCCACATCTACAAACACAAAGATGCCTATTTTTTCGAGACGATTCCCATCATAAGCGAAACAAAAACAGAAGCTTTTATCATCAAAATCCAAAACTCCCCTTACCAAGACATCCTTGATGAGACAGGCTCCAAAAAACTCGCTACCATTTTT
>DKFQ01000147.1:11875-12718 GCA_002452425.1 Sulfurimonas sp. UBA6792 | reverse complement strand
TTTTTGCTCCCGCTCTCTTTATTTGCTTCTTCATTTTTCATATCTGACAGTTTACGAACCATCAACTCACCTTCGCCTTTTAAGAAGGCGATTCCCTTATCGTGACAAGCAGCGGCTATAAAGATATTTTCTTCTGTTATCTCTATATTTTCTGCTTTAAGCTTCTCAATCCAAGTAGCCAAAGATTTGCTCTCATCAGCATTTGCCAAATCAAGAGCTTTCTCAGTCGTAGGCGCTAAACCTAACTTCTCAGATGCAATTTTTACAATTTCTGGATCTGGAGCAACTGGAGTTTTTCCAAAATATCCCAAAACCATCTTGCCGTATCCCGGAGCGATTGCATTCCATGGACCTTGCATAACATTGTTCAGTGCTTGTTGGAAGTAAAACTGTGAAACAGGTGTTACAGATGTTCCGTATCCGCCTTTTTTCACAACTTCCGTCATTGCAGCGATTACCTCTGGAAATCTATCCATAATGCCATTATCACGCATCATTTGGGTATTTGCAGTAAGCGCACCACCTGGCATCGGAGAGAATGGAATGATAGGAGAAACCATTGTCGCTTCAGGAGGCATAAAGTAATCAGACAAGCAAGACTGTAACTCTTTTTCGTATGTTAAAATCTTATCTATCTCTAAACCACCAAGGTCGTAATTCATCCCTTTTGTCGCATGAAGCATAGTTAAGATGTCTGGCTGGCTTGTACCGCCACTCACTGGTGCAGCAGCCAAGTCTATACCATCAACGCCAGCTTCGAGTGCCGCCATATATGCAGCAACGGAGACGCCTGCCGTCTCATGCGTATGAAGTCTGATATGTGTTCCCTCAGGAGCAAGACGT
>DKFQ01000147.1:10480-11674 GCA_002452425.1 Sulfurimonas sp. UBA6792 | reverse complement strand
TTTCTAATCGTTGTAGCACCATGTTTTTTGAACATTTTTGCATGTAAATCGATAAGTTCTTTGGAGCCAGTGTCAAGCATAACAGTATTTACACCGCGAGAGAGTGTTTGAAGATTTGCATCAGGTCCTACGATTTTTCGGAATTCATCCATCATTTCAAAGGCATCTTCTCTTAAGTAAAAGTAAAGAGACTGAAATCTCGCTCCCCCAGCAAACTCAAAGTGTTTTATCCCTGCCATTTTTGCAGCTTCAACAGCTGGAAAAAAATCTTTCATCAACACGCGACCGCCAAAAACGGATTGGAATCCGTCTCTGAAAGTTGTGTCCATTATATCAATAAATTTTTTGGCCATTTTTTCGCTTCCTAACCTTCTCTATGGTATTTAATTGCTGCTGTAATTGCTGCAACCACTTTTTTATCGTCTTTTTGACTACTGTTCATAGCTGCATTTAACTTAGCATTCACATCAGGTCTTGCCTCAGGAAAATACTTACTCAAGATAGCCGACATTATGTTCATACAATAAATCATAACTACAAGGAAAAGAAAAACCGTTCCCATTCCAAGAAACATGAATTTAATACTCTCTAATACAGGATTCATCTCCATCACTACACCTTCCAAACTTGTTTGGCGCTACTGTACAATATTAATGTTTAAAAAGAGTTTGCAAGGGGTTTTTAGATTGGACCCAAGGGTTTGATTGTTACTTTTTGATTATATAATTCACCAAAATCATGAGAGCACAATTCTCAACTTAGGATAGATATGAAAAACGAAAACGTTGTAAAATTTGGACGCATCAATAGCATAGAGGGATACTCTTACATAGCTCTTGTTTTTATTGCAATGCCTATGAAGTACCTTTTTGCCATGCCTATGGCTGTTAAAATAGTTGGAATGATTCACGGAATCTTGTTTATCCTTTTTTGTTACTATCTTCTTCGGGCGTGGCAAGAAGCAGGGTGGTCTTTTAAAGAGAGCGCACTCTTTTTTATCGCTTCACTTCTGCCTTTTGGAACATTTTTTACAAAAAAGAGAATACAATCTTATGAAGTCAAAAGTTCTCTTTAGTTAAAATAATTGCAAAGATAAAATATTTTGGAGGAAATAATGATAGGTGGAATGCATGAACAAGAGTTTATGGCATATATAATATTTGGATTAGTTTTAAATTTTCTTTTTTCCATACT
>DKFQ01000147.1:0-10469 GCA_002452425.1 Sulfurimonas sp. UBA6792 | reverse complement strand
GATAAAGAGCAATCACTTCTTGTGAGTTTATCTCTGTTTGTGCCTTACGCAAAAATGGCAGTCACGCTCTATAGAGTAGCTATCTTGCAGATTTTCTTTTTAAACAGAGGCTACTCTCATAAAGAGTTTTGGATTTATATGACTTCAAACAGCCTCAATAAAGTAGATTAAAATAGTGAATGAACACAAACTAAAAGTCGTTCTCGCTGTGTTAGTTGGTATCTTTTTTGCATTTGTTTTTATAATACTTGCTTTTGTTTTACCTGCGAAAGAAGAAGAGGCACTTCTTATCAAAAAACCAGCCAACATTCTTGAAGAAGTCTCTCAATCCCTTAGGGAGTAATCAGAGAGAATTTTTAACTGCTATGAGATTGAGCGTCTCATAAGCGCAAAGAGGGTTGAGCTTTATGGCAGAGATTTCAAGTGCTTTTGCGTAAAGTCTTAGATAATCCAAATTATCTTCAACCATCATCTCTTCGAGAATTTTTTGTGCATCTTTTATGCGTAGATTTCTCACAACACCCAAATTTTTATGTGCTAAGTGCTTGATATCCGTATAGTCTAACGCTCTGCCCTCGAGGATATCTTTTTTGAGCTTATGGATGAGAGCATAAAATGCGATTTTTGATTTTAAAATCTGAATAACATAATCTTCTATAAGCTGTAAAACTATCTCTCTTTCTAAAGAGAGCTCTTCCATCGCTTCTTCTATCTCATAGTTATAGTTTGCAATATCCAAATGTCCAAGATTTTGTTTTACAAACGTGTCACCATCTTGTAACAGTCTGTCGATTTTGCGGCGGAGTTCAGCGTTCTCAGGACGCCTTTTTTCTCTTATATCACTATTCATGGAAGTAAAATAACATATTTTTTTCTCTTATGATTCTAAAGTTTTAAAAAATGGACATAAACTCGCGAGGAGTGCTACAAAAGCACTCATACAAGCGACTAAATTGCTTTGGAAATAACACGATTAAGTCTTGTTATAAAGCCTGTTGTGTCTTCTAGCTCTACGCCCTCAAATAGTTTTGCTTGATCAAGCAGAAGGTGCGCTGCATCATTGATAAGGTTTTGGTCAACAGAGTTTTTGAGTTTTACGATAAGTTCATGTTTAGGATTTATCTGTAAAATCGGTGCAGGTGCAGGTGCATCACTCTTTTGTCCCATCTGTCTCATGATTTGCGCCATCATAAATGCAGGGTCTTCTTTATCTTCTTTGAGTTTTACAGGAGAATCAACCAAATCAAAAGTAACTTCAACAGCTTTTATACTCTCTCCCAAAGAGCTTTTGAGCTCTTTTGCAAGCCCTTCATACTCTTTTGCCACCTCTTCATGCGCTTTTTTCTCATCTTCATTTTCATCAAATTTTGCATCATTTACGTGAACAAGCTTGTACTCTTTATACTCCGTTACCATTGGGAAGATGATGGTGTCAATCTCTTCGTTGAGCACTAAAACATCAATACCGCGAGACTTAAATCGCTCTAATGCAGGCGAGTTTTTGAGCATAGAGAGAGATGTTTTACCCGTAATAAAGTAAATCTCTTTTTTCGTCTCATCCACATTTTTCAAAAACTCTTCAAACATTACCGGCTCAGGAGAGTTAAGAGTGTTAAACTGCATAAGCTCCAAAATCTTCTCACGGTTGCCATAATCACTGTAAAGCCCCTCTTTGAGGACATTTCCAAACTCTTTAAAGAATGTTTTGTACTTCTCTTTGTCGTTTGTAGCCATTTTTGCAAGTTCGGAGAGAACTTTTTTAACAGAGGCATTTTTTATCTTCGCCATCACTGCATTTGACTGTAAAATCTCACGAGAGACATTGAGAGGAAGGTCTTTTGAGTCAATCACACCACGCAAAAATCTCATATAAGTCGGCATAAGCTCTTTTTCATCATCTGTGATAAATACACGGTTGATATAGAGCTTAATCCCCGTTTGATAGTCAACTCTGTACAAATCCATCGGTGCTTTGCTTGGGATATAAAAGAGTGTTGTGTACTCGATAGCACCCTCTGCTTTGTTGTGCATCCATGCAAGAGGCTCTTCTGAAGAGTGAGCGATAGAGCTGTAAAAATCTTTGTACTCCTCCTCTTTTATCTCATTTTTTGAAATTGTCCAAAGTGCGTTTGCACGGTTGATCTGCTTGTTTTCTATCTCTGTTCTTGAAGGTTCTATCTCTTTGCCCTCATCATCTTTTTTTGCAGGAACGAACTTCTCTTTATCCATAAAAATCGGAAATGGAATGTGGTTTGAGTACTTTTTGATGATACTCTCAATTCTGTATGTATCTAAAAACTCGCTATCTTCGTCGTTTAGGTGCATCACTATCGTTGTTCCGTGACCGTCTTGCGTTGTATGTTCTATCTCAAACTCGCCATCACCTTTGCTTATCCAGAGGTACGCTTGCTCTTCGCCTGCTTTTTTTGTTGTCACTTCAACTCTGTGTGCGACCATAAAACAAGCATAAAAACCGACACCAAACTGACCGATAAGATTTGAATCTTTTTTCTGATCTCCCGTGAGATTTTCTAAAAATGCCTTTGTTCCTGACTTGGCAATTGTCCCGAGGTTGTTCATCAAATCCTCTTCATTCATACCTATCCCGCTATCTTTGATAGTGAGGGTTTTTGTCTCTTTGTTTGCAACGATATCGATGCGAGGGTTGAAACTGATGCCTTTGTATGCGTCGTTTGTTAAAACGAGCAGGTTGAGTTTGTCCATCGCATCTGACGCGTTAGAGACTAGCTCACGCAAAAATATCTCTTTGTTTGAGTAGAGCGAGTGAATCATAAGGTTGAGTATCTGATTTGCTTCTGTTTGAAATTGATGTTTTGCCATCTTTGAAATCCTTTAGGTAAAAATTTCAAGAATAGTAGCAAAAAAAGATTAATAATTGCAAATCAAATCAACTATCTTTAGTCTTAATGACTAAAGTTTGATTAGTTTATATGTAGCAGCCATTTTTGTTTCTACATTTTTTGAAGGTAAAAAAGAGCGTGTTCATAAAAATATTTCCCAAATAGGCTATAATCTGCACTAAAGAGAGTTCACATAAGGAATTGGTTATGCAAAAATTTACAACACTGGTTGCGACAGACTTTTCAAAGAGTAGTTATGTTGTTTTAGAAAAAGCTATTGCTTTTACGCGCAAGATGGGTGGAGAATTACATCTCGTTCATGTAGTGGAGAGTTCATTTTTTTCAAAAAAAGTAGATTTAGATGCCCTCAAAGAGAGTGGTTTTCTTGAGCTTGGCAAAAACTTTAGCTCTCTTAAAAAAGAGAATTTTCACTGTGTGAGCGGTAAAGTAAAAGTAGAGATTGCCAATATTGCACAAGTTTTGAATGCGGACATCATCATTATGGGCAACAGTGGAGAGACACACTTTTTAAATGAGTTTCTTATGGGTTCCCACACAAAAGAGATCATCAAACATGCGCAAACTTCACTTTTAGTAATGAAGAATGATCATGAACTTACTTATAACGACATTATGGTTCTCACAGATATGTCTGAAGCTTCTGCAGCAGCCATCAAGAGGACAGCACAGCTTTTTGAGGGTGCAAAAATGACCCTTGTAAATCTATACTATCTTATGAGCACGAGTGCTATTGAGATAAGCCGCTATGGACTTAATGAAGAGGATGTAGCAGCCTATGAAAACAGTATCAAAGAGGAGTCGCAAAAAGAGTTAGAGACATTTGTCAACTCTCTTATGTTGCCAAAAGAGATAGATGTCACCGCATACTCTTTGAGAAGCTCTTTAAACCCAAAAATGTTCCAAAAAGAAGCTGTCGGGATTGAACGTGATTTGCTTGTTATCCATGCTACACAAAATGTGAGTTTCTTTGCTTTTGACATCCTAGAGCAATCCACGACAGATGTTCTTGTTATAAAATAGGTCTGATTTTTGTTTCAAGAAAACACCCAGCAAGAGTATATAGAACTTTTAGAGCCTACGCCTAAACTCTACAGCAAAAAGTGCAAATTTATGGCGTTTGGGCTACGCCTTTTTTTAAAATATACAACAATTTTAGTCACTCTTGTGGTTTGGTTTTTTTATGACTTTTTTTTAGCCGCACTCGCACTTGTTCTCACTTTTATCATAATGGGGATAGTTCGTTCAAAACTCCGTAACTCCTCTATCCCCTATACGCAAAGGGAGTACCCCTACACCGATGCAGCCATCGCCGAGTGGTACACCGCCAAAGAGCTCTGCTTTGGGGATACCTAAAGCTTAAGAGGCTTTGCGTATTCCATAATCTTTGCTTCTTGTCCTAGTTCATCTTGAATCACGGAAGCAAAAGTTTCCATCTTCTCTGTTTCCCCATGAATCAAATAGATAGTTTTCAACCCCTCAATAGGTCGTATCCACTCGATGAGCTCTTTTTGGTCTGCATGTGCGGAGAAGCCGTTGATGGTATAAACTTTTGCTTTAACAGCTATCTCTTCGCCATAAATCTTAATCATCTTCTCGCCATCAACTATGCTGCGTCCAAGCGTCCCATGAACCTGATACCCGACAAATACAACGGCATTTTTTGCGTTCCAAAGTCTATGCTTGAGATGGTGCATGATGCGCCCGCCGTTGCACATTCCGCTTCCTGCAATGATGATGCAGCGCTCTTTTGTTTTGTTGATCGCCATAGACTGGTCACGTGTTGTCGTTGTCTCAAGCCATGCAAAAGAGAATGGATCACCCCCGCTCCCCGGTGCATACTCAAGAGTATCGCTCAAATGGATAGGATAACGGTTATATAGTTTTGTCGCTTTGATGGCAAGGGGACTATCTAAAAAGACACGGCATTTTGGCAACTCGCCATTGTCGTGCATCTCATGAAGCAGCCAAAGTATCTCTTGCGTTCTCTCTAGTGCAAAAGAGGGGATGATAACATTTCCGTTTTGTTGCAGCGTTGTGCGTACAGCCTCCTTAAACTCGGCTATACTCTGTTCCAGTGGTTTGTGCTGACGGTCTCCGTATGTTGATTCTATAAAAAGAGTATCCGCTTGGTCGATGTTGTCCGCACTGTCGATGATAAGTCTCTCTGGAGAGCCTAAATCGCCAGAGAAGAGGATGCGTTTGTGGCTGTTTTTTTCCTGATAATCAAGCATAACAAAAGCACTTCCCATGATATGTCCCGCATTTGCGAGCGTCACTTTTATATGATGCTTTAACTTATGCTCCTCAAAATACTCCAGTGTGCACCACTTCTTCTCAAAAACTCTATCCACATCCTCTTTTGTGTAGAGCGGCTCTAAGATACTCTCCTCTTCACCACGTCTGCGTGCTTTTCTGCGGAGGGTTTTATACTCCTCTTGGAGTATATTTGCACTATCAAGCAGCATCACTTTTGCGATATCGTGAGTCGCTTTTGTGGCGATTATCCTGCCATTGAACCCATCTTTGATAAGCTTTGGCACTCTTCCGATATGGTCAAGATGTGCATGAGTTAAGATAAGATAGTTGACTTTGAAAGGGTCAAACTCAAAAGCCTCGTAGTTTCTCTCCTCATTGCCATTGCCCTGAAACATACCACAATCAATCAAGATTTTTATGGAATCAATTTTTACTAAGTGGCACGAACCGGTAACAGTTTGCGCCGCTCCGTATGATGTAACAGTTGCCATTCTTTCATCCTTGGTTTTCAATCTGACTGATTATATTCCAATTTATCTCTTATATTACTTATACTATAATCGCAATTTTATAAATTACACAAAGACAGAAAAATGGCACTTATAGATTTACTAAATATATCAAAACATTACGAAGCACAAAAGATTTTAAATGAGGTAAATTTTCATGTCGATGAGGGCGAGAGAATCGTTATCATCGGCAAAAATGGAAGCGGCAAATCTACTTTGATGAAGATTGTCAACGGCACGCTTGAGCAAGACGGCGGCGAGAGGATTTGCAGACAAAATCTTGAGATAAAGATGCTTGCACAAAGACCTGAGTTTCAAGAGGGGCAAAGTGTTCGAGAAGCTGTTGAAGCCGGACTGGATGAACTCAACCGTGCAAAAGAGCGCTACAACTCACTCTCGCTTCTCTTGGCTGATGATTTTGAGAACAAAGCACTTATTGATGAACATGAGATGCTCTCACGCTATATCGAACATCATAATGCTTGGAATTTGGATGACAAGATAGAACGCATCATCATACATTTTGACCTCAAGCAGTATGAAGACAAGCCCGTCATAATGCTTAGCGGAGGGGAACAAAGAAGGGTGGCTCTGGCTTCACTGCTTCTGCAAAAACCGGATGTTTTGCTTCTGGATGAACCGACAAACCACCTTGACGTTTACATGGTAGAGTTTTTGGAGGAGCTGATTTTAAGGGAGAAATTTACTCTTGTTTTCATCTCGCATGACAGGTACTTTATCGACAGAGTAGCCACAAAGTGTGTTGAAGTGGAGGATTGTGCGCTTAGAGAGTACAGCGGCGGATACAGCACATATCTCGTGCAAAAAGAGGAGTACATGCAGACACTCCAAAAACAGCACGAGACGCTTTTAACGATACTAAAGCGAGAAAATGAGTGGTTTGCACGAGGCGTTAAGGCAAGACTAAAAAGAAATGAGGGGCGCAAAGAGCGTCTTATGTCTCTTAGAGAAGATGCAAAAACCAACCCTTCCAAAATCAAAAAAATGACGCTCGAGTTAGAGCGTGAAGCAAAACATTTCAACCGTGACAAAAGCGTAAACAAGCAAAAAATGCTCTTTGAGGTTGAAAATCTTGGACTTACTCTTGGCAACAAACTACTTTTTAAAAACTTCACCACAAGAATCCTCCAAAAAGATGTTATCGCCATCGTAGGTCCAAACGGAAGCGGCAAATCAACACTTCTCAAAGCTCTTTTGGGGCGCATCGAACCGACAGAGGGGAAAATCAAGCGAGGAGAGTTTAGTGTCGGCTACTTTGACCAGCACCGTGAGATGCTTGATGATGAAAAAAATCTTATAGAGACTTTCTGCCCCTTTGGCGGAGACAGAGTGAGTGTGCGTGGGCGTGATATGCATGTCTTTGGCTACTTGAAAAACTTCCTTTTCCCCAGAGAGTTTTTGGATAAAAAGATAGGAATACTCAGCGGCGGAGAGAAAAACCGTATCGCACTTGCCCTGCTCTTTACAAAAAATGTAGATATTCTCATTCTTGACGAACCTACAAACGATTTGGATATCCCAACCATTAACATCCTTGAAGAGCAGTTAATGAACTTTGGCGGAGCGGTAATCATCGTAAGTCATGACAGATACTTTGTCGATAAAATCGCAAAAAAACTCTTTATCTTCAAAGAGGACAAGCATATCGAGGAGAGCTACCAAAGCTACACGGAGTATCTCGAACTAGAACATGAACTAAAAGAGCTCAGTGAACTTGAAAAAGAGAGCCAAAAAACAGATGAAAAACCAAAAGAGAGCAAACCAAAAGAGTTGCGTCTTACGTTCAAAGAAAAAATCGCACTTGAAAAGCTCCCAATTGAAATAGACGAATTAGAAGCCAAAATAGATGAGAAAAACAGCTGCTTGGCAAACCCTGCATGCTACGAAAAAATCGGCATCACGCAACTCGCCCGTGAGCTTGAAGAGTTAAAAAATCTTTATGAAGAAAAAGTTGAAGAGTTGTTGATGATTCAGGAGAAAGAGGAAGAGATAAACAGTAATTAACGCACGAATGCGTTATTTACTTTTGCGCCTCTTTAAGAGTGTCTGCTATCAAAAATGCCAGCTCCAAAGCTTGGTCAGCGTTTAGTCTTGGGTCACAGTGAGTATGGTAACGAGAACTTAAATCCTCTTCTGTTACGATAAACGAACCGCCGATACACTCCGTTACATTTTTGCCAGTCATCTCTAAGTGTACTCCGCCTGCGAATGTTCCCTCTGATTTGTGTACTTGGAAAAACTGTTTCATCTCTGTAAGTATCGCATCAACTGGGCGTGTTTTAAAGTTGTTTGATGATTTTATAGTATTTCCATGCATCGGGTCACAGCTCCAAAGAACTTTTTTGCCCTCTCGCTCAATAGCACGGATAAGTTTTGGCATGCCATCACCAACCTTGTCGGCTCCCATTCTTACAATTACATTTAAACGTCCTGCTTCATTTTCAGGGTTTAAAATATCGCAAAGTCTTACCAAATCCTCAGGATCCATTGACGGACCAGCTTTGACACCGATAGGGTTTTTGATACCTCTCATATACTCTATATGCGCACCGTCAAGTTGACGTGTTCTATCGCCTATCCAGAGCATATGTGCAGATGTGTCGTACCAATCCCCAGTAATAGAATCTCTTCTTGTAAACGCCTCTTCATATGGAAGCAAAAGAGCTTCATGCGATGTATAAAAATCAGTTTCTCGAAGCGCTCTGTGTGTCTTGGACGAGATACCACATGCTTCCATAAACTTTAAACTCTTTCCAATCTCCTCCGCCAAATCTTCATACTTTTTACTGATTTCACTCTGATGTGTAAAATCCAGATTCCATTTATGAACCTCGTGCAAATCAGCCAAACCGCCGGATGCAAACGCACGTAAAAGATTTAGTGTCGCAGCCGATTGGTTGTAGGCTTTTATCATTCTTTGCGGGTCTGGAATACGTGCCTCGGACGTAAACTCAACACCGTTGATGATATCGCCGCGGTAAGCATCCAGCGTTACTCCACCGATAGTCTCAGTGTCGCTTGAGCGTGGTTTTGCAAATTGACCGCCAACACGACCTATTTTGATAACAGGAAGACCACCCGCATATGTCATCACGACTGCCATTTGCAAAATCGCTTTAAATGTATCACGGATGTTATGTGCATGAAACTCACTAAAACTCTCAGCACAATCACCGCCTTGCAACAAAAAAGCCTTTCCCTCGGAAGCGTTTGCCAACTGTGCTTTTAGCGAACGTGCTTCACCTGCAAAAACAAGAGGTGGATAGTTTTTCAACTCATCCAAAACACGCTTAAGTTCATCCATATTTTTATATGTTGGTTGCTGAACGATAGGTTTTTCTCTCCAGCTTGATGGATTCCAAGTACTCATTGTCATACCTTTAAACTATATATTTTTCGCGGATTTTACATTAAACTACCTAAAATAGCACTGATAAGAATTTTGTGCTTAACTAAACTTTTTCTCCCGCTTTATGCGGGTAGCTTTAGGGGGTTGCGAGGGACAATTGTCCCTTGCCACTAAAACGGACGAGTTCGTTTTAGTGTGTAACATCAAATAAAAGCTTTTTTTTATGCTTAGGAATGTATAATGCAGCATATTTTTCAATGGACTATGTCATTATGCAAAAAAACGATTTAAAAGCGCTTGTTGAGCAGATTTATGAAAATCTTCTTGAGCGCATTGACGCAGAAGAAGAGCCGACAAAAGGGCAAGTTATTGGATATCTCAAAGATGCCGTAGAGATAGTTTCAGGCATCAACGATAAAGACATAGACTCCATAGAGCACGCAAAAGAGAGCTTTAATAACTCCTACAAAGAGCTTGTAAAACAGAGCTTAAACTCCTATAAAAGCACCAATCAAAGATTTGGAGAGTTAACACAGCGCAACCAAGAAACCATAGAGCAGTGTACTTCTAAGCATATCGACGTAGATACTCTCTCTAGTATGTTTGATGAAATCCAGTCTCATATGATAGATGAAGTAAAAAAAGCAAATGAAGTAATCGCTGACTTAACTTCAAAAGTAAAAATTCTTGAAGAGACCTCCAACTTAGACCCTCTTACAAAAGTTTTCAACAGAAGAGCCCTTAGCTCTTACCTTGGAGAAATTTGCTCCAATCAAGGAGCTATCTCCTACCCGCTCCATCTCATTATGCTTGATATTGATAATTTTAAAACTATCAATGACAAACATGGTCACATAACAGGCGATAAAATCCTTATCTTTATCTCTAACATCCTTCGAAAAACTCTTAGAGATGGAGATAAGATTTTCAGATACGGTGGTGAAGAGTTCACTGTTATCATCAACCGCAACACTGATGAGCAGTGTGAACTTATCGCTAATAGACTCTTAACTTTAGTAAGCTCAAACAGACTTATCTATATGGGTGAGCGCATCTCTGTCACTGCAAGTATCGGTGTAACAAAGCTCCATGCAGGCGACACTCCCGACTCTCTTCTCTCAAGAGCAGACAAAGCACTCTACATGTCAAAAAGAAATGGAAAAAACATGGTTACAAAGGTGTGTGAATAATGGAGTTTAACACTTTTGATATTGTAGTCTCTATTCTCATTCTTTTTCTTGGTTTAAAAGGGATAATTAACGGCTTTTTCAAAGAACTTTTTGGACTTATAGGCATCATTGGTGGTATCTTTATCGCCTCAAGAGTGGGAGAAAATGTAGGGCAACTCATCAACAACTCACTTTTAAAGTTTGAAAATAGCGCTGCTATCAACTTTACAGGTTTTTTAGTTACCCTTGGACTCTTTTGGCTCTTTATGATAGGGGTTGGTCT
>DKFQ01000085.1 GCA_002452425.1 Sulfurimonas sp. UBA6792 | reverse complement strand
AGATAGTTTTACCGCAAAATATCAAAAAAAACTCTCATATCCGTTTTTGCGGCGAGGATATCAAGAGCGGCATGACACTGCTACATCGTGGGCAGAAGCTCTATGCACACCATATTACACTTCTTGCTTCTCAGGGCATAAGCCATATCAAAGTCCATAAAAAGCCACGTATCGCTATCTTTTCCTCTGGAAATGAGCTTAAGATGTACTTTGAGAGTGTTGCGGCACATCAACTCTACAACACAAATTCGCCTACTTTTTTTAGCAGAGTGCAAGAGCTTGGATGTGATGTTGACTTTATCGGCACTGCAAGTGATTCTCTACAGAGCATACAAGAGCATATCAGAAGTGCGTTGCAAAGCGACCTTATCATCACCTCTGGCGGCGTTAGCGTTGGTGATGCCGACTTTACAAAAGAGGCTTTTGGGGCTTTTGGGTATGAGATATTTTTTGACAAAGTGGAAATCAAACCCGGAAAACCGACTACTTTTGGGCGCATTGGAGAAACTCTTGTTCTCAATCTTCCCGGAAACCCGATGGCGGCAGCTCTTAACTTTGAACTTTTCGGACAGAGCATCATCTTAGCTCTTAGCGGCGATGAAGCAAGATATCTCGCACCCATAGAGACAAAAATGTCAAATGACTATGCGCTAAGGGGAGGCAGAAGAAGCGTAATTCCCGGTTATTTTGACGGAGCAGCGTTTACACCTTACGACAAATTTGCCCCAGGGATGATAACACCGCTTGCAAACTCAAATGCTTTTATGATTGTAGATAGCAGTTGTGAGGCATTTGGAAAAGGAGAGGGTGTCAAGATAGTTCCGACACGCTTTAGTTTTACATCTTCTAAGAGAGTTGATTTGGTGAATGGGAAATAGGGGGCAAGGGGTAAAACCCCTTGGCATTGCTAATGTAGCAACGGTGCAAAGATACACATAAGCAGTATTGTTAGTATGAGCTTATCCATAAAGACCCCTTCTTTGTAGTTTTTGGAGGGCAAAAAAAAAGGTCGAGAGTTTCGAACCTCTCGACCTCTATTACCACTCCATCAACTACAATGAAAATTCATACTAACAAAAAAATTATACCATAAAATTTCAAACACTCTGCGGATTGATAAACCTCTCACCACTTTTTATCTTCTCAAAAAGTCTAGCATCATGCCACTCTTTTTGTATCTCCTCGCTAAAGAAAATCTCCTCTAGGTTGATGTTGCCCATGGCTGACGAGTAGGCATCCTCCCTGAAAGCTTGCGCGTAGCCAGTATCTGTCTCATGAACGATAATACTGTGAAGTCTTACCTCTTTTTCTCCGTTGACTGCGGTTGTAAGCGATAGCAGTTTATCAACAAGCACAAAAAAGAGACGGCTAAACTGCTCGGCCGAGGGAGAGATAGGAATCTCTATCCAGCGTGCAGAGTGTTTTTTCATATCCTCTTTGTAGCTCTGCTCATCGCCACTCCATAGAGCGATAGCATGGTCAAAACTATCTATGATATCTTTCATGTTTTGTTTCATCAGCCCAAAATCATAGACCATCTGCCCGTTGTCTAAAAAGTTAGACTCAAAGAGAAGCTCAACTTTGTAAGAGTGTCCATGGATGGAACTTCTGCATCGCACGGTGGAACAGCCTCGTACAACGTGCGCATTTTCAAATTTAAAAAGTTTTCGTATCAGCATCATACACCCTTGTTTTGATCCCAAATCCTTATATGAAGTCGGTCGCTAAAGCTGTATCCTTTTGCCTTGCAAAACTCTATTAAAGGTTCCGTGTTGGCTTCTACCTCTTTTTTGTTTCCGCCAAGAGGCATACAGTAAACTTCAAGCGATGGTGCATAGGCGCAAATCTCTGCTATCTCATCTTCTAGTGCAGCATTTATGGAGTCTGCATCTATAGAGAACTTGAAAAACGCCTCTTTGGCACTAAGTGCTATCTCGCTGATAACTTCGCCTCGCACACGCTTGCTAAAAGGTTCATTTGAGTTGGAGAGTTTTACGGAGAGAGCAAAGATGCACTTTTTATAGATACCAAAACGCTCAAAATCAACACGCAAAGAGCCGTTTGTCTCAAAAGTTATCTTATGCCCCAATGCGTCCAAACCCTCTAAAAATGCGACAAAAAGAGCATCGTTTGCATACAAAAGTGGCTCTCCGCCGGTAAGAACAACATCAACAGCGTAGGGCAAATCATAAAGATTTAAAATACCCAAAAGCTCATTTTCGTGTTGGATTGGAATCCAGTTTTGCGAAAAATGCTCTCTGCTCACTGCATAGACCGTATCGCATCCTAAAACTTTTGTGCCATCAGATGCGCTCTCCGTGCAACCAAAACCCTCACAACGCATATTACAGCCGCCAAACCGGAAAAAAAGTGATGGTCTGCCCACATATCGACCTTCGCCTTGGATGGAGTAAAAATGTTCAACAAGATATATCATCACCCGCCCGTTTCATAAAACGCTCTTGAGGAGACCTCGCCATCTTCTCCACCCCAGCGGTTTTTTTCGGGTTTGTTTTTGACAACTTCTCTTAGCACCTCTGCCGCAGCCGCTATATCGCCCTCTTTTATGGCTTTGCCTATACTTAGTGCTTCATCAAAGTAGAGGCATGGGATGAGTTGTCCCTCAGCGGTGAGGCGTATGCGGTTGCATTGCTTGCAAAAATCATCTCCATAAGGCTCAATAATGCCAAACTTGTAGCCATCACTCATACGGTAGTAGCGTGAAGGTGACGCCCCGTCATACCCCTCTTCTACAAAATCATAGTGTTGTGCCAAAGTTGCCAGAAGTTCGCTTGATGGTACTCTGCTTATCTCTTTTGAAGCGTAGCGGTTTTCCATATACTCTATAAAACGTACTGTCATGCCTCTGGCTTTGCAGTACTCTAACACATCTACTATCTCATCGGCGTTCATGTTGTGCATAGGTACCATATTTACTTTTACTTTTAGCCCCACTGCAAGTGCCTCTTCAACACCATCTAAAACATTTGCCAAAACATCTTTTTGAGCTATCTTTTGCGCCACTTCTGGCTTGAGTGTGTCGATGCTGACATTGAGACGTTTAAGACCTGCGTCTTTTAGTTTTTGTGCGGTGGACTTGAGAAGGTAAGCGTTGGTGGTCATGGCAAGGTCGATTTCTGGAGCGTAGTCATAAATCATCTTGATAAATACGTCCAAATCTTCTCTCAAAAGCGGTTCTCCACCAGTGATACGAATCTTTTTAACACCCTCATCGATGGTTACTTTGATAAACATAAAGAGCTCTTCAAATGTAAGCAGGTTCTCTTTTGGCACCCATGAAAAAGGCTTCTCTGGCATACAGTACTGGCATCTAAAGTTGCAGCGTTCTGTTACTGAGATACGGATGTAGTCAACAACTCTGTTGTAGCTGTCTATAAGCATAATAATTCCTAAACTTTTTTATATGTTTGTATTATAGCTTTTGGAGGTAAAAAGGAGTTTAAATTTTAAAAGAGGGTTCAAGCCGCACAAAGCGACTTGAAAAATTTTCGTTACTTTGTAGCGAATTTGTAGTCTAACATTGCCCAGAATTTCGTAGTATCTACGAGATCGATTCCATTGTCAGCATCTGCATCAAAATCAGCAACTTTTAACATACCAGAAAGGTTGTTTACACCTGGGATAGCTCTTGCATATGTTACATCAAGTTCAGTTCCGTAATCTACATTACCAACTTCTGCAGTATAGTCATGGTATGTTGCTTTTAGCATACCAAACTCTTTTGATTTGTAACCAAGAGATATACTTAAATCTTCAAGACCAGCTTCTGGAGTGGTCATGAACATATCTGCAAAACCGTTGTGTGCGTGTAGTGTAGCAAGCGGTGTTTGGAACGCTTTTTCTTTACCTGCTTTACCGTCACCATCTCCACTCAACACTTCATACTGGATACCAGCTAAGATGCCACTTACATCTGCACAAACTTGAAGATTCATATAGTTAGCGTCAACATCAACATCAGCTGAAGTTATTCCTGAATTTTCCATTGAAGCTTCTGATTGCTGTGCATACTCCGCACGATAAGTTAACTTTGCAGCTTCAGCAACTTTCACCTCTCCAGTTAATGCAATACCATAAGTATCACTTCCAGTTTGGTGACCGTCAGTGCCTTCTCCAATCATGTAATCATAAACAGTAACTTTAAGTTCTGGCATTACTTTATAAGAAGCATTTAAAAGAAGTGTTCTTGTATCTTTTACCTCTGTAGAAATACTATCATGCCCAACACCATTTACTTGAGTTACGTAAGAAGCAAAGAGATTTAAATTTTCTACTGTGCTGTCTGTAAGAGTATATGCATCAAAAGTTTGTGGCATTTGTCTCCAGTCAACCGTACCTACAAATCTTACATTATCAAGATTAATAGCCTGACGACCTACTCTTAACTTTGTTTTGCCATATTTCATATCAAGGTATGCTTGTGTTAGACGAGTTTGTTCAGGGTCTTTTACTAAATCATTATTTTCAATACCATTACCTGCATAAGCGTCATGATAGTTGTTATTCAATGCACGAACATCAGTCATTTGTACATAAGCACTTAGCCAGTTTGTTCCCATCAAATCAGCACTTACACCAAGGCTTAAGCGGTTAGTAAACGCATTTGCATTTGGTGTGTTTATTGGCGATTGTTTTTGATCCACCATCTCATATCTAGCTCTTATTTGTCCGTCTGCTTTGATATTTGTTAGGATATCATTTGCTTGAACTGAAACAGAGCTTACGCCCATTACCATAACTGCTGCCATAGACATTTTTATCATTTTTCTCATTTTTTTCTCCTGTTTTCTCTTTTTTGCTACAACTCGAGCGATATATCACTTCAAGTTATGCAATTTATTAGAGCTGAGAGCATTCTACACTCGCAATTTTTAAAGTAAGTTTAAATTCCAACTTTTGTTAACGATTTATTAACAGAATGTTCTTTATGGTACTAGAAGTCTCTTATTTTCTCATTTCAAAGAGCTCTTTGGTATAATGACACCATGAGATTTAGAAATATTAAAAACAGACAAAAAAAAGAGCAGACCAAAGAGCAGCCACGCTATGTTTATGCTCCCTATAGCCATAGGGTTAAAGCTTTTATCACAGACCTTTTTATGATATATGCGCCCATACTCTACATCATCACTTATGTTGTGATGAGTGGAAAAGAGGAGTTTCAGTCTTCGCAACTTGCTCCTTTTACGGGGGTTGCGCTTTATGGACTTATCTATGCGTTTCTTTTGAGCAGGTTTGGGCAGACTCCTGGGAAAAAGGCGTATGAGATAAAAGTGGTGGATGATAAGAGCGGTACAAATATAAGCTTTTTAAGAGCGATTTTGCGCTTTGTGCTCTTCTTGTTTACGGCGACTACACTTCTTGGGCTTTTTGTCCCTTTTTATAGAAGAGATAAAAAAGCGTTACATGACATTTTGTGTCATACTTTGGTTGTGGCTAAGAAAAAAGAGGGTTGAATTTTGCGGGGCCAAAGCCCCACTTCCGAGAGAATGTTTGGCTTTAGGTAGTTACTATGAGCGGGTTAAATGCTTTGCTGGAGAGGACTACGCGGGAGCCTACTTTGAGGTTTTGAACCTCTTTTTTGCCTGCAACTGCTTTTACTATCTCGCTTTCCACAAGTACGCTTACTATGTACAAAATATCGCTTTTAGTGATGGCAACTACTTCGCCGTTAAACTTAAACTTGCCGCTTATGCCCACGCCGCCAAATATCTCGCTTGGGGTGCCGCTCTTTGCGACTAAACCCTCCTTGATCTCATAGACAAAATCTCCTAGTTTATAGACCTCTGAAATATCGTGGCTTACAAGGAGTGTTGTTGTTTTGAGCTTATGTTGCAGGGCTAAAAACTCATCTTGAAGTTTAGCTCTCATGGCAAAGTCGAGTGCGGAGAGCGGCTCATCTAAGAGAAGAATCTTTGGTTTTCGCACAAGTGCTCTTGCAACTGCCACACGCTGCTGCTGTCCGCCTGAGAGAGTGTTTGGTTTTGCGTCTTTAAGAGATGTCAGCTCCATAAGCTCCAAAATCTCATCTACACTTTTTCTGTCGTTTTTATGTTCAAGTGCGTAGAGGAGATTTTCTTGGACGCTCATATTTGGAAAAAGTGCGTAGTCTTGGAACACAAAGCCTATACTCCGCTTTTGCGGTGGCAGGTTTATCTTTTTGGCACTGCTAAACCAGATGACATCATCAACTACAATCTCCCCGCTATCGGGGTTGATAAGCCCTGCTAGGATCTTTAAAATAGTGCTCTTTCCCGCTCCGCTTTTGCCAAAGAGGATGGAGAGTTTCTCTTTTGGAATCTCTTGGTGGATAACCAAATCAAAAATGCCCTCTGCACCTTGGAGTTTTTTTGTAAAATCGAGGCGTATCATTGCATACCTTGGCGCATAAAGTGTTTGTTGAGCGCATAGACAAAAAGCAGAATCACAAAGGAGATGATAAAGAGTGTCAGCGCATACTGATTTGCAACGCTGTAGTTGAGTGCTTCTACTTCATCATAGATGGCGATACTTGCAACCCTTGTCTCGCCCGCTATGTTGCCTCCCATCATCAAAACAACGCCAAACTCGCCTATGGTGTGAGCAAAGGAGATAACTATGCCTGTGAGCAGCGAGGAGCGGATATTTGGCAGCAACACATAAAAGAGCGTGTTTATCTTGCTTTTGCCTAGTGTGTAGGCGGCATAAGTGAGATTTTTAGGAAGTGCGGCAAACCCGCTTTGGATGGGATGTACCATAAAAGGGAGACTAAAGATAACCGAAGCGACAACAAGCCCTTCAAAACTGAAAACAAGCCTAATGTCGAAATTTTGCTCAAGCCATACGCCAAAACTGTTTTTTGGGCTAAATGCAAGAAGCAGATAGAAACCCAAAACAGAGGGTGGAAGTACGAGCGGAAGAGAGACGAGCGCTTCTAAAACCGGTTTGAAAATCCAACGTGTTTGGGAGAGAAAATAGGCAAGCGGTATGGCAATGAAGAGAAGAATCAGCGTTGTAACCGTGGCTAACTCAAAGGTTAGCTTCATTGTTTGAAAAAAGGTATCTTCCATCTAGTTTCCGTTTTGGATAGTAATCTCGTTTGCTTTGATGAACCACAAAAATGTTGCGCCAACACTGCAGGAGAGCTCTTCAAACGATGTTTTTGTGATAAACGCGCTTATCTCTTCTGCCTCAAAGTCAAAAACAACATTTGCAAAAAGTTCGCCGACTTCAACCTCTTTTATCTTTGAGACAAAAGCATTTTGCGTGCTTACTTTGGAGGTTGTTGTTGCAAGCATCACCTCTGTCTCTTTAAAAAGTAGATTTATCTTGCATCCCACGGCTACATATGAGAGAGCGGGGCTTTGCAGGGCAACCACAAAAAAGAGTTTATCGCCAACAAGAACGCTTAGAGATAAGAAATCATCTACGCTTTGTACTGTTGCGACTTTGCCGTGTAAAATATTCATATTGACCTAATTTTTGAGTATTGCGTTATATAAAAACTTATATAACGATGAATCTAAAAAGTGTATCGTTAAATATCTTAAGGAAGAATGAAAAGCGAGTGAAGATTTGCCTCGGAGAAGTTCCGAGGCGTTAAAAAAAAGAACTAGTCTTTTTTGTAGAGGAAGTTAGGAAAACTTAGTGTAAGTTTTTCCAAACTTGTTTTTTCCATAGAAGAGCAAAGATTGCAAAGATTACTGCATAAATCATAACCATCTTACCTACAGATGCTCTCTCATGTCTCTTTGTGTCTCCCGCATCTGCCATATGCTCGATTACTTTGTGTGCAGCATCTGCTGTTACACCAACACGAGGCATTGCAGTTCCTTCAAGGTGTGCTTGAGGATTTTCGATAAATGTGCTGATGAAGTGCTCACCACGAGAACGGATATACATAGATAAATCTGGTGGTAGTTTACCCATATACTTTGTAAGGTGCTCTTGGTACTCTAACACTTTAATGTCATATGCCAATGCATCTTTTTCAAATTTAAATGCAGGTTTTTCACCGATTTGCGTCCAGTTCTCATAAGAGAGTGCGTGACATCTACCACAAGCATTTTCATACGCCATTTTTGGTGTTACTTCACTTGGTTTTACAGCGATTGACTGTAAGTATGCAACCATATCAGCAACTTCTTGCTCTAAATCACCGCCTGCTCCTGCAAATGGAGCCATTGGGTGCATTTGACCTTTAGCAGCATCAAACTTATGCTCAACTTTAAGTGCATGCGCAGGGTTTACGATAACATCAGCCAAAAACTTCGCATCGTAGATAGAGCCTGCGTTGCTCAAATCTGGTGGATTAACACCATAACTTGCAGCAGCAGCAACTGCATCCATTGCAGCTGGCATACCATCTTTCTCGATTGAGTGACATCCCGTACAAGCTCCAGCACCCATTACTAAATCTTTACCTGCAGCAGCATTTCCAGTTTTAGCCAATGGCTTCAAATCTGCATACGCAAAGTTTTCACTCTCAACATGCTTATGTAAAACTGAGTGTGCGTATGGCTCAACTAACCAGTATGTTAGGAGAGTAAAAGCAACAACAACAACCAGAATCAAAGGTTCTTTATTTTTCATCCTATTCTCCTTATACTTTTTTTTCGTTCATAGTTATAAATGGTAGTGCAACCCATAGAAGGATAAATCCTAATGCCGCAACTAAACCAATAGTACTAAATATACCCTCTGGAGGTAATTTACCCATAGCTGTTAAAACAATCATATCAGCAAGAAGTACCCAGAACCAAATCTTAAATACACCACGACGACTTGCCGGAACAGCATTTGGACTTCTGTCTAACCATGGTAAGAGAACAAAGATAACTTGTGCAAAACCAAAAGCCAATAGACCGATATTTACAGAGAACGGACGTAAAATCTCATAAGACCACAAGAAGTACCACTCTGGGTAGATGTGTGCCGGAGTTTTCAAACCATCTGCCGGGTCAAAGTTTACAGGGTCAAGCGCGAAACCGTAGTTAAAGAACACTAAATAGAAGAAGAAGATAAGGAAGAATCCAACAACCATCATATCCTTACTCATAAAGTCATTTGCAAAACGGATAACTTTTGAACCTGCAGTGTCGCCTGCCAAATATTTTTTAGCTTCTGCATCAAAATCAATCTCTTCACCATCTTGGTTGTTAACGTGAGGAATACGAAGAGCTGCAAAGTGAAGCCCGATAAGTCCTATAATCGCCAACGGAATAAGAACTACGTGAAGCATAAAGAAACGAGTTAAGAATGCTTGAGCCGGAACATAATCCCCTCTAATCCACTCAACCAAACCATCCAAATGTAAATCACCAAGAGCAAAAATATTTGTAATAACCATACCAGCCCAGTAGCTCATTTGTCCCCATGGAAGCATGTATCCAGTAAACGCCTCAGCAGAAAAAGCTACGAAAAGAAGCATACCAGAGATCCAAATCATCTCACGACCTTTTTTATAAGAACCGTAGTAGATACCTGTGAACATATGGATGTAGATAATCAAGAAAACAACTGATGCAGCAACACCGTGGATATGTCTCCATAACCAACCATAGTCAACATCTCTCATAATAGTGTAGTTTACGCTATAAAATGCGTCTTTAACATCTGGTTGATAGTACATCAACAAGAAGATTCCTGAAACTAAAAGGAGTGCGAATGTGATTGCAAGAACCATACCCATCGCCCACAAAAAGTTAATGTTTTTTGGAATCCAATACTCAGATGCCATAACCCTTTCAACTGTTTCAATTGCTAAACGTTGGTTTAACCAATCTTTAACACTTGTTGCTTTTGTAAAATGTGCCATTTAATCCCCCTCCTTTACAGCGTTACGCCGCTATCTTTCATTTTTTGATATTCTGGACCTGCTTCACCTAAGATGACCTTCATTCCATCAATCTTGAATGGAGGAATATCAAATCCACGTGGTGGTGGAACTTTTGTTACTTCACCAGCCCAGTTAAACATACCACCGTGACATGCGCAAAGGAATGACTCTTCAGCAGGAATGTATGCAGGAATACATCCTAAGTGTGTACAAAGACCAATCGCTAACATGAAGTGTGAATCACCCACAACAACATCTCTTGCTTTTTGCTCTTCTGTCTGTTTTGCTATCATCGCTGCGGTTTTTTTCAAAACAAAAATTGGCTTCCCTCTCCATTTTTCTGTAATTACTTCACCCTCTGGATATATTGACATATCAAGAGTTGTGAAACCAGCTGCTTTAACACTTGGAAGCGGATCCCAAGTCTTTTTCATTGCAACCAATGACCCAACGGCACCGACACCTGCTACGGCACCAAATGCTTTACCCATGAAACCTCTACGGCTACTGTTATGCATGTGTTTGCTCTCTTTCCCTTAAAATTAAAGGCTGATTATATACTAAATTAGTTTTAATTAATTATAAATTTAAGGTTTCTTTTAAGAAATTTGCTATTTTTTGCGTAGAGTGTTCCATTTTGAAATAGTTTTTATTATTGACATCCCTTATGATATCCATAAGCATCTCTTTTTTATAGTTATACACAATAGGAATATGCAAGCTCTCAAAAAATGGTACCAAATCAGCTGGGTGGTCTTCTCTTTGCACGTATATGGGCTTTGCGCCTGATGCAAGAGACTCTAAGACAGCTTGGGGCGATGCAGTGATGAGGATTTTGCTCTGCTGCACGACATCATCATAATCTTCAAACTCGTGGTGGTGTGGAAATTTTTTTCGCAACATCTCCTCATAGTCTAAAAAATAGTAAAAACCGAGTTGCAAATCGAGGTTGAGCTCTGCAATAAAGTCAAGGTTTTTTTCCAAATCTTTCTCATAATCATCATCTCCAAAAAAGTAGGAAATTTCGATATTTTTCTCTTTTGGCTCAAAATACTTCGCATCTACGGCAACTGCTGTGCAAATTCCCTCACCATTTAAGTAAGGAGAGATAAGAGACTCACCTGAGGCTTTGGCGTCCTCTTTTGCGTCAGATATGCGGATAAAAGTGGAGAAAAAGTTTCTCATATCTTCAAGCATGATAGGGTTGGCTTCATCTGAATCAAAAATCATCTTATCGCCATGAACGGCTATCTGTGGGATATTTTGAACGGCGTCGATACCTACTGCTTTAGCAACTCCAAAATGGCGTGCCTCGGCAGCTATACGAAAATCGGAACATAAAAGCGTGATATCAACATCGCCGAGTGCGCGGATAATGGTGCATGCACGTCGAAATCTATCGAGTCCAACGCGGTGTCCTGTGTGAACATAGTAAAAAAGTCTCATGGATTTATCCTCTCTTTTTTTGACTTATTTTGATGTAGATATGTAAAATCTCAATCGCGGCGGGTGTGATACCGCTTATCTGCGATGCCGCTTGGAGTGTTGGCGGGTTGAA
>DKFQ01000023.1 GCA_002452425.1 Sulfurimonas sp. UBA6792 | reverse complement strand
CAGCAGTTTTGACTCTATGTATGATGCTTTTGCTTTTATGAAAGAGCATAATTTTACTAAAGAGACATTTGTAGTGGATATCTTTGAAGAAGAGAAGCTTAAAAATGCGATGGCGCATGGAATTTATGGTAGTTTTGAGCTTGCACAAAGTGCGTTAGAGGGTATGAAAAAGACGCAAAATCAAAAGTATGAAGTAGTGTCTGTAGCTAAAATCAAAGAGCTTTATAAAAAGTTTTTGGACAATTTGAGTGAATTACAGTCTAAAGAAGCACTGCTGCCAAAAGAGATTATAAAAACAAAAATAGTAAAGCTTGTCCCTAAACCGCCACAACCTTACTTTACAAATGAGGGCTTTAAGCAAGAGTTTGTAAAGATGAGTAAAGATGCCTATACCATCAATCTTGCGACTTTTACAAAGCTTGATGATGCTATCGCACTTGTAAATAATGAGAAGATAGAAGCTAAGGCACTTCTCTTTAGATACGGCACAAATGCGGAGTGGATCAAGGTTGTTTATGGAGCGTTTGCAACCTATGAAGAGGCGCAAGCAGGGCTTCATGGTTTGTCTGCGGAGCTTCAAGATAGCTACTATCCGATTATAGAGAACATTCAAGACAAACAAGAACTTTATGCAAAATATGGTCATTTGGAACTAGGCGTGCCATCTGCTTCAATTGGTGAGATTCAATATAGACAAGTGTCTCAAGATGCCAAAGAAGATCTCGATATAAATGCAACCACCACAAAAGCGAATAAAAATTGAAGAATAAAATAAAATTGACCATTGGCATAAAATTTGCACTGAGTGTTTTGCTTTTTTTGCTTGTGGTAACTTTTGTTTTTGCATATAGCTATTTTAACTCCCAAGAAGCAATTAAAAATGAGTTTAATGAGAGAGTTAAAAAAGATACAGAGGTTGTTTTTGAAGAACTAGAGAAGAACCTACTGCACTCTAGCCATGAGAACCTCCGCTCTATGCTCTCATACGCTGTAAAAACTACCGACATAAGTTTTCTCAAACTCTCAAATAAAGAGTTTTTATTTTCAAAAGAGACACTTCTTCGCAACTCAAATTATACGCAAAACAGTGATTGGGAGATAGGCGATGTAGCAACGGATGTCAAAAATGGAACTATTACGGCACTTGAGGACAACACGTACAAACTCTCAAGCGCAAAGAAAATTAATGCACAAGAGCCGATAGTTTTTAAGTTCTTTTTGTACAAAAACGGGATGCTTATCAATGCAGTGGCTAAAATCTATTTTGAGTATGAAATCTCTCAAGAAAATTTTAATCAAGATTTGCTACAAAAAGAGGAGAGTGCAACTCTATTTTTAAGAGAGAAAAAAAGCATTCTTTTGCAAAAGAAACCTTTTGCTGAGGTTGAGTTCATCATAGACCAAGTCACGCTCCATGAAAAAACAGCAGTTTTGCAAAAAACATATCAAACATACTATATTTTTACCATACTGCTTTTGGGATTTGTTTTTGGTGCAATCTATCTGATTTTTATCAAAAAAATGCTTTTAGATACTATAAAATATTTTAAAGAGACTATGGCCGACACGCTCAATAATAATTTTGTTTTTGATGAGAAGAAAAAATCTCTCAACGAAGATATAGATGAAGCTTTTCGTTTGGTTGGCAATATTACGAAAAAATATATCATTGTTCTTAATGAGCTTAATATCAATAAAAATATTTTAGAGAGAAAAGTTTTTACTGATGACTTGACGGGACTTCCAAATCAAAAGGTTTTTGAACTTGATTTGAAAAATATGTTTATTGTGGGTTCTGATGGGTTTATTGGTACGGTTAAACTTGAATCACTCGGAGAGTTTACTAAAAAATTTGGCTCGGCTTTGGCAAACCACTATATAGAAGAGTTTACCAATGTCGTACAAAACAAATTTTATGAACTTGATTTGCAAGAGGCATCGCTTTATAGATTTTTTGGCTCTGAGTTTGCCATTATTTTAAAAAATGAAACAGAAGAGAAGGTTTTAGAGTTTTGTAGAGCCTTGGAAGAAGAGCTTCAAGAGATGGGGATGCGCTATGAAGTAGAAAATAAATCTGCTTATTTTGGTTTCATCCCTTTTGATAAATATGGAACGATGGAATCGATGCTGCACCTCCTTAGTGATGTTTATAACATTGCAAAAGAGAGTGGAGGTTACTACCATGTAGTGAGCCCATCGGAAGTTTTAGATAAGTTTAGTGTTGTAGAGCAAAATGTAAGAGAAATCATAGAAAACAACTCTTTTGAAATTGAGTACGGTTTTGAAACAAAAAGTATCACTAGTAATGAAATCATTATGCTTGAAGCGATTCCAATCCTTTATGATAAGAATAGAGGGAAATTCTCTATTGGAGTGTTTATCTCAGCGGCAGAAAAAATCAAGCTTGCGACAACATTTGATAAAAAAATTATAGAATCCGTTGTTAATTACATCAAAGAAAATGAGTTGAGATATAGCATCGTTGTGAACCTTTCTATGCATTCGCTCAAAGATAATGAATTTACAACATGGTTGCACTCTCTATTTTTGTTCAATAAAAATATTTCTAAAAAAATCATCTTTAGTATGACTTCTTACAATGCCTCTTTGGATGAGGAAGTTTTTAAAAACTTTGTACAAGAGATTCATCGTTTTGGAGCAAAAATCATTTTAAAAAGATTTAGCATAAACGATTTTGCGGTCGAAAAGCTTGGGGATTTGCATTTGGATTATTTAAGAATAAACAAGGATTATACGAGCGGTATTTTTAACGATAGAGATAAAAAACATTTTTTAAGAACTATCATCAACCTTGGACAATCAAATGATATTTTTATCATCGGAGATAGTATAAGAGATGAGAGAGATATCGCTGCATGTGCGAGCATCGGCTTAGATGCGATTAGTAACTACTAGGAGAGCGTAGATGAAAAAAAAACTTTTTAGTATCGGTTTGGGTGCTCTTTTTTTACTTTTTAGCGGTTGTAGTCATAAAGAAGTTCTTACTTCAGCCTACTATCCAAGCTATACAAAAGATGAGATACTTCTTGCAGGAAAATATGCTTTTAAAAGTGGCAAAGAGTATGAGTATATCGTAGATGCATACAGAGACCGACTTGAAGTTACAAAAATAGGGTTTGATTTTTATAGTTTGCATCATAAAGATTATCTGCTTAAAGTAGAAGAGGATGCGTGTGGCACTTTGGCTACGCTTGAGGCGGAGGGCTCTTTTGGTGCAGAAAAAACGGACAAGTATCTTTTTGGGGAGAATGAACACCTAGAGATCTGGGAGAAAATAGAGTATTTTGTAACCCAAAAAAGTGATGATATTGATTCTTTTGATACCAATGAGACTGACAGATATAGAAATATTTTTATCAAGCCCACCAAAGATATGAGCAAATGTAGTATAAAAAATGAGTTTGAAAATGGTTTGATAAAAGAGAGCGTGAAAAATTAATGAAAATTGCTACGTTCATTTTACTTCATCTCTCTTTTCTTTCATTGGCTTTTTGTGGTGATTTTGAAAAAGGAATGGAGCTTTACCAAAACAAAGAGTTTACAAAAGCACATGTGCTGTTTCTGGCTGCGGCAGAGAAAGAGAACGCCTATGCACAGTATAACCTTGCACTTATGTATGAACATGGTGAGGGAGTTGAAAAAAACTTAGATAAGAGTATCTACTGGCTGCAAAAAGCTGTAGCACTTGGCAACGCAACTGCGCAAAACAAGCTGGGATATTTTTATGAAAACGGCATTGGTGTTGAAAAAAACATAAAAGAGGCGATACTACTCTACGAGCAAGCGGCAATGCAGGGTTATGTTCCTGCTCAGTTTAACCTTGCGCTACTTTATGAAACATTTATAGCAGATAAAAAGATGTTGGCAAAAGCTTTTGAGTGGTATGAAAAAGCGGCGCAAGCAGGGCTTCTTCCTGCTCAAAACAACTTGGCACGTTTGTACTATTTTGGTATCGGTACGCAAAAGGATTTGAAAAAAGCTTTTGAGTGGTATGAGAGAGCCGCAAATCTCGGTGATGACGTAGCAGCGTTTAATTTGGCACTTATGTACTATAGTGCCGAGGGTACATCCAAAGAGTACGATAAAACACTCTCTTGGCTTGAGTTTTCTGCAAAAAAAGGAAATAAATTTGCGCAAACACAACTTGGTGATTTTTACAGAAGCGGGGAGCTTGTAGAACAGAGCTATGAAGAGGCGTTTTTTTGGTACTTTGAGGCGGCCGCCGCTGGGTACGCAAAGGCGCAGTACTATATAGGGCTTTTCCATTATGAGGGGTACGGAGTTGCGCAAGACAAAGAAAAAGGGCTTTTTTGGATGGAAAAATCCAAAAAGAACGGCTACTCTTTCGCAAATGCTTTTTTGAAAAGAGTAAATAAAAAATAAGCAGTCTATCTTATGATATATGTTAAAATAGACCAAACGCGGTAAAAAAAGGCACATAAACGATACTCAAGGAGTTCACAATGCCAGAACAAAACAAAAATCAAATAACACAAACAACAGAATTTACAGTGGATGCAAAAGATGTTTTGCAGTATCAGAGCAATAAAGTTGTTGTAAAAAAAATACCGCTAAAAGGTCAGAATATAGCGGTGTATGTTCGCCCAGGTGATAATGTTTTTTATGAAATGGCAGGTGTTGATTTAGCCTCTTTGGAGTATCGCCTTGTTGGTGGTGATATCGTCGTGGCTATGCCAAATGGAGGGAGTTTTACTTTCGTATCTATGGCACTTATGGGCTATAGTGAAAGCCCGCCCTCTTTTTTTGGAGTAGGCGGTCAAAAATTTACATTAGAGGATGTTCTTTCTCAGGTTAAAGAGGTCAATGATTTGCCCTTTGATTCCATAGCGGTTGAAGCTGATATCCAGTATGAAGATAAAGTCAAAAAAATCATTGAGGAGCTTGAGGATTTAACACGTAAGCTCACCAAAGATGTCTCACTACAGCAAAGCTTCGGAGACTCATTTGCTGATGGAGAAAATGATGCCAAAAAATTAACATACGAAGATTTTTCCACTATCAATACATTTCAAGAGCCTATTCCTGTTATTATAGAAAATCCTTTTACGGATTATTACTCTGATTCTTACAGCCGACACTTTACAAGTTACATCCCAACGGGGGGCACGGTTAACGACGCTGCAAAGCCTGTCTTTTATTTTAAAGCTACAGCACATCAAACAACATATAAAGAGACTATAAATGATGATGGGCAGATAGAGATTTTAGGCGGCGGCGGAAGTATCAACGGTTATAAATTTGATTCTATAACCAACCAGTTTGAAGCAGAAACCATAGATATGAGCCAAAGAAGCGAAGATATGATTATCAGAGCGGAGGGCTCAACGGAGCTCTCTAGGGTTTTAAGGTTTGAGCCGCAAATGCCTGAGGGATTTTATGTCGATAGCTTTACTCTAAGCGGTCTTCCCGTAGGTGTAACCATCCTCGATAAAGACGGAAATGCTATTGTTGGCTCGACGCTTACTAAAGAACAGATGGTTTTTAAAGATGCACTTGGTAATGTCATCTCTTTTGATGATGCAGATTTTCTCACAAAATTTAAGAGCGCAGAGTTTGTCATAGAGTATGATGCCGCACTTGCTTCTCCTTTTAACATTGCTATAACTGCAAACTACAAGCTTGATGATGCATACTTGGAGACAACAGACCTTTTGCCGTCTCAATCCTATACCAACCAATACACTTTTGTTCTCAAAGACATAACAGCCGCAAGTGATTACACCTATAAGAAGACTGATTTTGTAAATGGTCAGGATGAAGGATTTATCTTATCAAAAGAGCCAAATGTCAACATCATAAAAGACGGCAGCGGAGATAATACCATATACGGCGGTATGGTTCAAGACACGATATATGACGCAGCAGGAGACGACAAGGTCTATCTGAGTGCGGGGGATGACACGCTCTATGGGGGAAGCGGTACAAACTACATTTATGGCGACGCAGATAAAGGCGGAGTTGATGCCATAGAGTATGCGGGGAAAGATACACTTAGCTATGAAAGTGTCAAAAGTTTTGCATCAAGTGAGGTAAAACTGCTTGACCAAGTAGGTTTGTTGTCTGCCGAGGAGAGCCAAAAGTTAAACGGAACATATGTAGAACTAGATGGGGATGGCAATCCAATCGCAAACTCTCTTGATGTCGATATGCTCGCCTACTACAAAGGGGTTTATGTTGATTTGGATGGGGTTTATGTAGATGGGCTTGATATTGATGTAAACGGTGATGAGGTTATAGATGCAAATGACAAAATCAACGTCATCTCAAAATTTGCAGATAGAGATGGAAAATTTACATACGATGAAGACGGCAATGCCATAAGCACTACACTTACAGAGAGCGGTTTAGAAAATCTCCAACCCATAGGTTATGACATTGTAGAAGATGTAGAAAATGTCAAAGGCAGCAGCTATAACGATACCATTTATGGAAATGTCCTTGTGGATAATATCCTCTCAGGTCTTGGAGGCAGTGATAGACTTGATGGAAGAGGTGGCAATAACACACTACTTGGCGGAGACGGTTACGATACTCTTATCGCCGGTAGCGGGAACGACTATATAGACGGTGGGGGCGATACGGATACGCTTAGTTACGAAAATGCGACGGAGGGCATGATTATCCATTTTGACAGACCAAACGGGGAGGAGTTTGACTATACTCTAAAAAACGATGGCAGTACTACTATCAAAGATACGATTGTCAATGTAGAAGATATCCGAGCCTCTGCTTACAATGACACTATTTATGGAAACGGAAATACTAACTTCATAGAAGCAGGAGCCGGAGATGACCGCATACTTGCGGGTGGTGGTTATGACTTTATAGATGGTGGGGCAGGCAGCGACTGGATTAGCTACAATCCTGCCGATTATCCAAACCGTGCCATAAACCCAAATTTTATGGAAGAGATACAGGGCATAACGGTTGATTTAAACAGCACTGATTTTGTTATGGTAAAAGAGACGACAACAAACAGACTCCTTGACCTTGTTAAGAGTGTTGAACAGATAGTAGCTACAAATGGTAATGATGTTATTTATGGAAACAATAGCAGTGCAGAGACTATTTGGACGCTTGACGGCAATGACAGGATTGAGACAAGAGGCGGAAGCGATACAATCTATGGCGGGGATGGAGATGACTACATTAGACCGGGTGCAGGACTGGATGTAAGCTGGGGTGGCTTAGGCATAGACTACCTAGAACTTTATGATGATGGCTTGGTTGCAGGATCTCGCAATATCAGGCTAACCGAAACAGGAACGATTCAGTACTCAACAAATAGTACAAATGGAGTGGATGGAACTTGGATTGATGGCTATAATGCAAACGGAGGTGTCAATCTCGCTTATGAGTTTGAAGGATTTGGCGGTTCATGGTATGACGATGCGCTCTATGGTAATTCTCAGAGCAATGTTATAAACGGTTACAATGGAAGTGATCGGATTTATGGATTTGACGGGGATGACACCATCAGAGCCGGAGATGGAGCCGACACTATCTATGGGGGAGCAGGCAATGATATCATCTACGGAGATAGAAACAATGACACTATAGATGCCGGTGATGGTGATGATACTGTTTATGGATATGGAAGATATGACAGCGGTATCTCAAACAATGACACTATAGACGGTGGTGCGGGTACAAACACGCTTAATTATATGGGAACGAATAACGGCTTCGTTCTTGATATGACGGCAGTTGATGGCAGCGGCTATGCAACCGTAGATATGAGTACAGGTACTATTTACGATGATAAAGTGAAAAACTTTACAAAAATCATCGGCAGCACGGGAAATGATACCATAACTGCCAATAACTCAGGTATGTATCTGGACGGTTGGAGCGGTACGGATAGCCTTTACGGCGGTGCGGGGAATGACACTATAATTGCCAGAAATACTTCAGGCGAGATTTATGATGGTAACGGAGGCACAGATATTCTTCAGCTTGTTCAAAATGTTGATTTGAGAAATAAGACCGTAAGTGATTTTGAAACACTAGACCTTCAATCTTATAGCGGTTATCTTAATCTCTCCCAGTTATCACAGTTTCAAACTATAAAAGGAAGCGGGAATTTTTATCTTTACGGTACGAACAGCGCTGAAACATTTGACTTTAGCAATATAAACTTTAGTGAGTTTAGCGGTAAAGTCTATATTTATGGCTATAACGGAAATGATATATTTGATTTTAGCAATGCAACCTTGGGTAACGATGCCACTTTTTACCTCGATGCGGGAGGAAATATAGACACTCTCAAACTTGGAACAAATCAAACTATTAACATGACGGATAACTACTATAACACTTTTGAAGATTTTGACATCGGTGCTGACTCAACGCTCAATGTAACAGCTCTTAACAACAGCGGTAGATCATTTTATGCACATAACAAAAATTTTGATGATGTTGATTTTGCTAATGATGCGCATATAAATTTTATAGGCGGCAGCGGTAACGATACCTTTTATGTTGACTATACGGCTATAAGAGATGGAAAGCTGAGTATAGATGGGGCAGGCGGAGCAGACAGAGTTGATATAAGAACTTTTACTCAAAATGTTGACTTTACGGATGCAGGCTATCACGATTTGTTTTCAAATATCGAATCACTGGATATAGACCAAGCAACCGCCTATACGATGGAGTTGAGCGCAGATGTTTTGGCTACTTGGATTGACGGTACAAATTTGACATTGGACATAGCAAACAACACGCAGGGAACAAAAATCACCATTACCGATATACAAGGCGGCACGGATGTTACAAACTTAACAGTGAACTCAAGCTACAGCGTAACGCCTGCCGATGACCCAAGCCTTAACTTTACTATGGCGGTTGTGTAGAGGTCTAATCTCTCAATCCTTCCTTTGTGAAGGATTTTGTTAAAGTCTCTTTATGTTATAATCCCCACCTTTAAAAAATAACAAAAAAAGTAAATCATGCTTGCATCAGATGTTGAAACTCTTTTAAACTCCAAAGACAAACTCTTAACGCAAATCTATTTTGACCTTCAAAGGCATTTTGAGGCGAAGTATGGTGTGGATACTGTTGTTTTTATGGAGATAGGTACTTTTTTTGAGGTTTATGAGATAAACAACGATGAAGAGCAAATCGGCAAAGCTAAAGAGATAGCTGAGCTTTTAAATATCCAGCTTACCAAAAAAAACAAAAGCATTTTAGAAAACAGCGATAAAAATCCGCTTCTAGCAGGTGTTCCCGCCGTCTCGTTTGAACGCTACTTGAGCCGTCTTATCGCAGAGCAAAAATACACCGTTATCGTCGTTAAACAAAAGGGCAATCCCCCAAAAATCAGCCGCTACATCTCCCAGATAGTCTCTCCGGGGACAAATTTTGACCATATTATCGATAATGACGAT
This sequence comes from Sulfurimonas sp. UBA6792, assembly GCA_002452425.1. Classification (GTDB taxonomy): domain Bacteria; phylum Campylobacterota; class Campylobacteria; order Campylobacterales; family Sulfurimonadaceae; genus Sulfurimonas. Next base: position 1,810 of record DKFQ01000023.1, on the reverse strand, counting down.
AACTATATCGTCTCGATTTTGGTCGATAAGCACAGAGATATTTACATCGTCGGGTACAGTGCCATTGATGTCACAACGGGCAAAACATGGCTTTATGAGAGCCATGGAACGAGTGAAGACCCATCCTATGCGCTTGATGAGCTTTTTAACCTTTTAAATGTTTACCGTACATCAGAGGTTGTCGTTACCTTTTTGGACGGAGTGGATGACCAGCGTCATGTGATGTACTACCTTGAGATAGCGGAGCATTACCACTACAGCGTAAACAACCAACGCCCTCGTATAGAGTTTCAAAATGAACTCTTTAGCGAGGTTTACCAAATCCGCTCTCTTCTCTCTCCCATAGAACACTTGGACTTGGAGAGAAGTCCGATGATAACGGAGTCTCTGGCGATTTTGATTCACTTTGTTATAGAACATGATATCCACATCGTCCAAAAGCTTGACTACCCAAAAATCATCGACAACAGACGCTTTATGTACCTTGGCAACAACGCTTTTGAGCAGATGAGTGTTATCTCCAAAGACAGAAACGAACTCACACTCTTAAGGCTTCTTGACAAGAGTGCGACGGCGGTTGGACGCAGGCTTTTAAAAGAGAGACTTTTAAACCCTATCATGGAAAAAGAGGAGCTTGAACGCCGCTACAATCTCATAGAAAAAGTCTCCTCTCATGTACGTTATCTCGATGAGGTGATGCGTGGGATTTACGATGTCCAGAGGCTCTCCCGCAGGCTCTATCTGGGCAGACTGCACCCTTTTGAGATAAACCACATTTACGATTCTATGCAAAGCGTCAAAGAGCTTATAGGATACGCAAAAAAGCATAAAATACAAAAAATCCCTTTTCATGAGAGCGAGGTTGATGAGTTTTTACGTGATATCTCTAAAACTATAGATTTGGATATCTCCCGCCGTTTTACCCATGCGACTATTGATGATAACTTTTTGATGAGCGGTGTGGATGAGGCTATCGACACGCTTGTCAAAGAGAACCAAACGATGCTTATAGCCTTTGATGACATGATGGCAAAGATAGAGACGATGCTAGAATCTGCTGGTGCAGGCGGGGCAAACTCTACCGTGGCACTTGGTCTTTTGGAAAAAGAGGGGTACTACATCTCTTTGAGTAAAAACAGATTTTCGATGATAGAGAGTGAGTTTACTAGAAGCGAGGAGTTCAAAAAATGCGTGGTAAAAAAGTTTACCAACAGCGTAAAAATCACCTCCGATTTTACAGACACCCTCTCAGACCGTTTGATGAAAAATCGCCGCAAAATCGTCACTTTGGCAAAAGAGAGGTTTGTACAGCTTCAAGGTGTATTTGAAAAACGCTACGCACTCCTTTTTGACCGTGTTATCGCCTATGTTGCGGACTTGGATGTCGGGGTAAGCTCCTCAAAAGTAGCCCAGACGTACAAACACACAAGACCGATGATAGTGGATGTCAAAAGAGACGAGAACTTTTTACAGATAATGCAGTTGCGTCATCCGCTCATAGAGATTCAGGAGCGAGGCGGTCTGTATGTTCCAAACGACATCGTGATGGGCAACCGTGATTATGTTGATTTGCCGCATCCAAAAACGGTTATGCTTGAGGTGGCGGTTCATGACGGACATCAGATAAACGGGGTTTTGCTTTACGGGATAAATTCAAGCGGAAAATCCTCCCTTATGAAGAGCATCGGGCTAGCTACTTTGATGGCGCAAGCAGGTGTTTTTGTAAGTGCTTCGGCTATGAAGTGTTCTCTTTTTGATTCGCTTTTTACCCGCATCGTCTCAAGAGACAACCTTGCAAAAGGACTCTCAA
>DKFQ01000139.1 GCA_002452425.1 Sulfurimonas sp. UBA6792 | reverse complement strand
TTAACATGAAAGAACTTCTGCTGCGCATCAAAGCTGTCCTTCGTCGCACAACCAAAAAAGTGGATGACGGCGTTTTGGTTCATAGAGATTTGGTGCTTGATAAAAGTTCACGCACACTTAGCGTGGATGGCAAAAATGTAGAGATAACAAAGCTGGAGTTCAATCTGCTTAGTGAGTTTATACTCAACAAAAACAGTGTGTTAGAGCGTGACTATCTCCTTGAAAATGTCTGGGACGGGGCAGAGGAGTACCAGTATAAAACGGTCAATGTCGCCATCAACCGTCTTAAAGAGAAAATCGACCCAGATAAAACAAAAGAGTACATACAAACAGTCCGTGGAGTAGGGTATAAGCTGTGCTAAAAATCCATCAAATTTTTATCCTAAAATTTCTGCTTCTTTTCTCAAGTGCGCTTTTTATAACCTCCATCATCAGTTATTTGGCGCTCAAATCTATCATCATTGAGCACAACAAAAATCATCTCAAACATGCCATAGAGCTTATCGAAGTAGAGCTGCAAGATTTGAATGATTTGGATAGTTATGTAGTACAAATCTACACACGAACTTCTTTGCGTACAACTATCATCGCTGAAGATGGGACTGTTATAGCAGAATCAAGCGCCGATAAAGCAGAGATGGACAACCACGCTTCACGCTTTGAGGTGATGCTCTCAAACTCCCAAGATTACGGGGATATCATCAGATATTCTAAAACTGTCAATGCAGATTTTTTGTATGTTGTAAAAAAAGCGCGTTATGAAAATGAAACTATCTACATAAGGCTCTCCATGAGTTTAGCGCAAATCATGGATGACTTTTATGCTCTTTGGACAAAACTTCTTTTCATCTTTATAGGCGTTTTACTCCTAGCAGCTTTTGTTTCACAACAGATGAGCAAAAGGGTGGTGTATGACATTAGGCAGATTACAGAGTATCTTGATGAGGTTTCTACAAAAAACTATAAAGCCGTTATCAAAACAAAATATTTTTATGAGTTTTTGCAAATCTCTTTACTGCTAAAAAATCTGGTAAAAAAACTAAGCAAAAACGAGAAGAAAAAGTCCAAACATATGGCAAAACTCAGGCTTATCAATAAGCAAAAAAATGACATTTTATCCGCTATTTCGCATGAATTTAAAAATCCTGTTGCTGCTATTATAGGCTACTCGCAAACGATTCAAGAGGATAGTGAGATGCCAAAGGGCATACGTGATAAATTTTTGGGCAAGATAACATCCAATGGTGAAAAAATCTCTAAGATGCTCGATAGGCTCTCGCTTTCCGTCAAGCTTGAAAATGGTGACTTGAAAGTGAACAAAAGTGAGTTTGAGCTTGGGCAGCTCTGTAACGAAATCGCATCCAATCTGCTTTTAAAGCATAAAAACAGAGGCATCGTAGTTTTGGTAGAACCTACTACGCTCTTTAGCGATAAAACCATGCTGGAACTCGTTCTTATCAACCTTATCGATAATGCTTTAAAATACTCAAAGAGTGATGTTGTTGTGGCGTTAGAGGGGCAAAGGCTCTTAGTTAAAGATAGCGGCATAGGGATAAAAGAGGATGAACTCCAAAAGGTAACAAGCAAGTTTTACAGAGTTGACAAAAACAGTTGGGACAACTCCATGGGGCTTGGTTTGGCGATGGTCACGTACACCCTCAAACTGCTTGACTCTTCGCTAGAGATAGAGTCAAAGTTCGGCAAGGGGTCAACATTTGGCTTTGGAATCGCTAAAATGATTAAACACTAAACCCTTTTTTAAACCTTTGATTGAACGGTGATTTTTGTTGCTTCAAAGAGTTCCGTTGCTCTTTGAACCATTGGCTCTTCTAGGATTTTTGCGCCATCTATCTCTCTGGTAGAGTCACTGCTCTGGCAGTTGGTAACACAGCTCGCACTGCCGCCCATTTCACTCTCCTCTATCATGGAAGAGGGTTCATAAAACTCACTTTCTTGTAGTTTTTCTGGTTCTTCTAGCACTTCTGGTGCGGCTTTGCTACACGCCTCATGCTTGATTTTTGTCTCAAAACCAAAGATTTCACGTACAAGTTGTTTGATGACGGAGTAGCCGTGTGTCAAAACCTTTTTGCACTCCTCATCCGTGCAGCTCTCCCATCTTAAGATGCCATCTTCATAGGAGAGAAAAGAGATACTTTTTTCAAAACAGCTGCCTAGTTCAAAATTTCTATCTTTGATTTTGGCAACAAGTGCGGTAAAGAGCTTTTGGCTTGGGTCTGCTATGGGTTCCATCGCTTTTGGTGCTTGAGGAGCTGGGGCGCTGCTTTGCACTTGTGTTTGTGCTTCTTCTTGCGGAGGCAGTGTAGTAATTTGAGGTCTGTATATCTCTCTTTGCAGAGACTCTATCATCTGATCAACTTCTTTGATGCGCAGTGCCTCTACCATCTTGAAAAAGATAAGAGAGAGTACGAAAGAGCCATCGGCGTTGATGCTAAAGAGGTACTTTGCATCGCTTAAAATCCTGAAAAATCTATCAAGCACCAGAGTTGAGTAGAGTGCATCTGAGGCATACATACGCTCTTTAAGATAGGCAATAAGCTCATCAACAACCATCTGCGCCTCATAATCCTCAAGCACTTTTACAAACTCTACTATTTTTGCATAATCTTTTGCAAAAACAGCTCCAAAGAGTTCGTTTAAAAATTTCGGGTCAACGAGTCCGAGCATATCTGTCACGGTGCGCACATCCACATAGTTTTTGGAGTAAATGATGGCTTGGTCTAAGAGGGTAAGTGTGTCTCTGAGACTTCCGCTGCCGCTTCTTGCCAAAATCTCAAGCGCCTCTTGTTCGTACTTGATGCCCTCAAGGTTTAGGATATGTGCCAAATGGTCTGTTATCTTGTTTGTTGCGATGGACTTAAAACGAAAGTGCTGCGTGCGGCTTAAGATGGTTGCAGGAAGTTTAAGCGGATCGGTCGTCGCCAAGATGAACTTTACATAAGAGGGCGGCTCTTCAAGGGTTTTAAGAAGTGCATTAAAAGCCTCTTTTGTGAGCATATGCACCTCATCTATGATGAAGATTTTAAACCTTGCTACTGTTGGTTTGTACTTTGTCTGCTCTATGAGGTCTCTGATGTCGTCTATCTTGCGAGATGATGCGCCGTCCATCTCAACTATGTCGATGTGGCGGTTTTCAAGTGCGTTTATGCAGTTGTGGCACTCGCCGCAAGGTTTGTGCGAGATACCTTTTTCGCAAATAAGAGCTTTTGCAAAGATACGTGCCGTAGAAGTCTTGCCGCTTCCGCGAAGCCCTGAGAAGAGGTAAGCATGTGAAAGTCTGTTTGCATCAAGTGCGAGCGAGAGCGTTTGAGAGACACTCTCCTGCCCGATAAGCTCTTCAAAGTTTTTAGGTCTATACTTTCGTGCTAAAACTTCCGAACTCTCTTGCATGCTACACTCCACATTTTAATTATCGTGATTTTAACATTTATAGGCTGACTTTATGCATGAAAAATGCTATTTTTGGAAATCATTGCAATGAACACGCGATGCAAAGGGAGCCTATAACCTTGAATTAACCTTTATTTGACTATAATCCTCACCTTTAATAAAATGTTAAATCGAAGGTATGCGTGGAGCAGTTATTTCTTGATTGGCTTAAAGAGTATGGATATATCGTTCTTTTTGCTTGGAGTATTTTAGAAGGGGAGCTCGGACTTATAATGGCAGGTATCATGTCTCATACAGGAGATATGTTTTTACCTTTTGCCATTATTGTTGGTGGATTTGGCGGTTTTGTGGGGGACCAAATCTACTTTTATATAGGGCGATTTAACAAAAAGTATATCCACAACAAGATTCGCTCGCAACGCACAAAGTTTGCACTGGCTCACTTGCTGCTCAAAAAGTACGGCTGGCCTATCATCTTTGTACAACGCTATATGTATGGGATGCGCACGGTTATCCCTATGGCGATAGGCATCACAAAATATTCAAGCCGCCAATTTGCCGTTATTAACTTTGTAAGTGCCATCGCTTGGGCTTCTATCACGATTATTCCCGCCTATTTTTACGGGGATGAGCTTTTAGAGCTTATCAAGTGGATTAAGGCGCATTGGTATTTTGCGATACCGCTTATTGTCACAGTGATTGGGACACTTTTTTATAATCTCAACAAATTTGAGAAAAACCTTGTTCTTAAGCGCCATAAGCGAAAAAATGGTTTAGGAACAAAAACAATTTAACGAAACAGGAAAACAATGTCATTTGAAAAACTTGGGATAATCAAGCCCATTCTTAGCGCTATAAACGACTTAGGCTACGAAAAACCTACAACCATCCAATCCCGCTCTATCCCTTTGGTTTTGGCAAAAAGCGATGTTTTTGCAACCGCTCAAACAGGGACGGGAAAAACAGCCGCTTTTGGACTTCCAATGCTCCAACGCCTAAGAAATGTAACGCCAGAGGCAAGAGTAGTGCGAGGGCTTATCATCTCTCCTACACGAGAACTCTCCATCCAGATATATGAAGATTTGCAAAATTATGCAAAAAATATGGCTCTTAATATTGCAGTTCTTGTCGGCGGAAAAGACCTTGAGACACAACAGAGAATTTTAAAAGAGGGTGTTGACATCATCATCGCAACTCCGGGAAGAGTGATGGAGCATGTGGAGAAGAGTTTAGACCTCTCCCATGTTGAGATTTTTGTCCTCGATGAAGCTGACAGAATGCTGGATATGGGCTTTATGAAAGAGATAAGAAAGATTCATCCTCTCTTGCCAAAAAGACATCAAACGCTTCTTTTCTCCGCCACATACAGCGACAAGGTAAGAAAACTCTCAAAACTCATACTTACAAAACCAGAGTTTATAGAGACATCAAAAAAGAACTCAACGGTTGACACCATCAACCAAGTAGCTTATCTCGTCGATACGGACAAAAAAGCGCCGCTTTTGGCGTACATCATCGGTTCAAGAAATTTTAGACAAGTTTTAGTCTTTACCAGAACAAAAGCAAGTGCGGATGAGTTGGTGCTTGAGCTTAAAAAAGACGGTCTTAAGTGCGGTATCATCCACGGCGATAAAACGCAGGCAAACCGTCTAAAAACGCTAAATGAGTTTAAAGAGGGGAAGATAAAAGTTCTTGTGGCGACAGACATCGCTTCAAGAGGTTTAGACATAGAAGAACTCCCTTTTGTCATCAACTATGAACTTCCCTCAGTGCCGGAAGATTATG
>DKFQ01000126.1 GCA_002452425.1 Sulfurimonas sp. UBA6792 | reverse complement strand
CCAAAAAGAAGCGGTCCCCAACTCTGCACATAATCGACATATCTGTTGCCGTCAATATCAACCAAGTAGCCGCCCTCGCCTTGCGCTATAAAAAGAGGCGTTCCGCCAACGCTCTTAAATGCTCTAACAGGAGAGTTTACTCCACCAGGGATAAGTTGTTGCGCTTCTTCAAAAGCTTTTAATGAATTATCTATGCTCATAAAATAACCTTGTTTTTTGTGTGATTATAGCAAAGTAGTATTAATCTACATTGGTTATAATTCGCAAAATTTTTCTACTAAACGGAATCACTTGAATCGCTCCTATTTTGCTCTTTTTGTTGCATTTTTAGTACATACTTTAGTGCTTTTACTCTTTTGGTTACTCGGTACAATGGCACCAGAGATAAAAAAAGAGGAAAAAAAAGAGAACAAGATAAAAGTTTCTCTCAAAGAGATGCCTAAAAAATTTAAAGATGCGGGCGAGGTAAAAGAAGTTGCCCAAAAACAGCCTGATATCGCACCGCCGATGCCAAAGGGAAGTCAGCTCAAAGAGATGCTTCAGAGTGCACCAAAACCGCCTATAAAGTATGAACCAAAAAAAGTACAATCGCAAAAACCTCCAAAACTTAATGAGCCTAAAAAAGAGGTGCAAAAAGAGAAGGCAAAAGCAGAACCTACCCCAAAAGCAGAACCTCTTCCGCCGGAAAAGCCATATATACCCCTTGAGGCAGACAAAACAAAGAAAGAGACAAAAGATACATCTAGTGATCCGCTAGCTTGGATGCATGAAGACAAATCAGTGCAAGAGACAAAAGAGGAAAAGACAAAGCAAAAAAGCGGCAGTAGCGTTGGCAATGCAGATTTAAGGGAGCTTTATGGGGATGAGTTTGGTAAACTTACTCAAGGGCAACAGAAGTATCTCATAGACAACCAAGAGATTATGCGCCGCATCACGCAAGAGATTTTAAACAGAGTTGCACGCGTCAATATACGCCACGATATGAACGTCAACAAGGTAAATATAGTAGAGTTTTACCTCCATCCAAATGGAGATATGACGGACTTTAAATTTTTACAACCAAGCGGATACCATGTACTTGATCAGACAACGCAAGAGACTATTGAGTTTGCATACAGCCGCTATCCAAGACCCGATGAGAAGATACTTGTGCGCTATAATGTATTTTATAATCTAGCGAGATAAAATCTTCTCAAGGAGCGCTAATGCACCTTTGTAAATCGGCTCATCGATAAAGCCATAATTGTCATCTTCAAAACCTGTAATCCCCTCTGCTCTTTTGAGCTCAAAGAGTTTGATGATATTTTTTGCTTTTGCCATCTCTTTTTGGCTATCTTGAAACATCTCATTGACAAGCACTGCTTGCGATGGCGAGAGACACCCTTTTGCATCGTACCCAATCTTTTTTTCTAGCTCAAGCCACAGAGCAAACTCCTCCATATTTTTGTGCTCTTGATAGACAAAAGAGACAGGTTTTACCCCGATAACTTTACATGTAATGAGAAAATGGGAGAGGATATAGTGTACAGCAGGGTTGTCCCTTGTGATAAGCGCTTGAGAGAGGCGCATATCTGCAAAAAGGTCTAATATGCCGAGGTAAAAAGTGGTCACTTTTCTATCAATTTTTAGCTCTGTAAGGTTGTTCCATGCCTCACTTGTCTCAATGGAGAGATGCAGTTCTGTTTTGGCATCCAAGAGCTCATAAACAGTCTCAACCTCTTTTTTTGTTTTAATCTTTGGAACTCGGATGGCGTCTGGCATAAACTGGTTGAGGTACGCTATCTCTTCGTATCCTCCCTCAAGCAGGGCATTGACACGCACAACAAGTTTTTTGTTACACTGCTTATGATGGGCAAGAAAGAGCGCACATAAAACAAGCCCGAAAGGTTTATCTTGTTTACTTACTCCATCTTCAAGATTTAAGATGATGCAGTCAGCGTCTAACGAGTCTATCTTTAAAAGATGCTCAAGATTGTGGCATGAGAGCATCAAAGCGGAGCGAAAATCTTTTCTTGGGTTGATTGCTCTATGTGTTGGCTCTGCCAAAGCATCCAGCGCTGCCAAATCTCTTCTCTCATACGCATCTCGTACTTTTTCTATATTACTTAACATTTGCGTTCTCCTCTTTTTTCTTTTCTTGGAGGTAAAAATAGAGCGATTGAATCTCTTTTGGTGTTAAAAAGTATCTCGGCATACCATTTTTTCTCACATTTAGGGCGCGATAAAAATTGTTGAAGTCTATGTTGTTAATGCGCGGACCAACAAAACTCTTCTGTTCCTTTTTGTGCTCATATTTTGCAACTATTTTACCCTCTCCAAACTCCCCGTGACACTTATGACACCCTATGCCTCTTGGATTTTTGTAAAGTGATGAAGCATACTCCATAGGAGTTATAAAACTGCTTTGCGCCAAAAGAGAAAACGGCAATACCGACAAGAACAAGAAGAAACTCCTCATAAAGCCATCCTTTAATATATAAAGGTATAATAACAAAAAAATTATATTATGGGGTTTAAATGCAATTTCTTGATGGAAAAGCGTTAGCGGCAAAGATAGAAACTACTGTTGTGCATGAAGTAAAAGAGTTAAAAAACAAAACAGGTTTAGTCCCAGGACTAGCAGTTATTTTAGTTGGGCAAGATCCGGCAAGTGCCGCGTATGTCAGCATGAAAAAAAAGGCGTGCGACAGAGTCGGTTTTTACTCAGTAACGCATGAAATGCCAAGCGATATCTCTCAAGCAGCTATCGAAAACACCATCAAAATGATGAATAACAACCCAAATATAGACGGTATTCTTATCCAACTTCCTCTTCCAAAACATATCGACACAACCAAACTTTTAGAGCTTGTTGAGCCAAGCAAAGATGTGGACGGTTTTCATCCATACAATGTTGGAAGACTCACCACTGGGCTTGATGGCTTTGTTCCATGTACTCCACTGGGCGTTATGGAGCTTTTAAACGAGTACAACATCGATGTCAAGGGAAAAAACTGCGTTGTTGTCGGTGCTTCAAATATCGTTGGAAAACCGATGGCTTCACTTCTTCTCAATGCAAATGCGACTGTTGAGATTTGCCATATCTTTACAGATGATTTGAAAAAACACACGCTCAACGCGGATATGATTTTTGTCGGTGCAGGTGTGATAAACCTTATCAAAGAAGATATGGTCAAAGAGGGTGCTATCATCGTTGATATCGGTATCAACCGTGCGGATGATGGCAAACTTGTCGGCGATGTGGATTTTGAAAATGTTTGCAAAAAATGCTCTTATATCACCCCAGTTCCAGGAGGCGTTGGTCCTATGACTATCGCTATGCTTCTAAGCAACACACTCAAAGCGGCAAAAGCCCATGCAGAGGAAAGAGCGTAAATGAAAGAGTTTCTACACAAAACATACAAATTTTCCAACTCATGGACGGGAACAATTATCATCGTTCTTTTTGTTATCTTCTTTGTTGCGCAGGCTTTTAAAATCCCAAGCGGCTCGATGAAAGACTCGCTTCTTATCGGGGATCATCTTTTTGCTAAAAAATTTGCTTACGGTATCCCTATGCCGCATCTTCCATTTTTAGAGGTCTCTATCATGCCATGGAGCGACAAACTTCGCCTTATGGACGGAGATACGCCAAAGCGTGGCGATATCGTCATCTTTAGACCGCCACACAACACAAAACAGCACTTTGTTAAGCGTTGTGTCGCACTCCCTGGAGATGAGCTTTTTATCTCCAACAAAGATCTCTATCTTCACCACAAAGAGGGTGATAAATGGATAGAAGAGAACTTTAAAGGGTACGAGATAGTTGTTTTTGCAGGAAAACTTTGGGTAAAAAACCCGTATATGAAAGAGCATGCAGGGATTCACCATGATGAAAAAATCGTAGAAAATGGTCAGTACCCTATGCCAATCTTTCATTTTGCCCCTATCCGTGTCGATGAAAACCACTACTTTATGATGGGCGATAACCGTGACCACTCAAACGATAGCCGTTTTTGGGGTGCAGTGCCTTATGATAACATCGAGGGAACTCCTTGGTTTGTCTATTTTAGCATAGATGACAACTGGGAGATAAGATGGGATCGCATAGGAAAAACGCCAACAGACCTAGAAGATGACGCACATCTGCAAAAAGCTATCGTAGAGAGAAAAAAACAAGATAAAGATGACTATGGAATCTATTGATCTGCTCAAAATTGCAGCCGCTGTTTTAGCGCTTGCAGTAGCTATCATCGGGCATGAGATTATGCATGGCTGGGTTGCCTACATCTATGGCGATACAACCGCTAAAAATGCGGGCAGACTTACCATCAACCCTATCTCACATGTCGATTTGGTAGGTACTATCATCGTTCCCGCAACTATGTACTTTTTGCCTATGTTACTTGGTGCTGAGAGCGGTTTTCTCTTTGGATGGGCAAAACCCGTACCTATCAACATGTCCACGGTAGCAAAAAATGCAGGCTACAACGGTGCTATGCAGGTAGATTTGGCGGGAATTGTCTATAACTTTACTCTGGCAGCTCTTGCTTCTGTAGTTATCGTGATGATGAGCCAGCCCACAACGAGTGATTCGCTCTTTTACGTTTTTGCATATCTTTTTGTTTTGCAAACACTTATTATCAACGTAGTGCTTGGGGTTTTCAACCTTCTGCCCATCCCACAGTTTGACGGCGCACATTTTCTCTCGCACCTTGCACTCAAACACAAGATAAATTCAGTCGCCGAGTTCTTCTACAAATACGAAAGATATGGAATAATTATAGTCTTAATTGTTCTTATGACACCGCTAAAAAATTATCTGTTGCTTATGCCTGTGCAGATGATTTTAAGTCTGTTGTTACCATAAAAAAAAGAGAGGAAGAAAAATGAAGTTTTACATCGCTACAGATCACGCCGGCTTGGATCTCAAAGACTATACGGTTGCACTGCTTAAGCAAAAAGGTCATGAAATAGTTGACCTAGGACCATATGACAAAGAGAGAGTTGACTATCCGGACTATGCTATCAAAGTTTGCGAGACTGTTTTAGCGGATAAAGAGGCTCAAGGGATTTTGATTTGCGGTTCTGGAATCGGGATGAGCATGGCAGCAAATCGCCACCACGGTATCCGAGCTGCACTCTGTCATGATGCCTACACTGCAACGGTTGCTCGTGGGCATAACGATGCAAATGTGCTCTGTTTTGGCGAGAGAATCGTGGGCAAAGGCGTAGCCGAGTCTATCTTGGACGCTTGGATTGCAGGAAGCTTTGAGGGCGGACGCCATGAAGGTCGTGTTGCAAAGATAGAAGCGATAAATAACTAAAAGGAAAAGCGTATGTTTTTTGAATGGTCACTTTTAACACTCCTTGCTATCGTTGCGATTTATCTCTTTGTCAAGATGTTTTACTTCAAAAGCATTACCAATAAAGAGCAAAGAAGCAACGACCTTATGAAACTCACGCTGCAAGAGGCAGAGATACTGATTAGAAAGTATCAGATTCAGCTTCAGCGTGCGCTTGGCAATGTGGATATTTTAAGTGACGAGCTTACAAAACTACGCAACGAACTCAAAGTTTTAAAGCAAAGAAACACAAAACACAGACAAGAGACAGACCGTCTCAACAACAAAATCAAAGCACTAGAGAGTCGCATAGACGCTCTTCTTTAAAGGATAGATGATGACACTAAGCAACTTAGAGAGAAAAATCATAGAAGGTTCTTTGCGTGATATCAAAGATTTTCCAAAACCAGGGATTGTTTTTAAAGATATCACAACACTCCTAAACAACGCAGAAGCCTTTGGCGTCACCATGAACCACCTCTACCAAAGATACAAAGAGTACAACCTTGACTACATTGCGGGGATTGACGCTAGAGGTTTTATCTTTGGGGCGGCTTTGGCGCAGATGTTAGGCATCGGTTTTGTGCCAATCCGTAAAAAAGGAAAACTCCCCTACACAACCATTAGTGAGAAGTACTCTTTGGAGTATGGATTTGACGAGATAGAGATTCACATCGATGCTTTTAGCGCAAAACCAAACGCAAGAGTGCTTCTCATGGATGACCTAATCGCAACTGGCGGCACGGCAAATGCAGCTGCTAGACTTATCAACCAAGCGGGTGCTTCGTGTGTCGAGGCTTGTTTTATCATCGCTCTTACATTCTTAGAGGGACAAAAAAATCTTCAAAACATAACTCCTGTATATTCTTTAATCGAGGTAGCCTAATGTATATTCCATCAGCTTCAAAATTTGACCCTATCCACGGACATTTTGGTATCTTTGGCGGTAGATATGTTCCAGAAACCCTTATGCCCGCCCTCTTAAAACTAGAAGAGGAGTACAAAAGTATCCGCTTTAACGAAGAGTTTTGGTCAGAGGTGGACTACTATCTTAAAGATTATGTCGGTCGCCCTTCTCCACTCTACTACGCACACAATCTCTCTGAGGAGCTAGGCGCAAAAATCTACCTTAAACGTGAAGATTTGAACCACACGGGAGCGCATAAAGTCAACAATGTTATAGCGCAAGGGCTTATGGCAAAGAGACTGGGATACAAAAAAATCATAGCCGAAACAGGTGCAGGACAACACGGCGTGGCGACGGCGACTATTTGCGCACTTTTGGGCTTAGAGTGCGAGATATTTATGGGTGCAAAAGATGTAGCACGTCAAGAACTCAATGTTTTTCGTATGAAACTGCTTGGCGCAAAAGTAAATGCGGTTGAGAGCGGAAGCAGAACGCTCAAAGATGCCATGAATGACGCTATCCGCCACTGGGTAACCAATGCAAGAGATACATTCTATATCATAGGAACAGTTGCAGGACCGCACCCATACCCTATGATGGTACGAGATTTTCAAGCTATCATCGGCTATGAAGCAAGAGCGCAAATCCTTGAAAAAGAGGGGCGTTTGCCTGACCATGTTATCGCATGTATCGGCGGCGGAAGCAACGCTATCGGGATGTTTCAGCACTTTTTAGAGGACAAAGAGGTGGAGTGCATCGGCATAGAAGCAGGCGGCAAAGGGATAGAGACACATGAACATGGATGCTCCCTCGAAAAAGGACGTGCAGGCGTGCTTCACGGGCAGATGAGCTACCTCTTACAAGACGCAGACGGGCAGATTCAAGAAGCGTACTCCATCTCAGCAGGACTTGACTACCCCGGAATCGGACCAGAGCATGCGTTTCACTATGAAAACAAGAGCGTAACTTACAACCACGCAACCGATAAAGAAGCACTTGATGCCTTTGTCTGGCTCTCCCGTAAAGAGGGTATCATCCCAGCTTTTGAGAGCGCACATGCGGTCGCATACCTCAAAAAGATGCCAAACATAAAAGACAAACTCATCATCGTAAACCTCTCAGGCAGAGGCGACAAAGATATGATTCAGGCAAAAGAGATTTTAAAGTTTGACTAATCCCTTTTTTGCTCGTTCCCACGGTCTCCGTGGGAATGCATACTATAAAACAACCTAAAATCCACACTCCCACGCAGAAGCAACGAGGAAGCAAATATTAGTTACTGTTTATTAAGCTTTTGCACTGCTTTTTAAACTTAGGGAGACCGTTTCTGATAATCCATTCAACTATGGCTAAATTTACACCTTCATAATCATGAGCGATGTAGGTTCTTACATCATACATACCTTTGACGTCATTCTCATCAAAAGCACTTAAAATATCATCCGCATGCTCTTTTTTGAGTTTATTGAACTGCTCAGCTATAGCAGTGAGGTGCATTAAAATCGCAGGTCTATCCGTCACATAATCTTCAAGTGCCTTAGTAATGCTTCCACTCTTTTTAACTATCTGCTCTATGTAGTCTATCTTTTCTAGGATGAGATAAACTTTGCTTATAGACTCTTTAGACATATATAGCTCTGTCGATGATAAATTTTTTACCTGTTTTACCCATGCCCGTACTATCTGCCAAATCAACAGGAAGCCCAAGAGCATTGCTTATCTCTGCTTGTATCTCATGAATGCGTTTGATAGCGCCAAAACCATATCTGTTGGCAAACTCAGGTGTAGCCTCAACAAGAATATCCACATCACTCTGGGCATTAGCTTCATCACGAGAGTACGAACCAAAAAGTGCTTTGATCAAAAAGCCCTCTTTCTTATAAACTTCTTTAACGCTGATAAGATAATTTAATATTGATTCTCTGTTCATGTTTGAATTATAACATGTTTGCTATTTTCTCAAACCACACTCCTGTAAATAAATCTTGACTTTTAGAGAAACAAATTTCAGTAAAGAGAGATTTAACCACTTTTTGCTATTATCTTAAAAATTTACAGATACGAGTAGAAAAGATGGATATAAAATTATTAGAGACGGAATTGAATGAAGTTGTTGCGGATGTGAACGTTGTTTTTGTAAAAAAAGATGAGTTGGAGACGTGTGAGCATGCTGCGATTTTACAAAAGGCAGGATTTAAGGCGGAGCAGGACACCACTTGCTTTTTGTATGAAAAGGGAGTTCTTGTTTGCGGTGTTGATAGCAAGAAGAGTGATGACATAAGAAGTGCAGCTTCCGCTGCCATCAAAGCGCTCAAAGCATCGAACTTTCAAAGTGCAAAAATCGAAATTTTAAGTAAATCCGTTTTAGGTGCATTGGTCGAGGGTGTTGT
>DKFQ01000033.1:1482-2872 GCA_002452425.1 Sulfurimonas sp. UBA6792 | reverse complement strand
GAGAAAATCTACTTCTTAAAACAACTTCATACAAAATTTCTCTTACTCTCTCTTTGTTTCTAATCGTATAAAAAATTATTATTTTGACATTTATAAGCCATTATTCAAGCTTAGTTTAGCTAAAATAAAACGCACAATTACTAGCTATAAAAAGAGAAAAAATGAAAAAAAAATTATTTGCTGCACTGTTTTTTACATCGCTTCTATCCGCTGATGCAACTACAGGCAAAGAAGTTTTTGAAACCTACTGTTGGGGCTGTCACCACCAAACTTCTGAAGCATTCGGTCCTCCATTCACTCAAATCGCAAACAAAAGAACATTTGAAGAGATTCAAGCATATATTATCGACCCAGAGTCAATGTACAAGTCGTTTGGATACAAACGAACTGTTATGACAAAGCTAAAATTAACAGACAAAGAGAGAGAGCAGATAGCACACTATGTTCTCTCCTACAAAGGCAAATAGATGTTTAGACTCTCCAACCTTATTCACTCCGTCATCCAAGACAAACCAGAGAGAGTTCTTAATGGCTCTATCGCTATATGGAACTTCACCAATCGCTGCAACCTCTCATGCTTGCACTGCTACTCAAAATCAACACTTGATGAAGTTGACACACTTACAACCCAGCAGATCAAAAAAACGATTTTAGAGATGAAGGAAAATGGAGTAAAATTCATTATCTTCTCTGGCGGTGAGCCCCTTACACGTAAAGACCTTTTTGAAATTGCAGACTTTTGTAAAGAAAACGGTATCATCACCTACCTCTCAAGTAACGGACTTTACTTTACTTCAAGCAACGTCAAGCGCATTGTTGATACTTTTAACTATGTTGGTATCAGCATTGATGGAGATGCACCGACACATGACCATTTCCGTGGTCTTAAAGGTGCATTTACTGAGACGCTAAAAGCCGTACGCCTCGCAAATGAGCATGGCGGCAAAGTCGGGATTCGCTTTACCATCACCAAAGAGACACTGGATTCACTAGAGTACATCTTTGACCTCGCAGAAAAAGAGGAGATTTCAAAGATATATATCTCGCATCTTGTCTATTCTGGACGTGGACTAGATAACCTCAAGATGGATTTATCTAAAGAGCAGAGAAGAAAATCAGTAGAATTTATCCTTGATAAAGCGTTTGAGTACTATGAAACAGGCAGAGATATAGAGATAGTCACCGGCAACATGGAACAAGATGCGATTTTGTTTTTAAACAGATTTGGTGCAAAATTTCCTCATCTTAAAGCAAAAATGAGGGAACGCCTTGTTTCATGGGGCGGGAACAGTGCAGGACGCAAACTCCTCAACATAAACAGCGAGGGCGACGTACGCCCTGACCCGTTTTTCCCACTGACAGTCGGCAATATCATAGAGCAAGACTTTGG
>DKFQ01000033.1:833-1428 GCA_002452425.1 Sulfurimonas sp. UBA6792 | reverse complement strand
ATCTGTAACGGCGGCTCAAGATCACGTGCGTATGCAGTGACTGGTGATTTATGGAGTGAAGATCCATCATGCTATTTAACCCAAGAAGAAAGAGTGAGAAACTAATGCAAATCAAAAAACTTTTTATAGCTGCTTCTTTGGCAGCATCACTACTAAGTACTTTACAGGCAAAGGGAGTAAATCCCATACTTGCCGACCTTAAAGGAAATGAGAAAATCTTTGTTGTTGAGCGAGAGAGCAAATCTCTTGCGGTAATTGAACAAGGGATGACTAAAGGTCATATCGAGGGAATGCACGACATGAATCATGGTGTTGTGAAGTTTTATGAAAAAGATGGGTATGTCATTTCACGTGATGGGTATATCGTAAAATTCAACCCTGAAACAGAAAAAGTGCTCAAAGAGTACAAAACAAGCGATAGTGCGATTGGTTTTACTGTGGAGAAAAACTACATTGCCGTGGCAAACTATGCAAAAAAGAGCGTGGACATCCTAGATAGAGACCTCAACCCTATCCGCTCTTTTGAGACTGGTTCTAAAAATGTCGGGATAAAAAAGTACAAAGACTATCTTATCTTCTCGCAAA
Organism: Sulfurimonas sp. UBA6792; assembly: GCA_002452425.1. Taxonomy (GTDB): domain Bacteria; phylum Campylobacterota; class Campylobacteria; order Campylobacterales; family Sulfurimonadaceae; genus Sulfurimonas. The sequence goes on along the minus strand of DKFQ01000033.1, from coordinate 843 downwards.
TGGACAATGA
>DKFQ01000033.1:0-798 GCA_002452425.1 Sulfurimonas sp. UBA6792 | reverse complement strand
ATGCCTTTTGATGCGATGATAAAAAACAACAACTTTATTACTGGGTTTTTCAAAAGTGACTTCTTTGGTGTTGTTGACCTTGACACCATGACCTACTCAAAGATAGATATTTTGCTTGAAGATAGAAAACCTGTTCTTAAAGTACCCCATTTTGGTTTTTGGAGTATCAGCGATGGCAATGTCTTTATCCCTGCAGTTGGAAACAACAAGGTGCTTGTCTATACATCTGACTTTAAATTTGTTAAAAACATAGAAGTTGAAGGTCTGCCTGTCTTTACGGCACTCAGTCCTGATCAGAAGTATATGGCAGTCACATTTAGCGGCGAGAAGTTTCCTGTTGTTCAAATCATAGATACGCAAACGCTTGAAGTTATAAAAAGATTTGAGTTTGATGGAAAAGTCTTGCATGTACGCTGGTCGGATGTGCGTCCAAATCTTTATGTCTCTGTAAACGACACAAACAAAATCGCAGTTATCAACACAAAAGAGTGGTATCTTGCTCGTGAGATGTTTGGTATCAACAAGCCATCAGGCGTATTTATCTACAGAGAGGCGAAATAATGGGCAAAGTCTATCTAACGGGAGCGGGTCCAGGAGACATAGAGCTGCTTACACTTAAAGCTCTTCGTGTTATCAAAGAGGCAGATGTCATTATTTATGACCGTCTTGCAAATCCAGATATTTTAGAAGAGGCAAAAAGTGGATGTGAATTTGTCTATGTTGGCAAAGAGGATGGTAGACACATCGTTCCTCAAGATGATATCAATGAGGTTATCTACCAAAATGCACTTAAACATG
>DKFQ01000012.1 GCA_002452425.1 Sulfurimonas sp. UBA6792 | reverse complement strand
AGGAGGTAGGAGCGGTGAATGCGCACAAAGTTGTGTGCTTCTAGCTTCTTTTGCAAGTCTGAAATCTTCTGTGCATAGTAGGAAAATCCTTTGGAACTTCTAAGCATCACCTCAATAAAATCAGCTTTGACGTAGTAAATCTCCTCTGGTTTTAGAAGCAAATAGGTATCGCCGCTTTTGCTAAGAATGCGGAGATCTTGCTCTTTTTGTTTTGTTGGAGCCAAACGCTCTAGCGCTTGTTTGACCTGTTCCAAACTATAGGGCTTTACAAGGTAGCCGACTGCTCCGATATCAAAGGCTTTTAACGCATGTTCTTCATAGGCTGTTTGAAAGATGATACTGCTTTGTGGGCTTAGATATTTGAGCTCATACCCTAGTTCTAAACCACTCACTTTTGGCATATTGATATCTAAAAAGATGATGTCGGCACTCTCTTTTCTTACCGCCGTTATCGCTTCATCGGCGTTTTGCGCCTCAGTGATGGCATCATACCCAAGTGTGTGCAGCATCCGCACAAGACGCGCACGCGCCAACGCTTCATCATCAACTACGACTATGTTCATAACAACTCCCAAGGTAAATGGTAAATGTCGGCTCTTTTTGCTCTTCTACCTCTAATGAGCCGTTGCAGAGCAGTTCAAGGCGCTGTTTGAGGTTGGAGAGCCCCACGCCAAACTTCACACTCTTCAGGCTTTCGCCATCGTTTCTTACACTGATGCTTTTTTGTGCCTCATCAAAGCTAAGATAGATATGAAGCGCCTCGTGGTTTTGCGTAAAGCCGTGTTTGATGGCATTTTCAACAAGAAGCTGGATGGAAAATTTGGGTACTTCCCACAGATGCGGCAGGGGTGCAGTGTGGAGTTGTATCTTTTGGCTAAAGCGGATATTTTCAAGTGCAACATAATCTTTGACATTGCGCACCTCATCTTCGAGGCTAAGAAGCGCTTTTTCGTTCATAGAGTTGCGCAAAAAAGAGGAGACTTTCAAAATCGCCTCTTCAGCTTTGTCTTTGTCTTGATGGATAAGTTCGGCGATGGAGTTGAGCGCGTTGAACAAAAAATGCGGGTTGAGCTGGGTTTCAAGAGAGCGCAAACGACTCTGAACGTACTCATAGTCGAGATGGTCTTTTTGGTTACGCATCTTAACAAATCGGTAGAGCAACGCCCCAACGATATAGGTTAAAACTCCAATAGAGAGCGAGACAGCCGTTATCTGCCCCTCAAATGCGGGGATTAGCCCTACATGAAGCACCTTTGCCATAAAAACACCCGCAAAAGTGCCTAAAAATCCCGACAAAAAGGAGAAAAACATAGAGAGGGGTATCCAGTAAATCTCCGCTACTTTTGGCAAGATGTTTTTGTTGAGATGTGAGATAAAGATGAGCGAAAAAAGTGTGATGCTAAAACCAAGCAACGCCCCAAATAGCGCCCCATCCACCCATGGATATTCTAGTAACATGTAACCCAAAGAGGAGAGAAACATCCCAAAAAAAAGACCGATGATAAGGATGTAAAACCAATCTTGTTTTTTTATATTGAGTGCTATATCATGCATCAAGCAGCCTTTGTAGGTTTTTGACACCCAGCATCACACCTGGCCAACCTTGCGCGGCATAGACGCTATCACCGACATTGTAGAGGTTTTTGATGGGCGTGTCATTGCCTGGTAAAAAAGGAAGGAAGTTTTTAAATGTCATCGCATTGCCGCCTAGTTGCGCTCTTTTGATATAACGGTTAAAAGTTCTTGACGTCGCCCCAAAACACTGCACTATCTCCTCCTCTTTGATATCCAAATGAACCATGATTACTTTTCGTAGTATATCTTCTAGCTCTTTTTTTCTTGCTTTATAGCCCTCTTTATCCTCCCAAAATCTGCTATCGGTATGGATGGATGCTGTGATGCTGTAGTGTCCCTTTGGTGCGATTTGGATATCCTCTTTGTCTGAGAAGGAGACAAAAAGGGCTTGTGAGAGCGTATGAGGAAATGGCGCATCATGGATGATTTGGTAGTGGTGATGAAAACTTTTCTCACTTTTGATGGTCATATAGAGCATAAAAGAGCTTTGGTGGTTGTCGAGTTTCTCGTGTTTTTTGTAGTATCCAAGCACATCGCCATCGTGAAAAAGTTTGCCGCTGTCATAGACGGTGGAGTTTAAGATAACCTTTTTTGCGCTATGGATTTGCGTTTTGGTAAAGAGTTCAAAGTGGTTTTCGTGACGCGTGATAGAGCGAATCTCACTGCATCTGCGTACATTTTTTACACCTGAGACAAGTGTATCAAAAAGCGTACTAAATCCACCCATCACGTAGTAGTTTTTGTTAAACGTATAGGCAAGTGCGAGTGCTGCGGTAAAAAAGTTTATCTCTCTAAGCGGTGCTTGCGCAACGATAAGCACTTGCGACTCCAAAAACTGCCTATACTTCTGCTCAAGAGTGCCAAAAAAATCCTCTATAAACGTCTGCGCATTGGCAAGAAGATACTTCTTGAACTTCCAAAAAAGTGGTGCAAAACTAAAGAGTGATTTGGTTTTTGCAAAGAGGTTTGCGTTAGCGTAATAGTGTCCGTCAAATCGGTAAAATTCGTCGTTTATTTTATGTATCAGTTCCCAAAAAGCTCTGTTTTTTGCATGGGGATAGTTTGCATCCAGTGTGTCAAAAAAACGCTCAAAATCTCTATAACGCGGGGTTGTTTTGTCGCCATGAAGCACGACGATGGAGGGGTCGGTCTCTATGAGATTTGGCACAATGCCCAAAGTATCAAAAACCTCTTTGACGATATGCCCCTCTTCGTACCCCGCCAAAGTCGTAGCACCCGTATTGTAGGTGTAATCACCCCTTTGAAACGAGGAGCTGCACCCACCAAGATAGGACTCTTTTTCAAACAAAACGACATCGTACCCTTTAGCACTCAAAAGTGCCGCGATAGCGCTGCCCCCTATACCCGAACCAACTACTGCAAAGTCTGACATCATGTGCGTTTTAATCTATCAAAAAATCAGCGAGATTATTTTTGCCGTAAGTTATAGCGGGATTTGCATCTTTAATCTGTTTTGCGATAAGCGCCATAATGGTTTTGACACCATCTGTCTTCTGCGGGTCGGTGAGTGGCAAAAGCCGCACCGTGAGGCTTGATGGCTTTTGGGTTACTTGCACAAAAAAGCTCTGATTTTTGCCATTTTCTATTGCCAAAGATTCGATAAGTGCTGTTTGTAGGCTGGCGTTGATGTACTTGTCTAGCACTTTGAGCATCCCACCCTCTATCTTCTTTGCAAAAGGGGTGATGGCGTTAAAGGCGTCTTGTGTTTGGTTGGAATTTTCTAAAACGATGTGTGGCATACTCTCTCTCCTAATTTTGTCAAATTTTATAGCAAAGTACAGAAGTTTTGTAGCTCTTTTTTGTCAACTCAACTTAGATTTTGCAGATAAAGAAGCGTGACATCATCTTTGAAGTCCTGTTTTTGAAGTGTTTTGAAGGCTTCACTGAGTGTGCTAGCGTTTTGAAGCAAAACATGGGGCGCAAACTCCTCTAAAGCGCTGTTTGCATGCTCTACGATACCATCGCTATAAAGCAGCAAACTCTCCCATCCCACTATCTCTAATCGCTCTATGTTTGGGGCTTGGGAGAAGTTCATAAAGGGGGGGATTGTTCGCTTTGACTTTGCGTATCTCCTCTCCCACCTTCACCAACAAGGGGTACATTCCTCCTGAGGCATACTCCAGAGTTTTTCCATCGGCACAAAGCATTATCATCGTGTAGGAGAGCTGCTCTTCTTCTGCTAAAAAGGTTTGAAGCATTGGGGCGGCTTTTGTGATGAGCTCCTCGAGTGAGGAGACTTCATAGACAAATTTGTTTAGCATAGAAGAGACGGCAAAGACGGTAAGTGCTGGGGAGATGCCATGCCCTTGCGCATCGATGAGACAGAGAAATATCGCGCCACTTTGAAGTTTGTAAATGGAGTAAAAATCCCCACTCAAAACATCTGCTGCCTTATGAAAAACCACACATGCATCGGGGTGCAAATCGTTGATGATACCCGCCTCCATCTTCTCTTTTGCCAGATACTCCTGCTCTTTAGTCTCCACACGCTCCACGCTCTGCTTGAGCTGTTCCATGCTATAGGGTTTGACAAGGTAGCCAACCGCCCCGACATCAAAAGCCTCGAGTGCGTAGTGGCTATACGCGCTTTGGTAGATAAGCGCTTTATCTTTAAAGAGCGCCTTTATCTTGCGCCCTAGCTCCAACCCATCCATCTGAGGCATGTTGATATCTAAAAAGATAAGGTCAAAGTGCGTGGTTTTGATAAGCTCAAGCGCTTCGTAAGCATCTTTTGCGACTGTGACATGCTTCAAATCGAGCTCTTTGAGCATCCTTACAAGCCTCTTTTGCGCCAGTTCTTCATCATCGACGACGATTATCTTCATCTAAAACTCCAATGCTTTTTTATACCAACGACACTTCTCTTCTATAAAATCACTTTTCCAAATATCACTAACGAGTGCAATCATATCAGGTTTATGGCATAAAACCTCTGCTATGTTTTGTGTATGCAACCCGCCAATAGCACAAATGGGGATGCGTAACCTCTCTTTAGCAAGGCGCAAAGTCTGGAGTGCAACGATGCTTGAGGATGGTTTTGTAGGCGAAGCAAAAAAAGAGCCAAACGCGACATACTCCACGCCTAACTCCTCCATTTCAGAGGCGAACTCCACATCGCTATAGCACGAGACGCCAAGCACACCTCTAAAGTTTTCTCGTATCTGCTCTATGCGGTGGTAGTCACTCTTACCCACATGCAGACCATCCACGCCAAGCTCCACCGCTAGCTCCACATCATCATTGAGCACAAAAAGCGCATCATGCGCACGGCAAAGCTCTTGAAGTGCGAGGGCGTTTTTACGCACCACCTCTTGCGTGCTTACTTTGTCACGCAACTGCACGATTTGCGCCCCACCGCGCAAAGCCTCCTCCACTTGCAACAGAAGCGTTTGAGGCGGTGTCAAAACATCATCCGTTATCACATAAAGACCGTGTAGTTTCTCTCTCATTTTTTGTCCCTGCATTTTGAAATTGTGTAACTTTAACGTTTTTTAAAAAATTTTTGTATTGTTTTTTTGTCTGTTGAAATGGAAAGTACCAAACGACATAAAGCACCTACGAATACATCTCTTTTTTTCATACAATTTCAAAACTAGAAATAGGAGCGATTATGAAAGTAGTTATGAGTATAGCGGGGTCTGATAGTAGCGGCGGGGCTGGGATTCAGGCGGATTTGAAGACATTTGAGGCGTTTGGCGTTTTTGGAACAACTGCTGTGACGGTAATGACGGCACAAAACACAATGGGAGTGAGTGAGGTTTTTGAGCTCTCGGCTGATTTTGTCAAAGCACAAATCGATGCGATAGTAAAAGACTTCGATGTCGCAGCGGTGAAGGTCGGGATGCTCTACTCCAAAGAGATTATCCAAGTGGTGCGAGAGTTCATCGCTACGCTGGATATTCCCGTGGTGCTTGACCCCGTTTTTATCTCCAAAGCCTCTTCCAAACTTCTCAAAGACGATGCCATAGAAGAGATGAAAACACTCTTTGAGTACGCAACGCTTCTCACACCAAACACGCACGAAGCAGAGGCGCTCTTTGGGTACAGATTTGGCGATACACCCTCGCTCAAAACCATACAAGAGCAAAAGTGCCCCGTGCTTGTCAAAAACCATCTCCTAGAGCTTCCAAGCGGTATGGTGAGCATCGACCAACTCTTTTTCAGACACCAAAAGAGAGTTTTTCAAACCCCTTTTATAAAGAGTACAAACACCCACGGAACGGGATGTTCCTACTCCAGCGCCATAGCCGCAAATCTCGCTCTTGGGCACACACTTGAAGAGTCCATAGAAATCTCGAAAAACTTTATCGCTAACGCCATCACACATGCCCCAAATATTGGTCACGGCGCAGGACCCATCAACCACAAAGCGGGAGTTTAAAACTCCCCATCGGGCTCATAGCGAAGCGTGTATTTTTTGGAGTTGATGAGAGTGACAAAGCGCAAAAGGTAGTAGAGCAGATCTTTTGGTTTGTTGTAGATGATGCAATCAAATTCTTTGAGCGTTTTGTGTTTGAGTTGGTAGTAACAGAAACTAAAGAGGCTCCATTTGTTCTCTTTGGTAAGCACAAAACAGACCTCTTCACCCCTCTTTGCCCAAAGAGCTGCTTCTTCTATATTTTTAGTATAAACCATCCAAAACTCCTTTTGGTTTTTACCATTTTAGTGCATCGCGCGCTCTTTTTGTATCTTTTTTATGTCGGTTTATACCAAACTCAATAGACCTCTTTCATAACTTCTATTTGTGAACGATTCTGCAACGGAAGGGTCAAATCTAGCTTGCTAGATTTGGGGTACCCACCGTGAAGCCTTAGTGAACAAATAGAAGTTATGAAAGAGGTCTAATTATTGAGTTTGGTGTTATTATGCAACGAGGCTCATCCCCAAATAGGTGTTGTACGCAACATAACAAAGCACCAAAATAGCCCCTTTGATTCTGGAAATTTTTCCTGCTTCTGCTCTAAAACTATATACCATAGCAAAAAGCATCAGCGTCATAAGAAACATGATGCTCCAATCTCTTTGCAAAATTTCGGGCGCTAGTGTCTGCGAGGGATGGATAACTGTTGCGATTCCAATGACAGCGAGGATGTTGAACATATTGGATCCCACGATATTGCCTATAGCTATATCGTGTTCCCCTTTTCTAGCCGCCATCGTCGAAGCTGCAAGTTCAGGCAGCGAGGTTCCAAGAGCAACGATGGTAAGACCGATGATAAGATCACTCACTCCAAACTCCACAGCGATATTTACAGCGCCCCACACGAGGATTCTTGAGCTAACAATGAGCAAAACAAGCCCGAGCACAAGCCAAAAGATTCCCTGCTTGAGGCTCATACCCTCTTCTTTGATCTCAGCGTTTACCTCCGTGGCAAATGTATCTCTTTTACTCTGTAGTGCTGCATAGATAGACCATCCCACAAGGGCGAAAAAACCGCCTAAGAGGACAACTCCCTCCACAAAAGTCAAACTATTGTCAAAAAGCAAAAAGCCGCTTAGAAGAACGATGACGATTAAAAGAGGAAGCTCTTTTTTGATGATTTTTGAGTGCACGGCAATGGGCGCAATAAGAGCAGTCGCCCCTAAAATAAGCGCGATATTGACTATGTTGGAGCCAAGCGCGTTTCCAAGGGCAAGAGAGGGGTTGCCCTCATAGGCAGCAATAGCGGAGACGACCATCTCAGGCGCACTCGTCCCAAAACCTACAACCAAAATACCAATCAAAAGTGCAGGCATACCAAGATGTTTCGCTGTCGCAGCCGCCCCATCCACAAACTTATCCGCACTCCATACCAACAACACAAATCCGGCAATCATGCCTAAAATAGAAAGTACCATGCAACCTCTTTTTTTTGTTTATAACTTATTGTAGCATAAAGCGATAAACCAAAAAGATTGTTTATGCCCTGAATCATGGGGATTGAGCAAAAAAAGAGCTCTATCCATGTGGTAAAAATATGACAATTTGCCATGTTTTTAACCTCGTAAACCATCGAGAAGTACAATAGTCGCATGAAAAAAGATATCTTTACCAAAATGCAAATTTTAAGCGATAGTGCAAAGTACGATGTGAGTTGCAGTTCTAGTGGAAGTGAGAACAACTACAAAACAGGAGAGCTCGGAGCCACAAACAACAGCGGGATTTGCCACACTTTTACAGCCGATGGACGGTGTGTTTCGCTGCTCAAAGTGCTTCTTACCAACTTTTGCATCTATGATTGCAGCTACTGTATCAACCGTGTGAGCAACGATATAGCGCGTGCGGCATTTAGTCCTAGAGAGCTTGCCGACATCACTATCAACTTCTACAAGCGCAACTATATCGAAGGGCTTTTTTTGAGTTCGGGCATCATTGAGAGTGAAGACCACACGATGGAGTTGATACTGCGAACACTGCGGATTTTGCGCCATGAGTACAAGTTCAACGGCTATATCCATGTCAAGCTTATCCCTGGAAGTGATGCTTTACTTATAGAAGAGGTGGTGCATCTAGCTTCGCGTGTCAGCTCCAACATCGAACTGCCAAGCGACGCATCGCTGCGCCTTTTAGCGCCCAACAAAACCAAAGAAAAAGTACTCGCACCGCTCAAACTTGCCCGTAACTTCTCACTCGAGCGCACTAACAAACCCATCAGCATGAGCACGCAACTTATCATCGGAGCAACGCCTGAGAGTGATTTGGAGATTTTAAGACTCAGTAGCGCACTCTATGACAAAGCGCTCTTGAAGCGGGTTTACTACAGCGCCTACATTCCCATCAATGATGACAAAAAACTCCCCTCCATCATCACCAAACCCCCGCTTTTGCGTGAACATAGACTCTACCAAGCCGACTGGCTGCTGCGCTTTTATGGCTTTGGATATGATGAGATAGTGAGTGAAAGGACGCCAAATCTTGATGAAGAGCTTGACCCAAAGACTTTTTGGGCACTGAACAATCTCCACCTCTTTCCCATCGAGATCAACAAAGCGAGCTACGAAGAGCTTCTACGTATCCCCGGCATCGGGATACGCGGCGCAAAAAAGATTCTCAAAGCAAGACGCTTTAAAAAACTCAAACTTGAAGATTTGGTAGCTCTTCGCATCTCCACCAAAAGAGCGCGCTACTTTATCCTCTGTGATGGACGGATGCAAAAGGAGCTGCCGCACTACGCCGAGCATATCAGACACGCACTTCTTGCCCCTCCCAAAGAAAAAAAAGAGCAACCTACCCTTTTTGATGGCAGCGCACTCTTTGGAGAACTTTGATGACGCTTCTTTATGATGGATCGTTTGAGACATTTTTGACACTTGTGCATAAGATGTACTACGAAAAACTCAACCCCGATGCCATTTTGAAAAAAGCCCCCGACACGCTGCTCTTTGATGCACTCCATGAAGTGCGCTACGATGAAACGAAGAGTTTAGCCGTTTTTGAAGCACTGCAAAAGAGGTTTGCCAAAGAGCATTTTGAGCGGATTTTGCATATTTTTATGTGCGATGGGGTCGATTTCGAGATGGATTTGCTCTGCTACATCATCACGGGCTTTAAGAGTCAAAGGGAGCTAGAGAACATCACGCTTCCCTACGTTTTTAGGCTTCACGCCCTGCAAAAAGAGCTTTTTCACATCAGTCATAAAATGAGCGGATTTTTGCGATTTGAGGAGCTTGAAGAGGGCACGCTCTATGCCAAGCTAGAGACCAAATACAGCGTACTCTACTTTTTAGGCATCCACTTCTCCAAACGTCTCAACAACCAAAACTACATCATCCATGATATCCAAAGATCTTTGGCATTTGTGCACACTAAAGAGTTCAAAGGGGTGCAAAAAGTAGCGGAGTTTGAAGCACCAAAACTCTCCGATGCAGAGCAAAAATTTAGCAAACTTTGGAAGACTTTTTTTGAGAGTGTCGCCATCAAAAGCAGAGAGAACAAAAAACTCCAAAAGTGCACCGTGCCGCTACTTTACCGCACTTACATGACTGAGTTTATGAACGATTAACCACAAACGGAAATGGGACTTTAGTTCCGTATGTATCGCGTTGGTAACTCATTACGGGACTAAAGTCCCATTTCCGTTATGTGCTTTTAAGTTTTACCTCAAAAACTGCTCATAATCCAAAACTTCAATTCCACAGTCAATAAACTTTTTATCGCTTGTTATAAATGTCTTGCAGCCATTTTTTTTAGCACACATGCACTGCAAAGTATCTTCCAAATCACTGTTATATTTTATGGAAAAATCTATGGAATCTTCGATTACATCTTTTCCAAAAGGTACGACATTCCATCTGCTCATAATGTTTTTGAAAAAATACAAAACTTTTACATTTCCCTTTAAAACATAGTAAATCGTAGTGATTACATCCTCGCTGATATAGACTTCATAATCTTGTTCGATTATTTTGATAAGCATAAGTTTTGCTTTTTGGTGTGATGCTCTTGCTTCGTCGATGATGTCTATGACGATGTTTATATCTAGAAATATTCTCTTATTCATACTATTTTTTCAGATTTTATATCTTGTGCTTTTTGTTCGCCAAAATCCCCATTTACCATACCGACAAACTGCATCATCTCATCTAGCTCTTGCCTCTTTTTGGCTTTTATCTTTTTGTCGAGAAAAGTTTTGACATCTTCTAGGAGTTCGGCAGATACAAACAGCCCTTTGAGCGTATGTGTTTTTTTGTCTTCAATCTCTACATAATCATAGTTTTCTAAAATATTAAAATTTCTTGTAATCTCTCTCACACCAAATCTTGTTGTCATATTTAACTCTTTGTCTGATTTTTTAGATTGTAGTACAAAAATAGAAATCTGTCAATATTAAAAACCAAAAAGACAACGGGACTAAAGTCCCATTTCCGTTTGATGATAGCTCTTTGATTTTCCTGCCAAATCTACCAACGAACAAATTTGCACTACAAACGAACGCTCAAAAAAACTAAACTACGCTTACAAAACATCAAGGAGCAAAACGTGACTATCAAAATTTCTTTAGAGTGGTTTTTAAATCCTGACCATTTGCCTATGGTTGCGGGAGTGGTGCTTGGGAAGTACAAAGAAAAAGGGCTTGATGTCGAGATTATCGAGCCACGGGAGCATTATGACGGGTTTGAGGATCTCATCGCGGGCAACATCGACATTCACTGTAATGAGCCTATCCATCTTTTTGAGCACTATTTTGATGGGCTTAAATCTTTGGGTTGGTTCTTTGAGACACGCGGAGGGGTGATGATTCGTGCAGATAGAGTAGAGAAACTTAGAAGCAACCAAAAGATAAAGCTGACAACTCCCGCGGCAAATCCTGTGACTAACAAAGTTGGTTTTGAGATCCTAAAGCGCTATGCACAAAAAAATGGTTTTGTGTTCGAGAGAGAAAATGTAGAGTTTGTCGAGACTGACTTTTGGCATCTTCAAAATATGAAAAACGACCCCTCTTTTGATGGCGCGTGGCTCTGTTTTGACAACTTTGAGGGTGTTGAGGCGCGTATGGAGGGGTTTGAAAATCTCTTTATCGACCAGTTTGCCTCTCCCTACCCTAACTTCTCTGCGCTTGAGTTTATGACAACGCAAAAAACCATAGACGCAAAAGGAGAGGCGCTTTGCACGTTTATCGAGGTGACTTCAGAGATGGCGTCTTACCTCAAAACCCATCCGCGTGAGGCACAAAACATCTTTTACGACTACTCGGGTGCAACAAGAACGACACTTTTGGACAACATCATCGTGCAGACACTTGTCCATCTCAAAACAGATATCAAAGCCGATGCAAGTAAGTGGCGCGCGCTTTATGAGATGCTCGAAGCACTTGAACTCGTGAAACTAAGTGAACAAGAGTACGCTACAATTTGGCAAACACCAAATCACTGAAAATGAGACAAGATGAAAACATATGAAAAAACTTCTCTGATATTTTGTACTGTTGAGGAGCTCTTTGATTTTCATCTGGATTTCAACAACCTCAAAGCCATCACGCCAAAAGATACAAAAGTAACCATGCAAGATGCGATGTTTACCCCAAAAGAGGGGGACATCTTGAGGCTCAAAACTGTAAAAAACTTCATAACGACCACGTGGGAAGTTGAGATACGAACCATCCAAAAACCAAACCTGCTCTTTGATGTAGCGCTCAAATCCCCTTTTAAAGTGTGGAGGCATTCGCATATTTTCACGCAACTAGAAGATGGGGTATGCGAACTCACAGACAGAGTCGAGTACGAACTCCCTTTTGGTATTTTTGGTTCGCTGTTTGATTTTATTATTCAGCTTGAACTTGCTAAAATGTTTGCGTTTAGACATAGCGTCACAAAAAAGATTTTAGAGGTTCATTGAAGATGGAAAAGTTACATATTTTAAAAGAGTTAGCAAAAAATCTCACCCTTTTATATGTAGAAGATAGCGACAAGATGCGCGAGCAGGCTTCTACACTCTTTAGAAAGTTTTTCGAAAATACCCTCACTGCGCAAGATGGCGGTGAGGGAGTAGAGATGTTTGAAAAACACAAACCCGATATCGTCGTCACCGACATCTCCATGCCTATCTTAAATGGGCTTGAGATGGCACGCAAAATCAAAGCAATAAACCCTGATGTAAAGATTATCATCACAAGCGCTTATGATGACAAAGAGAAGTTGATGCAAGCCATCGAGATTGGGGTTTTTAAGTATCTCAAAAAGCCCATCACTATCCAAGTGCTTACCGATGCGCTCATCGAGTGTGTTACCTCCATCCAAGTAGAGGACAAACAAGAGGGTTTTGAAGAGTATGTGCAAAAGATTTTTCACTCCCAAAACTCTCTTTTACTCTTCTTCAAAAAAGGGGAGCTCAAAATCGCCAACCACCTCTTTTTGGAGTTTTTCAAGGTAAAAGATATCGCAGAGTTTACTCAAAAGTACGCTTCGTTAGGCTCTTTGATGGAGCAAAAAGAGGGGTATTTGTGTGACGATGCCAAGGGTGCGTGGTTTGACAAAATCACTGCTGAGATGACGAAGTTTTTTAACGCTCTTTTGTCTGTATCAGACCAAAAACACCACTTTTTAGTCAGTGCAAATGCAGTTCCAGACACGCATGATGAGATTATCGTCTCACTGAGCGACATTACGGGGCTCTCACTTGCTAGTTTTGATATCCAAGAGAGCAGTGAGCCTAAGTACCCACAGCATGACCTCAAGAGCATCATGCAGATTCTCAAAGTCATCAAAGAGAACAACGAGGAGATCAAACTTCTGAGTTTTTACAAGGGTCTTAACATCGTCAACCCCGCTACCATCCATGAGATATACGACAAAAGCATTGTTGTCAAAACCGAAGCCACACAAGTAAAAGCAGCCTCATTGCAAAGAAACGTTGTTCTAAGAAGCCCGCTTTTTAGTAAAGATTTGAACTGCAAAGTCATCAACTCTCTTGAAGAGGAGCACCTTTTAGTCCTTGACACCTTTGAGCAGATAGAGCGTTCTCCCTCACAAAGAAAGTTTCCTAGACTCTCTCCAGCCAGTGGCACGCACGCAACGCTTGTTTTACACCAGAGAGAGTTTAGCGGCGAGGTGTTAGATATCTCCATCAACTCCATAAAACTCTCTATGCCCGCTTTACCTCCCACCAAAAGCGCCGCAGAGTTTGCGCTTACTACCAACCTCACCGCTTCTGAACAGAGTTTTGAGATAAAAGGGAGTGCAAAACCGCTCAGATTTGAGGAGAAGGAGGATGCATACGATGTCGTTTTTTTACTCTCCCCCACAAAAGAGGAGGAGCAAAAAATCGTTGAATATATCTCCAGAAGGCAACTAGAGCTTATCCGAGAGTTTAAAAAGCTTAGAGGAGCATAGCATGAGAGCAGAACACAAAGAGAAGATTTACAATGAGTGCAGCGCCTACCTCGTCGCATTTGAGCACTTTACATGTGCGGCACTCATCATCTCCAAAGAGCTCATGCTTGTTGACTATAACCAGAGTGCGGCAAACCTCTTTTTTGATGGCATGAGTTTTGGAAAAAATGCAAACAAACTCCTCCCATTTGAACTCGCATGGATAGAGCATGAAATCCAAAATACCACAGATGATGCACCCTATGAGTTCACGCACCTCATCGCGCAGGAGCACAAAGAGCTTCTCTTTAACATCAAAATCAAAACGCTCAAAGATTTGCAAAAAGAGCTTTTTGGTTATGTCATCTTGCTTAACGACATCTCTGAGATAGAGCTTGCAAAAGAGAAGTACAAAGATGCGCAAGAGGTGATGATAGCCCAGTCACGCCATGCCGCCATCGGTGAGATGATTGCCATGATTGCGCACCACTGGAGACAGCCTCTTGGCGTCATATCTATGGGTGTCAACAACATGCTTGTTGATTTGGAGTTGGGGGATTTTGACAAAGAGAGCACGCAAACCCACCTTCAAGAGATTTTAGAGCAGTCTGAGTATCTCTCCAACACCATCAACGACTTTAGCAATTTTTTCAAACCCCAAAAAGAGAAACAGAAGATAAAAGTAGTTCAAATCATGCAAGAGGCGCACAGTATCCTCGCAACAGATTTGCAAAAAAATGGCATAGAGGTACACATCATCGACCACTCCCAAAAGCACCTCATGCTTCATGCCAAAGAGCTTCTTCAAGTCGTACTCAACATCCTCACCAATTCCGATGAGGCTTTTAACAAGCAAGAGCGCTCAAAAAAAGAGATAACCCTTATGGCACAGGACAAAGAGAGCTCTGTTTTACTCTCCATCTGCGACAATGCAGGAGGGATTCCAGCAGAGATGCATACGCGCCTCTTTGACCCCTACATCTCAAGCAAAGAGACGCTTATAGGAACGGGACTGGGGCTTTATGTCTCTAAGATTATTGTTCAAAAACATCTCAGAGGCAAAATCTGGTTTGAGAACAAAAACGGTGGTGTCTGTTTCTACATAGACCTCCCCGCAACCTAAAAGGAACTCCTATGAAACCAACGATTCTTCTTGTAGATGACTCTGCTCAAAACCTTGATATCATCGCACAAATACTCAAAAATGAGTACAGCGTCAAAGTAGCAAACAGCGGGCATAAAGCACTCTCTTACCTACAAAGCGGCAAAAAGCCAGACCTTATCTTGCTTGATATCTTGATGCCGCAGATGGATGGGTATGAACTCTGCACACTTCTCAAAGCCGAGGATACACTCAAAGAGATACCCGTTATCTTCCTCACAGCACTCCAACAAGAGGATGATATGCTCAAAGGTCTTGAACTCGGCGCGGTGGACTATGTCATCAAGCCCGTCTCCCCTCCCGTACTCAAAGCGCGCGTGGGTACGCATGTCAAACTCAAACAGTTTCAAGATTCACTCAAAGAGATTATCGATGAGAAAGAGACGCTTTTACTCCAACAGTCCAAAATGGCGATTTTGGGCGAAATGCTTGAAAACATCGTCCATCAGTGGAAACAGCCCATCTCTATGATCTCTATGTCAAGTGCGAACATCCGCATAGATATGATGCTGGACAATCTCAACCTCAAAGAGCTTGATAGCGCACTTGAGGGGATAGAGTCTTCCGTAGAGCACCTCTCCCAAACAATGGATGATTTTAGAGATTTTTTACACGAAGAGAGCCAAGCGCATACACAAAACATCAAAACAATCGTAGAGCAGACTATCGAGCTTATCGGCTCTAAGTTGCATCTTTTTGATATTGCGCTTGATGTGGATGTTGCAGACTTTGAGATGCCGCTCTTTAAAAACGACCTTATCCAAATAGTGATGAACATCTTAAGCAACAGCATCGATGCACTTGCAAAGCAGGAGGGCAAAAAAGAGATAACCATCCGTTTTGTAGAAGAACAAGAACAGGTCAAACTCCTTCTTTGCGACAATGCAGGGGGTATCAAAGAGGAGCTTTTAGAGAAGATTTTTGACAAATACTTCACCACCAAAGAGGAGAAAAAAGGGTCTGGAATCGGTCTGTATATGTGCCGCATCCTAGCCACAAAACGTCTCAAAGGTACCATTGTTGCCACAAACAAAGAGCAAGGAGCATGTTTTGAAATCACACTTCCAAAAAAAATATAAAAAATCTTCTCAAGCGCGACACTTCTGCGACACTTTTGTTATAAGATTTGCTTAGAATGTTGCTATGTAAAACAAGAGGTAAAAAATGAACCAAAAAACGATTTTAGTAGTTGATGACGCGCCTGACAATCTTATGCTTCTCTCCAATCTCTTAAAGCAGAAGTACAAAGTAAAAGTGGCAAACAGCGGCGAAAAAGCGCTCAAAGTCATCTCAAGTGACCAACGCCCAGACCTTATCCTCCTTGACATCTTGATGCCTCACATGGATGGTTACGAGACACTACGCCGCATCAAAGAAGATGAGGCAACAAGAGATATCCCTATTATTTTTCTCACAGCACTCAGTGATGCAGAGGATGAAAAGCACGGGTTAGAGTTAGGTGCATCCGACTATGTCACCAAACCCATCTCTCCTGCCATTATGATGGCGCGCATCAAAACACAGCTTGAGAACAAAGCGGCGGCGGATTTTTTGAAAAACCAAAACAGCTTTCTTGATGCAGAGGTACAAAAGAGAACCGAGGAGATTAGCGCTATCCAAGAGGTCACCATCTCAGCACTTGCTTCTTTGGCAGAGACGCGCGACTCCGACACGGGCAACCACATCAAACGTACCCAGCACTATGTCAAACTTCTAGCACAACACCTCCAAAAAAATCCAAAATTTGCACCCTTTCTTGATGATACCATGATAAAAACACTCTTTATGTCTGCACCACTCCACGACATCGGCAAAGTAGGCATTCCCGATAGCATCCTCCTCAAACCAGGGCGTTTTACTCCTGAAGAGTTTGAGATTATGAAAACACATACAACACTCGGCGCAGAGGCTATCGCGCGTGCCGAAGAGGATTTGGGCTTTGAGGTGAAGTTTCTTAAAATCGCCAAAGAGATAACACTCTATCATCAAGAAAAGTTTGATGGCAGCGGTTATCCTGAGGGACTAAAGGGGGAGCAGATTCCTTTGAGTGCCAGAATCATGGCAGTTGCAGATGTTTATGATGCGCTCATTAGCAAAAGAGTCTATAAAGAGCCCGTAAGCCATGAAAAAGGCGTTGCCATCATGCGAGAGGGCAGAGGTACGCACTTTGATCCAGATATATTTGATGCCTTTTTAGAGATACAAGACACCTTTTTAGAAGTCGCACTCAGATATGCCGATGCTGAAGATGAACTCCAAAAGAAAAAAGAGCATCTTAGTCTCTTTGCACGGGAGTAGTCCATGAAAAACATCTCTTTTTTACTTCTCTTTCTTACTTTTTTTGCACTCTCTTGCTCTGCCGCGCAAGAGCCAAAAGAGCTCTCCTTTACGCAAGAGGAGAAGGAGTGGCTTGCCAAACATCCAACCATCCGTTTTGCAGGCGACCCAGACTATCTCCCCTATGAAGGCTATGATACAAGTGGCAACTACACAGGTATCGCAGCAAACTATCTTGCTTTTATCGAACAAAAAACCGGTGTAAAGTTTCAAAAAACCATGGCTTCTTCATGGCAAGACACCACTATGAAACTCCATCGCGGCGAAGTAGATATGACAACCAACTACATCAACGATGGCAGAGAAAAAAGCAGATACCTCATGAGTGAGCCGTTTTACAGAAGCCTTGTTGTCATCGTAAAAACAAAAAATAAAACAAGTTATATTCCAGATTTAGGGGAGCTTGTAGATAAGAAAATAGGTGTTGTGCGAGACTACACTTTTGTTGACCCACTGATAAAAAGATACAAACATCTCAACTTTGTTTACCACAAAAATCTTCATGAGCTTTTTGAAGCTCTCTCCTCTGGCAAAATCGATGCGGCACTCGCCTCCATCACCATCGCTTCGTATGAGATAGCGACACATGGGTACCACCACCTTCAAATCGTGGGTGAAACCCACCACTATATGGAGCTTGGTTTTGAGCTTAAAGAGGAGTTTGCGCCCTTTGTTGGCATCATAAACAAAGTTCTCGCCTCTATGACACCCTTAGAATACTCGCAGATGGTCAAAGAGTGGGTTGATTTGAGAATAGAAAAAACCCCTACTAACTATCTGCTTCTTGTTTCACTTCTTTTTTTAGCGATTGTTTTGCCGCTTCTGTTTTTCTACTGGAACAAACAACTCAAAAAAGAGGTTGAAAAAAAGACTTTTGAACTCTCGAAAATTTTGAGATTTTTTGATGAACACGTTATCAGTTCACGAACAGATTTGGATGGAAACATCACCGATGCGAGTAACGCATTTTGCCGTATCAGCGGCAATACCAAAGAGTACTTGATGGGCAAAAACCACCGTATCTCCAAACACCCAGACAACGACCCAAAAGTCTATGAAGATATGTGGAAAACCATCGCATCTGGCAAAGTGTGGAGAGGAAGGGTTATCAACAAAAAACGCGATGGCGGCTACTACTGGGTTGATAGCACCATAGAACCTGAGTATGACTACAAAGGGAACAAAGTAGGTTATATCTCTATCCGTAATGATGTAACAGCTGAAGTTGAGCTTCAAAAACTGATGCGAAATCTCGAAAACATCGTAGTGCAAAGAACCCATGAAATCTCCCTCTTAAGCGCGCAAAACGAAGCGATTTTTCAGTCTGCAACCGTCGGCATTCTCCTGCTCAAAGAGAGAAAAGTCATCAAAGCAAACGATGTCGTTTGTGCGATGCTTGGCTACACACGCTCAGAGATTTTAGGCAACGCAACTAGAAACTGGTATCTCAGTGATGAGGACTATGCGTATGTAGGCTCTATGTACTCGCTTGTTGCAAATGGAGATATAGCGACATGGGAGGTAGAGTTTAAGAGAAAAAATGGTGAAGTTTTTTGGGTCAAATCCCATATGAAGCTCATCAATCCAAAGAATATCGATGAGGGCATCGTCGCAACCATCGAGGATATCTCACTAGAAAAAGAGCGCTTTTTACAGATTGAAGCAGCAAAAAGAGCAGCTGAAGAGGCAACCAAAACAAAGAGTGCTTTTTTGGCAAATATGAGCCACGAGATACGCACACCCATGAATGCCATCATCGGTATGACCCATCTCGCCCTCTCCAATGCGATTGATGCCAAACAGAAAAACTACCTCAACAAGATAGACACGGCAGCCAAAAATCTTCTAGGCATCATCAACGATATTTTGGATTTTTCTAAAATCGAATCAGGAAAGATGAACTTTGAAGAGATACCCTTTAACCTTGAAGATGTCCTTGAAAATGTCTCTAGCCTCAACATCTTAAAGATTCAAAACAAAGGGCTTGAACTTCTCTTTGATATGGACGCCGCACTGCCGACACTTCTTCTTGGCGACCCGCTTAGAATCGAGCAGATTTTGACAAACCTCGTCTCCAACGCTGTTAAGTTCACCGAAAAAGGGGAGATTAAGATACAGATCAAGCTTATCGCCAAAAATGCAACAGAGTGCGTCTTAGAGTTTGATGTTAGCGACACGGGTATCGGGCTTAGCCAAGAGCAGCAACAAAAACTCTTCCAAGCCTTCTCCCAAGCAGACTCCTCTACCACAAGACAGTATGGCGGCACAGGACTGGGGCTTACTATCTCGAAGTATCTTGTAGAGCAGATGGATGGAAATATCTGGGTAAAGAGTGTTTATGGCGAAGGAAGTACCTTTGGCTTTAAGATAAGACTCAAACTCCAAGAGAAGCAAAAAGAGTTTCTTCACATCAAAAACAACCATCTTCCAAAAGTGTTGATAGTAGATGACAACGATGCAGCACGTGAGATTTTGGAGAGTATGCTTCGCTCTCTTAAGTTTGAAGTTGCAACAGCAAGCGGAGGCGAAGAGGCGATCGAGATGCTCCAAGCGGCACAAAGAGAAGCAAGCCCGTATGAGCTCGTACTTATCGACTGGATGATGCCAAAACTCGATGGCGTCGATACCATCAAGATGATAAAAGAGGATGCACTCCTAACCCCGCTCCCAACTTTCATCATGGTTACGGCGTACGACAAAGATGAGATGATGCAAAAAGCAAAAGGGCTCCAAATCGAAGGCTTCATCACAAAGCCAGTCACCCCATCTTCTCTCTTTGACACTATCATAAACTCCTCGCATGTCATAGCGCCACCAAAACAAGAGGAGTATAAAAACATCTCACTCATTGACGCCCAAACACTTCTCAAGGGGGCGTATGTGCTTCTTGTAGAGGATAACGCGCTCAACCAAGAGTTTGCCATGGAGGTACTAGAGAAAATCGGTATCTTAGTCGATGTTGCAAGCAACGGCAAAGAGGCATACGAGATGGCAAAAAACATCAACTATGACGGTATCTTGATGGACTGCCAAATGCCTATCATGGATGGTTACGAAGCGACAAAACTCATACGTCAAAGCTCTAGCTACCCCGATGTTCCCATCCTTGCACTCAGCGCCAATGCGATGGAGTCAGATAGAAAACTCTCCCTTGAGAGTGGTATGAACGACCATGTCTCTAAGCCTATCGATGTAAGAGTTCTCTTTGAGACGATGGCAAAATGGATCACGCCACAGCATAAACCATCACAACAAGATACGTATGAGAGTAGCGCAAAAGTCGAAAATGAACTCGACTTTAAGATAAATGGTTTAGACCTTAAAAATGCTCTTGAGCGTGCAGGCGGAGATGTTGCTTTTTTACAAAAGATGCTCAAGCGTTTTGCCCAAACACAAGGCATCTGGATAGAGGAGATAAACAAACTCCTCGCACAAGAGCAACGTGAAGATGCCCGCAGAGAGACGCACACACTCAAAGGATTGGCAGGAAATATCGGCGCAATGACCCTCTTTAACCTCACCAAAGAGATAGAAGAGAAGCTCAAAAGTGCAGACGAACAAAGCGCAAAGCTTCTCATCCCACTGGCAAAAGAGGAGCTTAGCAGCGTCATCAAAAACATAACTGATTTTTTTGCAGATACCATAGAGGAAAAACAAGAACACCACACGCTTGTAGGTGCCCAAAGAGAAGAGCTCAAACATGACATCAAAAACGTCGTAACGCTTTTAGATGAGTACGACGCTGAGGCACTAGGTGGTATCGAGAAAATCGCACCGCTTCTAGAAGATTTGGGCTTTGCCAAAGAGGCGCAAGCGCTTTTAGAAGCGATAAATGCGTATGAGTTTGAAACAGCAAAAGAGATACTTTTAGGGTGCAAAATCCCATCTTAAAAAAAGGAGGTAAAACAAATGATACGTTTAGTTTATGTAAGTAGTGCAACCAAAGAGATGCACCAAGAGGAGCTTCTTGAGCTCTTAAAACAGAGCCGCGAGAAGAACAAAGAGAAAAATCTCACAGGAATGTTGCTCTATGCCAATGGAAACTTTTTTCAAGTCTTAGAGGGGGAGCAGAGCGATGTTATCGCGCTTTACAACAAAATCATCAAAGACGAGCGACATCGCAACTGTTTTGAGATAGACCAAAGCGAGATAGAGGAGCGCACTTTTGGCGAGTGGTCGATGGGATTTAAGTACCTCACCCTAGAAGACAAAAAGTCGCTAGAAGGTTTTAGCGAGTTTTTAGACAAAAAGATGCAGCCTCATGAGTTTGCTGCCAACCCAAGCGAAGTCGTAGAACTCCTCTACAACTTCAAACAAAACATATAAGGAAAAAGTGATGTTCAAAGATTTACTCTACACAGGTATCGGTGCCGCGGTTGTTTTGAAAGAAAAAGTAGAAGCTGAAGTAAAAAAACTTCAAGATGAGGGCAAAATAAAAACAGATGACGCAAAGAGCTTTTTAGACTCCATCGAATCCAAAGGAAGAGACGAAGAGCAGCGCATCAAAGAGCAGTTCAAAAATGCGCTCAAAGAAGTTATCGATGAGCTAGGCATTGCGACAAAAGCAGATTTGGAACAACTCAAAGAGAGTCTCAAATAGAAACTTTGCTCAAAAATGCAGCGCTCTACTCCCCCATGCGGGTGGTAAAAGTCTTCTCTTTTTTGCTCACCATCTATCTGGTGATAAAGAAAAAAAAGAGCTTTTTACTCCTCAAACCCATGGGTGCAAAAGAGCTCAAAGAGACCATCACTACGCTTGGAGCGAGCTTTGTAAAACTCTCACAAGTCCTTGCAACAAGAGCTGATTTTTTTGACAAAGAGTACCTTCATGAGTTAAAAGAGCTTCACGACCAACTCCCGCCAATGAGTGCGGCGGAGTTTGAAAAAGTCTATGCAAGAGCCTTTAGAGAAGGAGCTTTTTTAAGTTTTGAAAAAAAGGCTATCGCCTCAGCGTCCATCGGGCAGGTACATATCGCCCATACACATGCAGGGCAAAAAGTGGCAGTAAAACTCCGACGCGAGGGGATTGAGAGGAGAGTTAGAGCCGATATCATTATCATCTCCCTCTTTAACGCCCTCTTTCGTCCGCTTTTTTCAAACACAACCAAAAACTCCATCGAGGCGGTTGTGAGTGAGTTTGCAAAGATGATACTCCAAGAGGTAAACCTCACTCAAGAGCTCAGAAATCTCCAAAAATTTGCATCTGTCTATAAAGATGCGGGCGTTAGATTTCCCACGCCATTTGTAGAACTTTGCAGCGATGATGCGCTTGTGATGAGTTACGAAGAGGGCTTTCGCTTTGATGACAAAGAGAGTATCTTTAAACACAAGATAGATTTTCGCTCCATCATCGCCAAACTTGTCGATTTTTACACCACGCAAATGCTCATAAACGGCTATTTCCACGCCGACCCACACCCAGGAAATCTCCTTGTGAGCAAAGAGGGCGAACTCATCTTACTTGACTTTGGCATGGTCAAAACAGTACCAAACAACTCCAGAGTTGCCATCATAGAGCTCATAAAAGCTGCAAATGAGCAGGATTATGAACGCTATATCGCTGCATCTAAAAAACTAGGAACAGTCGCCTATGAAGCGCCCATCTCTGAACTAGCCGAGTTTACCTCCAAAATGTTTGAGATATTTTCCAACGAAAATCTCAGCAGCGAATCCATGCAGCAACTCGCCTTTGAAGTGCTAGAGTCCACAAGAGGACTCCCTTTTAAACTCCCAAGCGATGCCATCTACATCCTACGTGTCAGTGCCATCGTGGAGGGTTTAGGGACAACCTACATAGAAAATTTTAATGGCATCAAAGATATCTTGCCCATCTTACAAAAAAACATCCCCCGAGCCTTAGGCGCAAAAGAGAGCATTCTAGAAACACTCATAGAGGAGATAAAAGAGATTCCTTTTCTTGCAAAAGACCTCAAGTCAGCAGTCAAAAAAATAAGCCAAAATGAGCTCCAAGTAGAGCTCTCACTAGATCAGCTAGAGTGGATAAAACGCGACCTCAAAGAGAGCCAAAAAGCAATCGCCATCTCTTTTTCGCTCATGCTTTTGGGCATTTTTGCCCTTCTCTACGACAAAGAGCTCAAGGTTCTCGCCGTAACGCTCCTCGCCTTTGGCATGGCAAGAATTTTATACAAATAAGGAGACAAAGTGTTAAACCTACATGATATGCGAAGAGAGTACAAACAGAGCGAGCTTGATGAACACAGTGTAGATGCCAACCCGTTTGTGCAGTTTGAAAAGTGGTTTGTTGAAGCCCAAAATGCACAAGTTTTAGAGCCAAACAGTATGCTCTTAGCGACAAGTAGTGCGCAAAACATCCCCAATATCCGCGCTGTTTTACTCAAGATATTTGACGAGAGAGGTTTTGTTTTTTTTACAAACTACACCTCAGACAAAGCAAAAGAGATAGAAGAGAACCCAAATGTAGCAGTAGAGTTTTTGTGGCTAGACCTAGAGCGTCAAGTCCGCATCATCGGCACATGTGAGAAGATCTCCAGTGCAGAGTCTCTAGCCTACTTTATGAAACGCTCCCGTGGCAGTCAGATAGGCGCATGGGTAAGTGAGCAGAGCAAAATCATAAGCTCAAGAAAACTCCTCTCCATGGCGCTAGAGAAGATGAAAGAGAAGTTTAAAAACGGCGAAGTCCCCCTCCCAGACTTCTGGGGTGGCTACAGAGTAATCCCCAACAAAATAGAGTTCTGGCAAGGCAGAGAAAGCCGCCTCCACGATAGAGTTCTTTATACGAAAGAAGAGAACCAATGGGAAATCTCAAGACTTGCACCGTAAACTCTTTTGTTTTCATAAAGCATAATACTATTTTGGAAGTGAGGCTTTAGCCTCGCTGAGTTGCTTGAGCAACATCCCCTCAATCTCCTCTTTTGCTTTTTTAAGATTTTTTACATTTTGCGTATTGCACGCATTATGTCCATAGGTAGAGGGTTTTTTGATGGAATTTAAAACTTTTTCAAAAGCATTCATAGTATCTCCAAATAATTGATTTGAAAAATTATAGAAAAAAAGTGTCGCGGAAGTGTCGCAGTTGGTTGATTGTGAAAAAGAAAATGGGAAAAAAGATATATGGTGCGACCGGGGAGATTTGAACTCCCACACCCGTAGGGCGCTACCACCTCAAGGTAGTGTGTCTACCGTTCCACCACGGTCGCATTTAGAGGTTAAAGCACCAAAGAGGTGCTTTATGGGTTACTTAGAGTTGATTAACCTAAGTATGGGTTAGCGTAAAGTGCTATAAGAGCAATTACAAGTGCGTAAATAACCTGAGCTTCGATCATCGCAAGAGCGATAAACATCGTAGTCATAAGTTTTGCACCTAAACCTGGGTTTCTAGCAGTACCAGCGATTGTTGCAGCAGCAGTATGACCCATACCGATAGCTCCACCAAGTGCAGCAAGACCAAGACCAAGACCTGCAGCGATCATTGAGTACGCTTTAAGTGTTTGGTTTGCAACATCACCATCATTTGCCAAAGCAGCAGTAGCAAGTGCAACCATTAAGAAAATAATTTTTTTCATAAGTTTCTCCGTTATAAAGTTTTACAAATCTTCTCGGCTCACGTAACCACACTTTTGGTGTAGCAACCCATACATAAATGCAAGGATTTCCCTACTGAAATTTGATAGCGAATGATACACATAAACTTCTAAAAGTAAGTTTAATTTACACGATTCCCAAAGAGATTTTGTTCCCTTTGAACTCTAAAACCTCTACTTTTACCTCTTGCCCCTCTTTGAGGACATCACTTACCTTCTCAACTCTTTGCTCAGATATCTTAGAGATATGCGCAAGTCCGTCTGTTCCATCTGGAAGCTCTATAAATGCTCCAAAGTCAACTATCTTTTTAACAGTTCCTTTGTGAATATCGCCTACTTTATACTCTATTTTAGGAGTTTTTGGCGTGTTGACGATGCCCTCTATATGCTCTCGTGCAGCTTTGACACCGCTTTTGCTCTTGCCTGTTACTTTTACTTTTCCATCTTTTTTATCTATATCGATAGCCACTTCAAACTTCTCGATTATCTCACGGATAGTCTTTCCTGCTTGTCCTATGATGTCGCCGATAAAACTTGGGTTGATGTGGAAAAAGTCACTGCTTGGTAAAACACCGTCATTAAGCTCTATAGATTTTTCTGCTTCTATCATGATATCTATGATATGCGCTCTGCCCTCTTTTGCCTGATAAAGTGCCTCTTTTAAAACTGCAAGGCTGATACCGCCGAGCTTGATATCCATCTGCATAGCAGTAATGCCCTCTTTGGAACCTGTCACTTTAAAGTCCAAATCTCCATCATGGTCTTCAAGTCCCATGATGTCAGAGAGGATAGCGTATTTATCACCCTCGCTTACCATACCCATAGCAATGCCCGCAACCACGTCGCAAGTCTCTATCTCCGCAGCGCGTAGTGCCATGTAACCGCCACAAACCGTTGCCATAGAAGAAGAGCCGTTAGACTCTAAAATCTCTGAAACCAATCGGATAGTTCTTCCCTCAAAATCAACTATTGGCTCTAGCGCTCTTTTTGCGAGATTTCCATGCCCTAGCTCTCTTCTCTTTACCCCCGTTATAGGCGATGCTTCACCAACGCTAAATCCAGGGAAGTTGTAGTGAACCATAAAGTTCTCATTTTGCACACCATCGTCTGTAAGCATCTCAAACATCTGTGCATCTTTTGGTCCACCGAGTGTAAGAACTACGAGCGCTTGCGTCTGCCCACGGGTAAAGAGGCACGACGCGTGTGCTTTTGGAAGTACATTTGTGCTTATAGAAATCGGTCTGATTTCATTGAGCGCTCTGCCATCAGCACGAACTCTTTCGTTTAGTATCTGGCTTCGTACCTGAATGCGCTTTACTTTTTCTATCGCATCTTTGAGCGTCACCTCATCCCAATGCTCTTGCTTGAGCAGGATTTTTTTTCTAAGAGCTCTAAGCGCTGTGGAGCGTTCAGACTTTGCCATCTGGTTCATCGCTGCTTTGATATCTTCAAAATGGTGTGTGCGCACATACGCTACCATATCTTCATTGACAACATGCACCTTATACTCTATCTCATTTGCCTCTTTTTGAAACGGGGCAAAAGAGCTCTCATACTTTGTGTTGTTCTCAAAAAGAAGCTCTTGTGCTTTTTCCAAGATAGAGACCAACTCATCCTCTGCAACAGCGTTAGAGACGTGTTTTGTCATAAGCGGCGCGCTGAGTGTCGGGTCTAGGAGTGGGTCGATGATAAAATCAGTATCTACCTGATTTGAACCGATACTTCGCATCTCTATCATCAAAAGATCCTCTTTTGAACCTGAGAGGAAGAGGTCAAGTGTTGCGTCTCCAAGCTGGGAGAGTGTTGGGTTTAAAACTAGCGCACCATCTATTTTTACTGCTCTGATAGCCGATACAGAGGTGTTGATAGCGATGTCACTCGCAAAGAGTGCCGCTGATGCTGCGTTAAGAGCTAGCACTTGAAGGTCTGCCTCTTTGTCAACACTAAGCGCTAAAATAGTTATCTGCGTCGGATGCCCAAACCCTTTTGGAAAAAGAGGACGCAAAGATCTGTCCACGATGCGTGAAGTAAGTGTTTCAAAATCACTCGGTTTTGTTTCGCGTTTAAAAAATCCACCAGGGATTTTGCCCGCTGCATATGTTTTTTCGATGTACTGCACAGTAAGTGGGAGAAAATCATCTTTGACAACCTCAGTCTCATCGATAACAACCGTTGCAAGGAGCACTGTATCGCCACTTCTAAGCCACGCTGCACCATTTGCTTGTTTTGCTACTTCACTAAAAGAGTACTCTTCTTCTCTATTTTTCAAATCTACTTTTACATCATATTTCACTTTTTTCTCCTAATATTTTTTCTATTCGTTCTTCATCTATCTTCTCTAACTCTTCATAATAAAGAGCTGTTTCAACATAATCATCTATCTTGTGCAGATAAAACACATTATCCGCAAAGGGTTCCAAAAACTCAAGCACATCTGTAGGTATGACGGGAGCTGTTATGTAGATGGCTTTTGGCTTCATGGCAAGAATGGCTTTTAATGCGGTGAGAAACTTAAGCCCCGTTTCACTTCCCTCATCGATGAGCATAACTATCTGATTTTGCATCGATGTAAAGGGGCGCCCTTTTCTATACTGATAGATGTAGCTTAAAATCTTCTCTTCATGTTTTCTATGCGCTTCACCGTAGATATAGTCGTACTTGATACCAAAAGCGGTAACGAGGTTTTCATTGATAACTATCTCTTCTCCTTCGCAAACCCTTGCTATCTCGCATTCGTGGTTATTTGGAGCTAAAATCGCCTCTGAGAAGAGAAAATCTATACTGTTTTTGTATTTGCCACGGATATGATAAGCAAGCTCCAAACCTCCCTTGGATACCGCAATGAGCTTCCAGTTCTCATCTTTGAGCTTTTGCATCGGGATAACATCATAGAGTTTTTTTGCCGCATCCTCACGATTTTTTAAAATATTTTTATACTTTCCCATACGCTTAATTGTTCTCTGATTTATCAGGAAGTCTATATGCAAATCCTGACGCACTGCTATTTGGCGACATAATCGGCTTAAGTCTCAGAGTTAGGTAGATATATCTGTCGTAGATAGAGTCGGATATACCGCTTAAGTTTAGGATAGGTCTGTTGTTCTCAACATATCTAAGTCCAAAATCCCAACATCTTTTTTGATATAAAAACCCTATCTCAAAGCCTCTTTTTTGGCTTCTCTCTAAATCATAACTATGTCTATAGCTATAAGAGTAGTGCTTGTCATATCTGTAGTTAATACTTGAAGTCAAGTAACTTGTGATGGGTGTTGTAGTTGGCGTATCAGGCAAAAAGCTATCTTTGTACATATGTGAAAGCGCCAAATCAAAACTCGAAACTCTATAAGACACCTGATTGAAGTTTTTAGAAAAATCACTTTCATCATAGTTATAAACCATGTTGTTATAAAAATTCAAATTATCCGTTATCTGGTAGTCAAGCTCATTTTCTATCTCGTCTGCAACATTGTTATTATAAGAGATATTTTGGCTAACTCTATGATAGACAATCTGCTTTCCTAAAATATCATAAAGATAGTGAGCAAAATAGAGTTGCAATCTCCTCTCTACACTGGCAATATTGTATAACTCGCATCGTGCCGCATATTCTGGGTCTGTAGCGTTGCTAGCATAAGAGCAGTAGTCATCTCTTTGTTGAGGCGTAAAAAGCTCCATTTGCTCTTCGTAGTAACCGTTTTTGGTCTCTAACCCATCCATCTGGTACTGTGTTCCAACCTCGATAACATGCGTGAAAGTCTCAAATGCGCGGGTAAGTTGTGTTGATGCACTCAACTGGTGGTAGTTTCTGCCAAAAAGACCGCTGTCATACTCTAAAGAGTTGTTTTGCACGCTATTTTCACCATTAAAGTCAGTATGCTGTGCATAAAAATGAGAAGTATATGCCACATTTAAAAACTCATCAAAAAGTGATGTTTGAAGTGTTACAGGGATGTTCATATCTGTTTGCACCGCGCCAACACCTGCTTGTCTGTAGTAGTTGTTGCTCTGGATATCCATACTATAGCTGAGATGATTTTCTAACCATGTGTCAAGATAGGTATGGTAGTGGAGTGCTGGAAGATTTTGGATAGTCTTTTCATTACTATCAAGCGTCAAATCCTTGTAGTGCTTGAAGTAAGCACCCATATAGTCATCATCTCTGTTATAAAAAGCGTTGATTCTTGAGAGAAGTTGCGTTGTTGTTGCATTTTGGGTTGTGTCGTTTGTCGAGAGGTTGATGTAGTCAACGTCGTTCATGTTTACTATATCAGCATAGATGCCAGACTGCCCCTCAAGCGTTGTCCCAAACCATTGGTTGATAAAATCATCGTTTTGGTACAAGAAGTTAAAACCATAGTGCTTATCGTTGGCAAGTTGGCTATCGCTAAAATAGCTCTGTTTCTCTTTAAAGTAACCCGCAGTCAGAGAGCCTTTGGATGTTTTACTATCGACAAAGCGAAAGGTTGAGTAGAGTCCCTCTCCTCTGTTTGTTCTGATTTGAGGTTTTAGTTCCAAATCCCACCAGTTCTGTTCTGCTATAAAGAGCGCTTGTTCATAGTAAAGACCCTCTTTTGTTGAGTAACCAACCATCGGAGGCAACACACCCGTTCTTCGTGTTGTGTCAAGCGAGTAACCAAAATAAGGGGTGTAAAAAACAGGGATATCGTAGAGATAGATTCTTGTATTGTAGAGATTTAGCCACATCGTGTCGGTGTTATACTCAGAGGAGGTAAACTCCATCTTCCAAAGAGGGTTGTTTGGGTCACACCCGCTCATAACTCCGGATGTCACTTCTACATCCGTATCTTTTGCATACCCCTCATCACCGCTGAGCCAAACATCTGATGTCTTTTCGAGCATAAAAAATGGCTGAAATGTACGCTCTTTGTTTGCTATGTTTAACTTAGCGTATTCGCCTAGAAGCTTGATGTTCTCCCCTTGGCTTGCCGCAATATTTCCAAAAAGCTCTAAATCGCCGCTATTTCTGTCATAGCGCGCTTTTTTTGCACTTAGCTGATAATCTTGATAGATAACTACTACATCACCGTCTGCTGTAACGATGTTCTCTTTTGTATCCATCGTAGTGGCAAACACCTCTACCTTAGCATCCTCTGCCCATACGCTTGCTGCAAAAAAGAGCAGAAAAAGAGCAACCCTAGACATCGACAACCACTGTTTTAGCACTTTTGTCATGCCAAGCTTGTCTGAGTGGGTCTAGCACTCCCCATAAAAATCCCAAATAGAAGAGCATCTCGCTCAACACTCGAACAACCCCGCGATTGAGCGCTACAACAACATTTGGCTTTTGCAATGTTTTCATCTCCACAACTCTAATTTTTACAAGAAGTTTTCCCACCGTCGCACCATACTGCATCACAAAATAGGCTTGATAGACAACTTTTATCGCCATATACTCTAAAACAAACTGGTTGGTGAGAAGAATCATCTCTTCGACTGTTTTTGCCTCAAAAAAGGAGTCCCCGAGTGAGAGAATAAGCAAAAGAGAGAGTAGCATCTCATCGATAAAAAAAGCAAAAGAGCGTTTTTTAATCGATGCGAGATGCATCCCCTCGCGGTGCATTCTATCTTGAATCTCTTCGTTCATTTTAGAGTGCTTGGTACGCTATATCGGTTCGCAGTTTCTTACCTGCAAAATGAACCTGTCCGCATCGCATATAGGCTCTGTCTCTTGCCTCTTTGATGGTATCGCCAAGTCCTACACACACAAGCACTCTTCCGCCATCTGCATAAAGCTTATCATCTACTCTGCTCACACCCGCGTAAGAGATGTGTGTATATGCCTCAATCTCCTCATGGCAGACATCATCCACGATAATCTCAGCAGGAGTTGAGTTGCCATAAGGGTAGTTTGCACTTGCCATAACGACGCCAACTGCATACTGCTTTGAAAACTCTACTTTTATCTCGCCTAGTCTTTTTGTAGCGGCTTTATAGAACATATCGCTCACGCTTGAAGTCATAAGCGGCATAAGTATCTCACACTCAGGATCGCCAAAACGGACATTAAATTCTAAAGTAATCGGCTCACCTTTAACAACCATAATTCCGATAAAAAGCACGCCCTCAAATGGCGCACCCTCTTGCTGCATCCCATCAAGTGTCGGGCGGATAATGCGCTCTCTTACTTTTTGGTAAAGTTCCTCATCAACCAAAGGCGTTGGCGCATAAGCACCCATGCCGCCCGTATTTGGTCCCTCATCGTTGTCTTTGAGCCTTTTGTGGTCTTGTGCCGCTGGAAGAAGGATATAGTCTTTACCATCACAAACAGCAAACATAGAGAGCTCGTACCCATCAAGATACTCTTCCACGATTACCTTGCGCCCTGCATCTCCAAAACTCTTCCCGCTTAACATCTCGGAGATAGCGATTTTTGCCTCATCATGTGTGAGTGCGATGATAACGCCCTTGCCACCGCAAAGTCCATCCGCTTTTACAACGATAGGAGCGCTTAGCGTCTCGGTAAACTTAAATGCTTTTTCGATAGAATCAGTCTCAATGTAGCGCGCTGTTGGGATGTTGTACTTTGCCAAAAAGTTTTTCATATAAACTTTTGAGCCCTCAAGTTGTGCCGCCTCTTTGCTTGGTCCAAAGATGACAAGTCCGTGCGCTTTAAAGATATCTACCACGCCATCCACAAGCGGAGCTTCTGGTCCTACGATAGTAAGCCCAACACCGTTTTCTTTGACAAACTCCGCCAAAGCGTTATAATCTTTGATGTTAAGATTTGTCCCCAAAGAAGAAGTCGCGCCATTTCCAGGCATAAAAAAGAGTTCATGTACCTCTTGTTCATTTAAAATTGCGCGTGCTATAGAGTACTCTCTGCCACCATTGCCGATAATCAAAATCTTCATAAAAACTCCAAAATTAGTTCAAAAATCTGTTCAAAATATCTAAAGAGCGCCTCTCAATATCTTCAACAAATTTTTTCAATCAATAGCCCAAGCAGCCGTTTCGCGTTTGGCTTGGTTCTAAAAAGCCGTATTTGGGCGAAGCGAGGCTCTATAACGGCGGCATTATCTCGACAGAGTAAACGTATCTCAAACGATAGCACCGACACACAAGAACGCTACTAGTTCGCTATGTGAAAATGTAGAACCCTCATAATGCGATAAGGCGAACTCCCCAGACTACTAGAAACATTATACAAAACTATTCATAAAACTCTCTTTACACACTTTTGCAAAATATTCTTAGAAATGAGGTTTCAGCCCCGCCCCAGTTATGTTTAACGGGGCTAAAGCCCCATTTCCAAGAGAGTTCAAAACTACTTAAGAGCAAGCTCAATACAGCTCTCTATGGAGGTATTTTGACTTACTATATGCTCAACTCCCTCTGGCAGACAGTTAGCTGTTGTCGTGCCGATGACGATCACTTTGGCATTTGGGTGGATAGTGTTGTTTTTTAAAAAGCACTCTATGGATGAGGGAGAGGTAAAGATGAGCGTGGAGTCATCATTCACTCTTACATCTAAAATCTCTTGTGAACACTCGCTCACATACAAAATCTCTTCCTCTATGCTATAGCCCTCATCTCTGCTTCTTTGCACAAAATCAGATGCGACAAGCTCTGCACGGAGGTAGAGCCATCTTGTCTCTTTTGGGTACTCTTGTATATATTTTGCAAGACTATCGCCATATCCATCACCGGTAGCTAAAATTTTACCACCGAACTCACTGTACGCATTGGCTGTTTTGATGGAGACACACAAAGAGGGTATCTCTATAAAATCCTCCCGCTCGTACTGTTCTAGTGCTTTTACGGTCTGTTTGGATGTAATGATAAGATAGTCATAATGAGAAAAGTTGATGTCAGGCTTTAAAAACCTGACATCTAAAGACTTAACATTGATGGCATGCTCACTTTTGGAAGTGGCAAAGAGGTAGATTTTTTTTGGCATACAATTATTCCTTCTTAAATTATCAAAAATTTAGTGTAATTTGGAATGTTTTAAACTGCAGACATAGTGAACTATGTCGAAGTCTAATCATTTCAAAGTGTGCTGAAATTTTGAATAATTTATTCCCACTCGATTGTTGCTGGTGGCTTTGAGCTTATGTCGTAAACAACACGGTTGATACCATCCACTTCATTGATGATACGTCTGCTGATACGCTCTAAGAGGTCATGCGGAAGATGCGCAAATGTTGCCGTCATACCATCTACTGCTTCAACAACTCTCACACATACCGTGTTGTCATACGTACGGTTATCACCCATAACGCCGACTGATTTTACATTGAGCAGTACTGCAAAAGCTTGCCAAGTTTTTGCATAGTAGCCGCTTGCTTTTAGCTCATCAAGTAAGATAACATCCGCTTCTCGAAGCAGCGTCAAATCTGCCTCATTGACATCACCCATGATACGAATCGCAAGTCCTGGTCCAGGGAATGGATGGCGGTTTATCATCGACTCTGGAAGTCCAAGCTCCAGACCAATTTTGCGCACTTCATCTTTAAAAAGCTCTCTTAGCGGCTCGATAAGTTCAAAATCCATCCAATCAGGCAATCCACCAACATTATGGTGTGACTTGATAACCTCGGATGGACCATTTACAGAGATAGACTCTATAACGTCAGGATAAAGCGTGCCTTGCGCTAAAAACTTGATACCGTCATGTTTTTTAGCCTCTTTTTCAAACTCTTCTATAAATGTATGTCCGATAATTTTGCGTTTTTTCTCTGGGTCACTCACGCCTGCAAGTTTGCTTAAAAAACTCTCTCTTGCATCCACAACGACCAAAGGCACTTTGAGGTTAATCTTAAAGACCTCTTCAACCTGTTCTCTCTCGCCTTTGCGTAAAAGTCCATTGTCAACAAATACAGGAACTAACTGCTCTCCGATAGCTTCATAAAGCATCGCAGCAACAACAGAGCTATCCACTCCACCGCTTAGTCCGCAAAGAACTTTGCCTGTTCCTACTTTTTGGCGGATACTCTTTATCTGCTCTTTTAAGAAGTGTTCCATCTTCCACTTCTCTGTAACGCCACAGATAGTTCTTGCGAAGTTGCGAAGCATCAAATAGCCCTCTTCAGAGTGCTGAACTTCAGGGTGATACTGCATCGCATAGATACGTCTTTTCTCATCGGCGATAGCTGCATAAGGAGAGTTTGCAGATGTGGCAATAGGAGTAAATCCTTCAGGAAGCACATCTACCTTATCGCTATGGCTCATCCAAACAATGCGCCCATCATCACAATCTTTTAAAAGTGGTGAACAGTTGTTCTCATAGTTGTTAATCGTTAGTTCAGCTTTGCCATACTCATGGTGATTTGAGCGAATAACGCTACCGCCAAAGTCAACCGCAATTCTCTGCATACCGTAGCAGATACCAAGCACAGGAATCCCCATGCTATAAACACCTTGATCCACAACGTAGGCATCTTTGTTGTAAACAGAAGATGGACCTCCGCTTAAGATAACGCCTTGTGGGTTTTTTGCTTTGATATCTTCTACTTTTGTATGGTAAGGAAGAATCTCACAGTAGATTTTATCTTCACGTAAGCGACGAGCTATAAGCTGGGTATATTGAGACCCAAAATCTAAAACTATAATGCTGACATTTGTCATATAAATACCTTTGAAAAGAGTGTTTGAAGAGGGTTATGTACCCTTTTGATAGCAAAAGGATACACAAAGTTTGTTTAATGTTTGATGTAGAGCCCTAGCACTTCGAACTGAACATACCAGATAGCGATTGAGACGACATAACCTATAAAAATAGTCCAAGAGTACTTCATATGTGAGCCAAATGTATAGATTCCAGGAAGTTTACCCATAACACCGACACCCGCCGCGGAACCAAACGAGATAAGCGAACCGCCGATTCCTGCTGTCAAAGTAACCAACAACCACTGATCTATGCCCATCTCTGGGTTTGCTTTTAGGATTGCAGACATAACAGGAACATTATCCACGATAGCAGAGAGGAAACCGACACCGATATTTGACCATGTAGGACCAAGAACCGATGGGTCATAAACAACCGCCGCAAGTCCAAGCCAACCGACAAAGTAGAGAGCTCCAACCGCCGCTAAGATACCAAAGAAAAAGAGAAGCGTATTGTTCTCAATCTTTGCGATAGAGTGGAAGATGTTAAACTCAGAGTTATGCACTTTTTTAAGTCTGTAAGCATAAAGCTTAAGAAGAGAGAGACCAAAGAGCATACCCCACATAGCTGGAAGATGCAGCACTTGATGCGACAGTACGGCACAAACAATAGTAAATACACCAAGCCCGATAACCACTTGAGCACCATGCATCATCTCAGGTTTTTTCTCAGTCGTTGCATCAAAAAACGGTGTTTCATCGGGTACAAATCTGCTTAAAAGATATCCCGTTACAAGAAACCCTCCGATAGAAGCTGGGAAGAGGAACAAGAAGTCCACAAACTCCCCTTTTCCTGCCGCCCATGCCATAAGGGTTGTGATATCTCCAAAGGGACTCCACGCACCGCCGGCATTTGCTGCAACAACGATGTTTATCGCTCCTGGAACCAAAAACGAAACCTTGTTGCGCTCAATGGTTATAAGAACTGTTGAGAGGATAAGAGCAGTCGTTAGGTTGTCTGCAACCGGAGAGATGAAAAACGCCAAGATTCCCGTTGCCCAAAAGAGCTTTTTGTAGCTGTACCCTTTGGAGACAAGGTTGTATTTGAGTCTGTCAAAAACGCCCATGTGAATCATCGACTCGATAAATGTCATAGCAACAAACAAGAAGAAGAAAATCTCTGCAATCTCTAGGATGATATGTTCAACCTGCGTATGCACCATATTCATGTCCATGCCGTTGATGGCATAGTAAAGAGCAACAAGCATAAACAAAAAAGTACCCGTAAAGAGTGCCGGTTTAGCCTTGTCTATATGGTACTTCTCCTCAGCGGCAACAAAATAGTAACCGATAACAAAGATAATAAGAGAGGCAAAACCTACCCACGTAAATGTCAAATCCGGTATAGAGCCCCCCTCTGTACCACCCGCACTCCCGTACGCAAAACCAAACCCTAAAAACAAGAGCATCAACAACCTAATCATTTTCATCCTTTTGTATAAAATGTACCCCGATAGACTCGTCTCTCGCCAATGCAGCAAGAACAATCTCTCTTGCACTGAGCAAACGAAATTTGAGAAGTTTACCAATTTTTTCATTCAAAAGAGCATTAATCTGCTCCAACGCACTCTTTAAACCGCTTTTTGTCCTAACGATGGAGACATTCTCCCACATAATGCGGCGAAGAAGATTTTTTTTCTCTTTATCCTCTTTGTAGCTCATCACCTCATCGGCGACTTCAAACGTAACACTCTTTTTGTGCTCTTTTTTGCCCAAAAGATGCGCAACCGCTCTTTTGCCAAAGACAAGACCCTCTAAGAGCGAGTTGGAGGCAAGCCTGTTTGCTCCATGCACTTTTGTCGAAGCAACCTCTCCTACAGCATAAAGAGATTTGACGCCAGAGACCGCACCATTGACATCTGTCTTAATCCCGCCGATAGCGTAGTGAAACGCTGGAGATATCGGTACACGCTGTTTTGGCACATCAAAACCTAAATCTTGAAGATTTTTGTAAAGATTTGGAAAGCGTTTTGTAAAGTAAACATGCTCGAAGTTTTGAAATGAGAGGTAGGTTTGCATCCCTGTTTTTTTATGATGATCATAAATCGCTTTGCTTACGATATCGCGTGAAGCAAGCTCTCCCCGTTCGTCATAATCAAAAAGAAATCTTCTCCCATTCTCATCTTCAACCGTAGCCCCCTCGCCTCTAAGCGCTTCTGTTAAGAGCAGTTTTTGCGCTGAGTTGTTGTCCACAAAAACAGTCGGATGAAACTGCATCATCTCCATATCTGCAAGCTCTATCCCCTTAAGAACGCAAAGCCCCTGCATATCGGCACTGATGCACGGTGCATTTGTGTGGTAGGCATACAAAGAGCCCACGCCCCCACTTGCGATGATGACATTATCCGCATAGATATTTCTACTCTCACGATGGTCAAGCACAGTCACCCCATAACACTCGCCATCTTTGATAAGCAAATCAACCACTCTCGCATCAGTTAACATTGGATGAGGATTTTGCTGCAACAAAAAGTAATGCATATAGCGACCCGTCGCATCGCCTCCTGCATGAAGAATCCTCTCTTTGGAGTGGGCTGCCTCTTTAGTGTAGAGAAGTTTGCCCTCTTTATCTCTGTCAAACTCAAAACCGCGTGCTATCAAATCATCAATAATTCCCTTGGAACTCTCGCTTAAAACCCTAACCGCCTCTTCATCACAAAGCCCAGCTCCGGCATCAAGTGTATCTTGAACATGCAGAGGAATATCTTCGGCATCGATTGCCAAAGCGATACCACCCTGTGCATAAAAACTGTTGCACTTAAAAGTCTCTCTTTTGTTAATGATAAGGACTTTTTTATCACGAGGAAGATGCATAGCAGCGTAAAGCCCCGCTACACCTGCTCCTACTATAATGACATCATATTTCATTTTTGTGCGGTTCCGCTCTCGCTATTGTCACTCTTTGGCTGTTTGATAATAAACTTGACATTATCATCACCTTTTGGTGCAGCCTCTTGATAGTATGGATCAGCTTTATATCCGCATCCACTTAGATTAAGCAAAAAGATTGCTATAATTACTCCATGAAAAACGCTGCTCAGATTATAGATTCTATTCAAAGTAAACCTCAATTTTCTAGACTATCTTCGCACAAATGCATGCAAAGAGTCAAATCTATGTTTACACCGCCAGTGCGCAAAATGATCAACTTTACTTACATTAAAAACAGAACACTATTTTTTGTATTTAATCATCCCGTTGGGAAACAAGAGTTTGATAATAATATACAAACTATTAAAAGCGCTTTAAAATTCTATATGCCCCCAGAGTGCATGGAGGAAGATGTGCCTCTTTTTGATGACATCAGAGCTTTTGTAACATACACACCAAAAAACATCGCCAAAGAGGAAGAAAAACAAAAAGAGGTCTATCCAGAGCGCGCTAGTGGCGACTTTGAAATACCCATACAAGATAAAAAACTTCATTCGCTTGTTCTTAGCATCCAAAAAATCATCAAAGAGATGCATAAAAATGACGCTTGAAGAGACCATCAAACAGCTTCCTGATTCTGCAGGAATTTACCAATACTTTGACATAGAGGGGCGACTTCTTTATGTGGGAAAAGCAAAAAGTCTAGCAAAAAGGGTAAAAAGCTACTTTTACTTCACCCCAGAGCTCAGGGCAAATCCAAATCTCTCAAGCAGAATCACTAAAATGATAGAGCAAACCGTCTCGCTTAACTATATCGTTGTCAACTCCGAACACGATGCGCTTATCCTTGAGAACTCTCTTATCAAACAGCTGATGCCAAAGTACAATATTTTGCTTCGTGACGATAAAACCTACCCCTACATTTACATCGATTATGGACAAAAATATCCTCGCTTTGAGATTACAAGAAAAATCATCAAATCATCCACTATCAAGTATTATGGTCCATACTCTGTCGGCGCACGTGACATCTTAGACTCCATCTACGAACTCTGCGCTCTTGTACAAAAAAAAGGGTCTCTGGCGTCCAAAAAGCTCTGCCTCTACTACCAGATAGGCAAATGCCTCGGTCCTTGCGAACTTGACATACCGCAAGAACGCTATAAAAAAGAGCTTAATACCGCCACAGAACTCATCCAAAACAAAAAAATACTCCTCAAAAAACTTGAAGAGAAGATGCATTTTTATGCCGAAAACCTCCGCTTTGAAGAGGCGAAAGAGATTCGTGACAGATGCGAGCGCATAAGCCGCTCCGAAATAAAAAGCGAGATAGACTTTGCCACCAATGAGAACTACGACATCTTCGCCATCGAACACACCGAGACAAAAGCCGCCGTTGTACGTATCTTTATGCGTGATGGCAAAATCATCTCCTCCTCCCACGACACCATCGCACTGCATGAGGGGTACGATGCAGACGAGCTCTACCAAAGAGTTTTGATGGAGTTTTACACACATGGCAAGCCGCCCATCATAGCACCCATCTTAGTAGCTGCAGATTTTGAGGGTAGAGAGGTTTTAGAGGAGTATCTTACTACTCTTTTTGAGAAAAAAGCTGCCATTCACGTTCCCAAAGTGGGCAAGAAAAAACAGCTAGTTGACCTAGCCCTGCTCAATGCAGCCGAACTGCTCAAAAAAGAGATTGCATCCAAAAACAGTGACATCACCCATGAGATACAGGAGCTTTTTGGACTTCAAAGAGCACCGCAGCGCATAGAAGTTTTTGACAACTCTCACATGTCTGGCGTGGCGACGGTGGGCGCTATGGCGGTTTATGCAGAGGGAGCATTTGAGAAAAAGAGCTACCGTATCTACCATCTTGACGCAAGAGACGAATATGGGCAAATGCGGGAGATGCTTACAAGAAGGTGTGAGAGTTTTGAAAAAAATCCTCCCCCTGATTTGTGGGTCCTTGATGGCGGGGCTACACTGCTTCATCTTGCGCTTGAAATCCTAGAGTCAAACGGTGTTTTTTTGGATGTTATAGCCATTGCGAAAGAGAAAGTCGATGCAAAAGCACACCGTGCAAAAGGCAAAGCCAAAGATATCATGCACTCTAAAGAGAACCATTTTAAACTCCAAGAGAGCGATAAAAGACTTCACTTTGTACAAAAACTAAGAGATGAAGCGCACAGATGTGCCATCAACTTTCATAAAAAAACAAAACTTAAACTCGACCAAGAAAGCAATCTTTTAACTCTTAAAGGGATTTCGCAAGCAAAAATCATCAAGCTCCTCAACCATTTTGGGACATTTGATGCACTCCGCAAAGCAACTGTTGAAGAGATAAGTTGCGTTTTAAACATAAAAGATGCCAATATAATAAAAAACAGTTATATATAAGTTTTTTTTTAAACTATTAATGCTATATTTAGCGACTTTTGTGATTTTTTACGATAAATAGAGGTTTTTATGAATAAAGTTGTACCAAAAAATGAAGAGTATCTTTTTGAAGGAAAAGTAGCCATTGTTCAGACTGATTTAAATGGAACTATTACTTTTGCCAACAGAAAGTTTTGTGAAGTCTCTGGTTATACACTTGATGAACTTCTAGGCAGTAACATCAGCATAACTAAACACCCACAAACCCATGAATCTACTTTTGAGAAGATGTGGAACACTTTAAAGAGTGGACAGGTTTATAACAGTATGCTCAAAAACTTGCGTAAAGATGGGCTCTACTACTGGATTGATATTGAAATTGCTCCTATTTTCAATAAACAAGGTCAAATGACGGGCTATATCTCTGTTAGTAAACCTTCTCCAAGAAAAAACATTCAAGAAAATGAAAAATTGCAACACAATAGCAATAACCAATAGCAAAGGGTATCTATGTTAATTTATAACTATAAAAAAGAGTTTGTGGGGATAGACGAAGCCGATTTGAAGGCTTTAGGGTTTTTAAGTATAGCAAATATGCGTGCGGAGGCTCCAGATTTCGCAGATCTTTTCATCAAAACACCAGGTTATATCCATAACTTTAAGCATGTTCATTGGATTGACTATATAGCATGTAACGATAGCGGAACGGACGCAAAAGCGATTCTCAATGTAAAAGATAAAAAATTCACGACAAACCTTGCCATTAAGACAATTTATCTTGTTGACAATCCTGCACAAAAAGCCTTTATCGTAGAGCTTTTAAACCTTAGGACACTCTCTGGAGCACAAGAAGCACAAATCATTGCTGCACCATCCACACAAAAAACAGAGCAAACAGTAGCACCCAAAGATGTAGCTCCACTCAAAAAAGAGCCTAGCTATGAGAACCTCAGTACTAATGTCATTAAAGACCCTTATGAAGAGGAGTCGCATGAGCTTGTCCCTCAAGTCCCAAGCAAACCTCGTGAAATCAACATTGAGATACATGATTTACTCGCGGAAGAGCCTGTTGCACCAAAACCAGAGATTGCAAAACAAGAGAGCAAAAAGGAACCTATAGCTGAAGTAAAACAGCCACTTCTTGAGGAGGAGACCCCTTTTGATAGTTATGTTTTTGATCCACATGTCGCATCAGATGATTTGGGGCTGCCTATTGATTTAGTAGAAGAGTTTGTTCAAGACTTTATAGCTCAAGCAAATAGTTTTAAAGGCGACCTCTACAACTCTCTTGCCAACGGAAATATGGACAATCTCAGGATTCAATCCCATAAACTCAAAGGCGTTGCAGCAAACCTAAGAATCGAAGATGCACTCGATGCACTTAAAATCATCAACACCTCGCATGATGATTATGAGATAAAAATAAATCTTGATAGATTTTACAAAATCATCACTAAACTCTCAAAAGAA
The DNA here is from genome assembly GCA_002452425.1 of Sulfurimonas sp. UBA6792. GTDB lineage: Bacteria > Campylobacterota > Campylobacteria > Campylobacterales > Sulfurimonadaceae > Sulfurimonas. Next base: position 4,630 of record DKFQ01000012.1, on the reverse strand, counting down.
GAAGCCCCTAGCATCGCTTCTAAAGAAACTCCTAGTGAGACAAAAGAGACAGATGATTTGGTTTTATCTTTTAAAGAGGAGCCGCTTACTATCAAACAAAATGAGATAAGCGATGCAGATGTTCCCGATACCATAGAAGTTCCTCAACTTGCTGATGATGATTTTTTCAAACCAACCCCAACTCCTCATGTGGCAGAAGATTTGAGCGCAGAGTTATTCCTGAATGAAGAGTCTCTGCCAGAGCAGGAGAGTCCTCTTGTTCTCCTTCATTATGACAAAAAGAAAATAGCACACGATATAGGCTTAGATTTAGAGAGCTTTAACGAACTCTTTGAAGACTACCTCGCAGAAGCTAAAGAGATTACACAAAATATGAATAGCGCGATGCAAAATAGCGATTTAGCTACTTGCAAGAGCTTCGCTATCAAGCTTAAAGGGATGAGTGAAAACATGCGAATTCATGAGTTTGACGCATCTTTAGAGAGTATTATCAACGCAACGCAAAACGCGCAAATCAAAGATTTTGTAGCACAGACCATTTCAATCTTGGCTCTTATATCAAAAACAGAGGGTAAATAATGCAGTTTGGATTAAAAAATAGATTAAGACTTATCAGTCTTCTTCCGATTGTCGTACTTTTTGCGATGACGAGTTACTATGTTTACAACTCATTTTTGGGGTTCAATGCTGCGCAACAGCTCCAAAACAGACTAGAGCAAAACAGAAAACTCAATGAAGTAGTCAGTAACGTTGCGCGTGAGCGTGGTATGAGTGCGATGTATCTTGGAAACAAGACAGAAAATATCCTCAAATCACTTCATGAACAAAGAAAAGTTGTTGACCAAAAGGTGGAGAGCTACCTTCAATTTGCACAAGAGAGTAAAAGACTCCATACAGATGCAAACAACGGTGAAAAAAGTGATTGCCTCGCATGTGGCAACATAGATAACGTCATTGCGGTTATTGCTAAAATCAAGTCGGTAAGACCTCTTGTTGATGCACACACCATAGAGTTTGAAGAGATGTTTATGGATGTGTATGTTGCAGCACAGGCAACTTTTATCAAACAGCTTGAACAAATTACCGAAAACCAGATAGATAAAGAGATTAATCAACTTTACTCTCTTTATATCTCAATGGTCAACGCAAAAGAGGCATCGGGTATTGAGAGAGGGTATATGGCATATATCATCTCTCGTTCTACAGAACTAACAAGTGAAGACTTAAACAAATGGATTTCTCTTATCGGTAAAGCCGATGCACTCAACTATGAGGGGATTCAAAACAAAGAGCTTGTAAAGAGCTTAGACACACTCTTTAAAAATGAAGATGCAAAAGAGCTCTTTGAAGAGATAAACAGCGAGAGAACAGCGATTATCTCCGTTGCAGAGAGCGGTGAGTATGATATTACCTCAGGTATCTGGTTTACTATGCTCTCTGAAAAAATCAACATTATAGCCCAAGCAGAAGAGCTCCTCTTAGATGCGATGAACGCAAGAGCGCAGACAGTACAAGATGAGTCCCTTCGTGTTCTTATTTTAACATTCACCGTTTGGTTTATTGCGATTATTCTCGGTATTTTGGGCTATATCTTATCCAATGAGATTGCAAAAAACATCAAAAACCTTGAGAACGTTTTAGAAAAAGTTACGGGTGACTACGACTCAAAAGAGAGAAAAATCAACCTTCATACAGCAGAGGGAACAAACTTAGCCTACCAACTTCTTGAAGATATCATCGAACAGACGAAAAAAGATAAAATCTCCGCACAAGAAGCAAGTGAAGCAAAATCTATGTTCTTGGCAAATATGTCGCATGAGATTAGAACTCCGCTTAATGGAATTGTCGGATTTACTGAACTTCTTAAAGATTCAGGGCTTCAAGAAGAGCAGAGTGAATTTGTCGATATCATCGAAAAAAGTTCAGAAAATCTTCTTGAGATTATCAACAACATTCTTGACCTCTCTAAGATTGAGAGCAACAAGCTTGAGATTGAAAACATCGCATTTAACCCTATCTTAGAGTTTGAGAGCGCGGTGGAAGTTTATGCAGTTCGCGCGAGTGAGAAGCATATCAATCTTGGATGTTTTATCGATCCTGGTCTTGAGTTTCCGCTCAAAGGTGATCCGACCAAACTCAAAGAGGTCATCATCAACCTTCTCTCCAATGCCGTCAAGTTTACAAACAACGCTGGTTCTATCAACGTCAACATCAGAAAACTCGAAGCGCAAGAAGTTGGAAAAACAAGAGTCAAGTTTGAGATTCAAGATAGCGGTATCGGTGTTACGAGTGAGCAAAAATCTAAAATATTTGAAGCATTTTCTCAGGCTGATACTTCCATCACACGTAAATACGGTGGAACCGGTCTTGGACTTACCATATCGAGCAACTTTGTTGAGCTTATGGGCGGCAAACTCGATCTCGATAGCAAGGTTGGAGAGGGTACAACTTTCTTCTTTACGCTTGACTTTGATGAAGTAGAGACACTTAGCGAGAGTTCACAGGGTAACTTTAACACACTCAAAGCATTGATTCTTAGCGATTCGTATAAGATCAAAAAGCAAAACAAGTACTTAAGAGAGTACCTTGATTACTATGGAGTGGCGCACACAACATTTACTGATATCTCAAAAGTAGAGCTACTTTCACAAGATACTTCGTATAATCTTCTCTTTGTTGATTATGACTACACAAATGAAGAGACATTGCGTGAGTTCGCAAAACTTCCACAAAACCTCATTGTTCTAACAAAATCAAATCTTATGAAGCGCATAGACTCTCTTGGACTAGATATCTTCAAAATACTCTATGAGCCTATTCACTCTTCTAAAATCAAACAAACTTTAGAGAATTACGTCGCATCACATGCAGTAGTACAAGTTGCTAAAAAGAGATCTCGTAAGAAGTTTGACCTTAACAAATCAAAATTTATTGCGCATGTTTTAGTTGCTGAGGACAATGTCATCAACCAGAAACTTATCCAAAGAACACTCGAAGATTTGGGTCTTACCGTAACCATCGCAAACAATGGTCTTGATGCATTCCAGAAGAGAAAAGATGGAAAATTTGATCTCGTCTTTATGGATATCCAGATGCCATTTTTAGATGGCGTAGAGGCTACTGCAGAGATTTTGGAGTGGGAGAGAGACTATAACCAGCCACATATCCCTATCGTTGCACTCACAGCAAATGCGCTCAAAGGAGACAGAGAGAGATTTTTAGCAGCAGGACTTGATGAATATACAACAAAACCTCTTGTAAGAACAGAGATTATCTCTGTACTTAACACTTTCCTTTTTGACTTTATCGTTGAAGAGGATGACTTAGAGCGTCCCTCTAGCACTCAAACGCCTCATGAGCCAGATATGCAAGAGGTTCTCATCGAAAAGATTGATGAAGCAGCGCAGCATCACACAACAGCAACAGAGTATAGAGCAGATATCCTCATTGCAAAGAAAAGCAGCTTTGAGGCAAAACTCTACACAAAAGTGATAGAGTCTATGGAGGGGTTAACCTATGAAGTAGCTTCTTCACTCGTTGATTTTCAAGAGCTTATCAGCAACTACTCCTACAAAGTGGTTCTCTTTGACAAAGAGTATGCGGACTTGGATGTTGTCGCTATTGCTGCGAGTATCAGAAAACTCAGTGCTTCCAATGGTCTTGAATCGTATGTTGTTTTAGTGGATGATTCGATGCAAAAAAATAGCCAAACACACAGCGCAGAGGTAGATGAGATTATCAACAATGTTGTTACTAGAGATGTGCTAAAATCTCTCTTCGCAAAACATGTTCAAGAAGGAAACTAAATGTCAAAAGAACTTACTATACTCGCCGTCGATGATGATTTGATAAACTTAAAACTTTTAAAATCGATGCTTACAAAAAACCCTAACGTAAAAGAGGTGATTGAAGCAAAAAATGGAGCCGATGCTATTGGCTTCATCAAATCAAGAAACGATATCGATCTTGTTCTCTTAGACATCATTATGCCCATCATGAATGGCTTGGAAGTTCTTCGGGTTGTGCGTTTGGATGACAACATCAAGCAAACACCTATCATCGTACTTACAACTGATGAGACAAAAAAGACAGAAGCTCTGGAACTTGGGGCAAACAGCTTCTTAATGAAGCCTATCAGAAGTGTAGAGCTTACTGAAAAAATCGAGTCACTTCTTGTTTAAACAAGAATGTGACTTATAACCTCTTCAATTCGACTCACTGCAATAATCTCTAAAGACTCTTTGACTTCATCTGGAATATCTTCCAAATCTCTCTCATAATTTTTTATCGGGATAAGCACCTTGCTCATATCAGCTTTGTGAGCCGCTATAAGCTTTTCTCTTAAACCACCGATTGGAAGTACATCACCGCTAAGAGACACCTCTCCCGTCATAGCGATTTCTGAACGCACTTTTCTGCCACTTAGTATAGAGGCGATAACACTTACAAGAGCGATTCCGGCACTTGGACCATCTTTTGGCGTTGCACCATCGGGAACATGGATATGCAGGTCGTAACGCTTATAAACCTCGCTCGCATCTACCTTTGTCTTCTCTTCCATCTCTTTTGGCGAGAGCGGGATATTTTTGGCATCAATTTTAAGCTTTTTGGTATCGATAAGCGTTTTGAC
>DKFQ01000021.1 GCA_002452425.1 Sulfurimonas sp. UBA6792 | reverse complement strand
ATGCCGACGAGATTCAAGAACTCTCCAGTAGCGCAAGTGATGTAGAGTTTAAGATAAACGAGAGTGTTGCCATCGTCAAAGAGGCGGTTCGTGCGACAGATAAGACGGTGAATGATTTTGAAAAAACAGGTAAAAATGTAGAAATCATCGTGGACCAAGTAAGTCAAATCAATGCTATTTCAGCTACAAATGCAAGAAGTGTCGAAGAGATAGCAGCAGCAGCCGAGCATCTCAACTCTATGACAGACGAACTTCACGCAAAACTTGAACTCTTTAGAACGTAATTTTTAACCCTCACTCCTCACGCACTCAAAAAGTGCGTGCTACTATTTTCAAATGTATCTTATAATAGCCTTTTTACTAAGGAACAGTGATGAAAAACGCCAAAACACTCTCTTTTTTACACTTTTTGCTTTTTGTTTTGCCGCTAAGTGCGCAAGAAGCACAACTTCTTTCGCCACAAAAGCAGGAGTTGTTGTTTCAGGAGCAAAACAGATACGAATCAGAGAATGAAAAACTAAGAAACAACTGGATAGCACCGCTAAATCTGGGTGCTTCATGGGGGTACGACAAGAGTTATCTGGGGGATTACGGTTTTAGCAAAAACACATCCGCTTCCATAACGCAAGATATCTTTCGCTCTGGAGGCATAGAGTACCAGATAGAGTACGCAGATGCCAAAAAAAGAGCGGATGCAATGGCTCTAAACTCCCAAAGAGCGGCGTTAAATCAGGAGATTTTTACCTCTGTCTTAAACTACAAAAAGACGCTTTATCAAAAAGAGCAGAGCGAGCTGACGCTTAAAAACCAAGAGATTGAGATTTTTATAAAACAGCAGCTTTACGATGCAGGAAAAGCCGATATCACGGAGCTAAATAATGCGCTTGTACAGCAGAGCAGCCAGTTAAAAAGCCTCGTTACCTATGACTACACACTTGCAAAACTCAAAGAAGACGTTGCAAAGATAAGTGACATAAACCCAGCAGAGTTAGCACTTCCAACCCTATCGTTAGTAAAAAAAGAGAGTTTTTTGCAAGAAAATATCTCGCTTAGTTATGAGAAGCTTCACTTAGAGAGCCTCAAAGGGCTTCACGGTGTGACAAAAAGCGGCTATCTCCCATCACTCAGCGTAAATGCAGATGTCGGGTATAGAGAGTACGAGTCCAAAAAATACACAAACAGAGATGACGGCGCATACTACGGTGCAGGAATTGCTCTCAACATCCCTTTGGCTTACAACGCAAAAGCGACTATCCAAGAAGCACAGGCAACGCAGATGAAGCAGTCTGCACAAGTCGCCGACAAGCAAAGAGCCGTCAGTGCTTCTTATGAGCAGTCCATTGCGCTAATAGAGAGCTACCGCAGATACAACGAGGTAAGCACAAAAAACCTCTCTTTGTATGATGGTCTCATCAGTGCCATCAGTGCGGGGGTGGATGCAGGCACAAAAACAGGGTACGATTTGCAAATCATAAAAAATACAAGAGCCATAGAAGAACTTAACATAAAAATAAGCGAGACAGATATGCAGCTAGAGTTGGCAAAACTCCATTTTTCACAAATTTTAAACAAAGAGTAGCAGATGGCAGATGAAATTATAGAACAAACACTCGGTGTCGGTGCGCATAAAAAGAGAAGTTTTAAGATATATTTTATACTTTTGTCTATTTTAGTGCTTATGTCGGGAGCTTTTTTTTGGTACAAAAGCGGCAAAAACAAAAATGAGATAGAGTATCTAAGCACACCGCTTGAGAGAAAAACCATTACCGTCATGGTTGATGCAAGCGGAAACATGGAGCCGACAAACAGCGTTGATGTCGGGATAGAAGTCTCTGGAACGATAAGTGAGGTTTTGGTTGACTACAACCAGCATGTCAAAAAAGGGGAGGTGATGGCTCGTCTGGACACCGTCAAACTCTCCTCAAAAGTGACAAGCTACCAAGCCGCACTGGCAAAATATGAGGCAAATGTGGCAGAAGCAACGGCAACACTCACAAAGTCCAAAAACGAGTGGCTTCGAGTTGAAAAGATGATAAAAGCAACCAACGGAGGCTACCCCTCAAGACAGGAGGTTGACAGCGCATACGCCGCTTACGAACTCTCTCTTGCCTCTTTGGAAGTTGCAAAAGCAGGACGCAATCAGGCAAATGCAGAGCTAAAAGCCGCTCAAGATGACCTCAAAAAAGCCGTTGTTGTCTCGCCCATTGAGGGTGTAGTTTTGGCAAAAAAAGTAGAAGCGGGGCAGAGTGTGGTTGCGGCTATGACTATCCCAATCCTCTTTAGTCTGGCAGAGGATTTGACAAAGATGAAGGTGATAGTGAGCGTCGATGAAGCCGATATCGCCGATGTAAAAGAGGGACAAAGCGTGGAGTTTAGCGTCGATGCGTACCCTCAAAAGACCTTTAAAGGGGTTGTGACACAGTTGCGCCTAAACTCACAGATAGTCAACGGCGTTGTCACTTACGATGCCGTTGTAAATGTGCAAAATCCAGAACTGCTGCTTCGCCCAGGGATGACTGTTTTTGCGCATATTGTCACTGATGTCATAAAAGATGCCCTTGTCGTCCCAAATGCGGCACTTCGTTTTACTCCGCCGATGCAAAAAAGAGATGCTACTGGCGAGTATGTGTGGGTTTTGAGAGAGAACAAACCCTCTAAAGTTGCGCTTAAAGTCGGAAAAAGCGACGGAAGTTTTAGCGTTATAGATAGTGCGGAACTAAGCGAGAGAGATGCGGTTTTGGTGGGAATCAAAGAGCGATGAGAGAGCAAAAGTATGTTATAGAGCTTCAAAATGCCACAAAATCATACGGAGAGGCGGAAGCAAAAACATTTGCCATGCAAAGCGTAAATCTTCAAGTAGAACATGGAGAGTTTTTGGCGGTCATGGGTCCCAGCGGTTCAGGAAAATCAACCACCATGAACATCATCGGCTGTTTGGATACGCTCAGTAGTGGGGAGTACCTTTTTGAGGGAGTCAATGTCGGTTTGCTCTCACAGGACCAGCGTGCGCTTTTGCGTAGAAACTACATAGGATTTATATTTCAGGGGTTCAACCTGCTAGGAAAAACAACTGCCATTGAAAATGTCGAACTTCCGCTTCTTTACCGTGGCTATGGCATGCATGAAAGAAGAGAGATGGCGATGGAGGCACTTCGTAGCGTGGGGCTAGAACATGTCGCACACCACACACCCGGTGAACTCTCAGGCGGACAGCAGCAAAGAGTCGCCATCGCCAGAGCCATCGTAACAAATCCGCTTATTTTGCTTGCAGATGAACCGACAGGCAACTTAGATACCGCAAAAAGCATCGAGATTATGGAGCTTTTGCGCTCTTTTAACAAAGAAAAAGGGATTACTATCTTGATGGTAACGCATGAGATGGATATGGCAAAGTACGCCTCAAGAAGAGTTTTCTTTAGAGACGGAAGCATAGAGAAGAGTGAAGAGGAGAGTTTATGATTTGGAACGCTTTTTTACTAGCTCTTCGTGAGATTCGCAGAAGTGCTTTGCGCTCGGCACTTACCACGCTTGGCATCGTCATAGGCATAGCCTCTGTTATCGCTATGGTTATGCTAGGCGACGCTACGACGGCGTACATCACGCAAAGTATCTCAAAACTTGGGACAAATATGCTTATCCTTGTTCCGGGGCAAAAACAAAAAGGTCCTCCGGCAACAGACTCCACTGCAAGAAGATTTACGCACAGTGATGTTGAAGCCCTTAAAAAAGAGCTTGCAAATATCCGTGGTGTCGCACCAATCGGCTCAAGCCAGATGCAAGCCGTTTATGGAAACAAAAACTACCAAACAACGGTGGATGGGAGCGACAACGACTACTTTGTCGTCAAAGATTGGGTTTTTGCCTCAGGGAGAGAGTTTTCACCCATAGAGATTCAAAACGGAAAGGCGGTGTGTGTTATCGGCGAGACCATACGCAAAGAGCTTTTTGGTGCGCTAAATCCTCTCGGAGAGTCCATCCGTCTTGAGAGTTTTTCATGTGAGGTTGTCGGTTTGCTTGAGGCAAAAGGTGCGGCAATGTTTGGGATGGATCAAGATGCCATCATCGTCACGCCCATCCGTATGTTTCAAAGACGCATCAGCGGAAAAAAAGAGATTGCAAGGATGATTATCTCGGCAAACTCCTCATCGCAGATAGAGAGCGTCAAAGAAGCCGTCACCTCTATTATGCAGGAACGCCGCAAGGTAAGAGCTGGAGAAGAGAGTGATTTTAATCTCCACGACATGCGTGAAATGGTACAAACCCTCTCCTCCACAACGCAGATGCTGACCGTTTTGCTCGGAGCGGTTGCGGCGATTAGCCTGCTTGTAGGCGGCATAGGCATCATGAACATCATGCTAGTCTCCGTCACGGAGCGAACCCGTGAAATAGGCATAAGGCTCGCCATCGGTGCACTTGAGAGAGAGGTTTTGCTCCAGTTTTTGGTCGAAGCCATAGTCCTCTCTTCCCTCGGCGGTGTTTTAGGCATCATCATAGGTGTGGGTGCAGGAGTGGGCATATCGTTCTTTTTCGATTTGCCGCTTATATTTAACACTTTTATCGTCATCGTTGCATTTTTGTTCTCAACGATGGTCGGAGTGATTTTTGGCTATTTTCCCGCCAGAAAAGCCGCACGACTAAACCCTATTGAAGCGTTAAGGCATGAGTAGAGTTTGTATTGATTAAAAAATAATCATAAAGTAGCCTGTTTTTCTTTTTCTAACTGCTAAAATTTTGACATATTTGAGAGATTGGAGTGTCAATGGAAGCATTACAAAAAGCATACGACGCAAGAGCAAAAAAACTCAACAAAGTGGAAGAGACAAAAACGCTCAAAACCCCACAAGAGGCGTTTGCGATGTTGGAGCAGTATGCAAAAGAGGGCTACGCATCCATTCCCGATGAAGACAAAAATTACTTTTTAAAATGCTTTGGTATCTATGACAAAAACGACCAGACACCGCAAAAGTTTATGATAAGAGTACGCATCAGCGGAGGCTACTTAAACGCTCTTCAAGCCAGAGTTTTGGGAGAAATCGCACAGGAGTTTGGGGAGGATTACATCGACATCACAACCCGTGCGCAGATAGAGTTGCGCTACATCGACATCAAAGATATACCGACTATTTTTGAGCGCATGCGTGCGGTGGGGATAAGCTCCTACCAAACAGGCGTGGACAACTTTCGCAACATCGTTACCGACCCGCTTGATGCACGTGGGTTTGACACTGTTTTGCCATCTTACGAACTGCTAAAAAAACTGGAGAGTTCATTTCTGCACGACTGGGAGTGGATAAGCGC
>DKFQ01000069.1 GCA_002452425.1 Sulfurimonas sp. UBA6792 | reverse complement strand
TTGTTGACGATGCTCTTAAGATAAGATTTGAGTGCTAGGTCGTTTTGTGCCACTTTTGCAGCTTTGTGCAAATCCCCAATACGTAAAAGTGCAATGGTTTCGTTCAAAACCTCTGGAGAGGGAGGAATCTTGCGTATATACGCATCTATATTTTCTCTAGTTATCATCGTTACCACGCATTCGTAAAGTTGTATCATTTTACTCTTATATCAATAAAAGAAAAATTAAACCCTTAAGCAGAAGTTTGGTTTAGGATTGCTATAATTCGCAACTTTAAAACCTAAAAAAAGGAAGCTAACCATGGCAAGAAAATGCGCTATCAGTGGCAAAGGCCCAATGAGCGGGAACAATGTTTCTCACGCAAAAAACAAAACAAAACGTCGTTTCTTACTCAACCTTAGAACTGTCCGCATCACTTTAGATGATGGTACAACTCAAAAGGTTAAAATCTCTGCAAGAGAGTTGCGTACACTTAAGAAAAACTCTTAAGGGTTACGACCTTGAATCTCTTAGAGAAGATTCGAAACTTTCTACACTGGGAGACCTCTCCCAAACCTACTATTACCCTCAACGATGAACTTTACGCACAACTTTTACCTTTTAGAACACCTCTAATCCTTATCCAACTTCTTATGCTCATAGGAACATTAGGATACGTCTATATAGAAAATTACACCATCATGGATGCGATTTTCCAGTCTGGATATACCTTTACCACAGTTGGATTTGGCGCTCTTAATGAGGGGGAGTTTTCCGCCGCAGGGCAGATTTTTACGGTAACGCTTATTATTTTGGGTTTTACTGTTTTTACTATCGCCATTGGTATCGTTGTGGATGTCGTAAACAAAGGGAAGTTATCTAAAATACTTAAGGAGCGAAGAATGCTCTATGCAATAGCGAGGCTGAAGAAGCACTATGTTGTCTGTTATCACAACGACTATACGCTAGAAGTGACAAAGCAGCTAAGGGAAAATCATATCCCTTTTGTTGTTGTTGACCCACGAGAAGAGATCCATGAATGGGCGCAAGAGCATAACTATACGACCTACCTAAAAGCTGAGCCGCACGCGGAGCTCACTATGCTCAAAGCGCATCTCGCTTCTGCAAAGGGGCTTATAACGCTCTCAAGCTCTATGTCGGACAATATCGCTCTTATCGCATCGGTAAGGCTTTTTGAAAAAGAGCATTTTTTGCCTCGTCCATACTACATCATCTCCTCTGCTGAAACCATCAGTGATGTGGAAAAACTCAAAAAACTTGGGGCAGATACAGTTGTCTCTCCCACAAAACTAACCGCTCAAAGAGTAAGTGCAATGGCGGCACGTCCTGACATGGAAAACCTTTTGGAGGAGTTTTTATATAAAAGTGATAACCCTTTAAACATGGAAGAGATAGAAGTTCCAAAATATAGCTGGGCGGTACTCAAAAAACTCAGAGAGACCCACATAAGAGAGATGACAAACGCCTCTATCGTGGGAATCACAAAAAAAGAGGGTAAGTTTTTGGCGATGCCAAAAGGGGATGTTTTGATTACAAGCGAGTGTAAATTGCTGGTCATCGGAACGCAAAAAGATATTAGCGTGACAAAAGATTTGCTAAGAAAAAGAGATAAACCAAAGGAGCTCAAATTTGTATAATATAATCTATTCAAGCAACGGTGTCTGTGCTAGTGAAGGTTTTTTTGCCGATGGCGTAAGTGCCGGACTCAAAAAAGAGAATGCCAAAGATATGGCTTTTATCTATAGTGATGTACCGTGTGAAGTGGCATCTGTTTTTACAACCAACAAGATGGCGGCAGCTCCTATCAGGTATTTTCGCTCTTTGGGTGATGTAAAGTCAAACTTTATAGTTATCAACTCTAAAAATGCAAATGCAATGACGGGTCAAGCGGGGATCGAAGATATCAAAGAGGTTTTGTCACATTGCCCGCAAGAGGTGCAAAATCCTATTATGAGTTCTACTGGTGTCATCGGTGTACGACTTCCAAAAGCAAAAATCATCGATGGGATGAAGCTTTTTGACCTTACAAAAAGAGATTCGGCAAGTGCATCAAGAGCTATAATGACAACAGATACATTTGCAAAAGAGATAGCTTTTAAAGTCTCTCTTGGTGATGGAAGTAGTTTTAACATCGGAGCAATAGCAAAAGGTGCAGGGATGATAAACCCTGCCATGGCTACCATGCTCTGCTTTATCACAACTGACGCAAAAGTGATGAGAGCGGAGATGCAAGAGGTTTTGGACGAGGTGGTTAAGACTACTTTTAACGCTATCAGCGTTGATGGTGACACTTCTACAAATGACACTGTTTTTGTTCTGGCAAACGGCAAAAGTGGTGCTTACGAGAGAGAAGCTTTTAAAGAAGCACTCTTTAAAGTGATGCACTTTTTAGCACTGGAGATGGTACGAGACGGCGAGGGTGCGACGAAACTCGTAACCTACAAAGTAACAGGTGCAAGAGATGACAAAGAGGCAGAGATAGCCGCAAAAGCACTCTCTGATTCACTTTTGGTAAAAACCGCACTCTTTGGCGAAGACCCAAACTGGGGAAGAATCGCCTCAACCATCGGAGCAAGCGGCATAGAAGCATACGAAGAGAAACTCAAAATCTCATTTGACAATCTCTGTGTTTACGACAGAGGAGAGATTCTCTTTGATGCTGAAATGGAGAAAAAGTGCGCCGTTGTCATGCAACACCAAAAGTTTACTATCTCATGTGATATCGGCGTGGGTGATGGTAGTTTCAAAGCTTATGGATGTGACTTGGGTCATGAATATGTGAAGATAAATGCGGACTATAGGACGTAGATAAAAATTAAAAAAGCTTCTATCTCAGCAGATTATTGAGATGAAGTTTTTTTATAGTTCTGTAAATATCAAAATCGCTATCAATGCTGATGATGTTTTTGATGCTTTGCCTATCTGCTATATACATAAGTGACGCATCCGCCAAATCCATAGGAATGTCGCTGTATTTCTCCATCATAGCTCTTATATGGGTGATATCGTTTTGAGAGATTTCATAGAGCGTAAGCGCACCAAGTTCAACCCACTTTAAAAAATCTATTTGAACCCGCAAGTTAAAATCAAGCATATGTGAAACTTCTGTGATAACCGACCATGAAGTAATAAGCTCACCTTTAAAAGTTTTCAAAAACTCCACTACTTTTAAGTGATGCTTATCGCTTCCATCAAAAAGAGCGATGAGCGGACCACTGTCAATGAGTGTTTTTTGCATTGATTTTTTCTTTTAGTTTTTGTTTGTATGTAGTTGACAAGTCACTCTTACCACTTGCGTATTTGCCAAAAAGCTCACTTCCAAGTTCATATGGCGTTTTTTCTTTTGACTCTTTTTTTAACATATCAAAATAGTAATTCAAGGCATCTTTAATGATTTTGCTCTTTGGTAAATGCCTCTCTTGTGCCAAAAAATTGAGTTTGCTTTCAAGAGAGTTGTCTAAACGAATAGAGAGCATGAAAACTCCTTTATAAATTTTGTATGACAAATTGTATCACAAAATTTATAAAAAGAGAAAATTAACCATTTATAGGCTTAAAGAACTCAGATATATCTACATCGAAGAGTTTTGAAAGCTTAAAAAGGTGTAGTAAGTTGAAGTGTTTTCCATGTTTGTAATTTTCAGTATTTGCATAAAATCCAGATGATTTTTGCCCTATAGAGAGCGCTACCTCAAGTTGGCTTATGCCTTTTTCATTTCTTATTCTTTTTACATTACACGATATTGTTCTAAAAAAATCTTCACTTTCTTCTTCACTGACAATATCTGGTATATTTAACACTTATGTCATCCCTATAGATAATATTTCTATAAGTTTAGTTTGGTTACTATCTTTTAACAATTATCTATGGAAATCATTTCTATAGAAAAGTGTACTAATAAAACTAAGGAACAAAAATGAAAAAAAATATTATGATTGGCGCATTATTGCTAGCAATTGGTACAGTGTTATTTAGTGGATGTGCTAAATCTGTTACTTGCACGGCTCAAGATAACTCTGAGTTAAGAGTATCTGTGTTGGAAGATAGTATAGATCCTTTGATAGTTACATATAGATGGAATCCTTTTTTTGGAGGTTGGTTTATGGATGATGTTGCTGCAGATAAATCTACAGTTACAGCGACTATGACGCAACCTGCTCTATTTACAATGTGGGGATCAAAACGAATCGTTATGGATGGAAAAAAAGATACTGTTTATCTAGGTGAAGATGCTTATAAATGCAATAACGATTTATCTGTATTGACAACACTTGTGGAAAAGATAAATCAAGAAAAAATTAACGACCGCCTAAGAGCACTAGGCTCCAGTATAGATCAAGGAAGGTTCTAGTTTTACCCAACCCTCGGCAGATGCCATCCTCTTTTATATGCCAGAAGTCTTAGCATGATGCTAAAGAGTGCGACCGTGAGGATGCTAAACTCATTTATAGCGTCAAAAAAGTGGAGTGTGCCTAAGAGGAGTGCGGCTATGACGGCTATGGAACCGTAAAAGTCGCTAATCAAAACAGCAGGGACTTGGTTTATCATGATGTCTCTTGCTACGCCTCCGCCGACTGCGGTTATAAAGCTAAGAATGATAATACCAAAAAAGTTATAGTCGGCATTGATAGCCATGAGTGCGCCTGTGATGCTAAATGCTACAAGTCCTATGGTGTCACTTACTACAAAGATCCATCCTCTCTCAATAGAGTCTTTTTTGTAAAGCCTTAGGGCAAAAATCAAAAAGATGGTAAGTGTAAGCGTGAGGGCAGGGTGGAGTGCGGTAAATGCAAAGGGTGGAGCGCTAAGGATGGCGTCTCTCACAATACCGCCACCCAGAGCGGTAAGCGTGGAGGCTATCAAAATGCCTAAAATATCAAGCTTGTTTTTGATGGCAACCAAAAAACCGCTTATCGTAAAAGCGGTAATACCTATGATTTCTGCAAAGATAAAGTATTCGGGCATTTTAGTTTTGGTAGTGGGATTTGAACTCTACATAGCGTGAAGCTGAAGCATAAAGCTCTTTTACCTCTTCATCGCTTAACTCTCTTACGACTTTTGCGGGGCTTCCCATAATGAGCGAGCGAGGTGGGAAGACTTTGTTTTTGGTTACAAGCGCACCGGCTCCGACAATGGACTCTTTGCCTATCACTGCGCCGTCAAGGATGGTAGCACTCATCCCGATAAGACATGCATCTTCGATAGTGCATCCGTGAAGCATAACACGGTGACCGATGGTTACATCACTGCCGATGATGGTCGGGTGTCCATCGCTTCTGTCTGCTTTTTTGTGGTGTGTGACGTGAACCATACTTAAATCCTGTATGCTAACTCTATCGCCGATTGTGATGTAGTGAACATCGCCTCGCACAACCGTTCCAAACCAGATAGAGCAATCTTCGCCGCAAGTGACATCGCCTATGACATCGGCAGAGGGTGCAACCCATGTATTTTTGCCGATTTTTGGGTTCATATCTTTAAAACTATACAGCACTGTTATTTTCCTCGTTAAAGATATTGGACATAATCTGTTCCAACGTTCCCATGCTCTCTTTCGCGGAGGCTTTAGTCACTTTGTTGACATAATCCTCTAAAAGAAGATGGTTGTTTATAGTTTTGATATCGTCATGTTTTACTTTGATGTAAGAGCCATCGCTTTGGAGTTCATGCGCCAAAGAGTTGTCTGCGCACTGAAGTTTGAGTATCTGCACTATCTTCTCTTTTGCTTTTTGGTCTTTGATGGTGGTAAGAAGCTCTATGCGTCTAGTCAAGTTTCGTGGCATCCAGTCCGCACTTGAGATGTAAACTCCTGCCTCGTCATTTTTAAAGTAAAAGGCTCTTGCGTGCTCTAAGTATTTTCCAAGGATGGAGATAACTCTTATATTCTCACTTACCCCTTCAATTCCTGGTTTAAGGCAGCAGATACCGCGCACGATAAGGTCTATTTTGACGCCCGCTTGACTTGCTTTGTAGAGCGCACGGATAACATCTTCATCCACAAGAGAGTTAAGTTTTGCGATGATGCGTCCATCACTCTTTTTACGTGCTTCGTTTTGTATAAGCGATAAAATCTTTGGTTTTATCTGTGATGGCGACATGTAGAGTTCGTTGAGTTTGCCTTTTTTGCTAAAACCTGTCAAGAAGTGGAAAAATCTTGTCATGTCGTTTGTTATCTCATCTTTAGAAGTGAGGTAACTCATATCGGTATAGACTTTAGAAGTAGAAGGGTTGTAGTTGCCTGTTCCAAGGTGTGCATACTGCTTGAGTTTGCCATTTTTCTTTCTTGTTATGAGTGTTGCTTTTGCGTGGACTTTAAACCCTTTGATACCATAGATGACATGCGCACCCGCTTTTTCAAGCGCTTTTGCCCAAATAAGGTTGTTCTCTTCGTCAAATCTCGCCTTTAGCTCAACCATAACGGTCACTTGAATGCCTGCTTCACTTGCTCCCATAAGCGCTTTAACGATAGGCGAATCTTTGCCAGAACGATAAAGTGTCATCTTGATAGAGACGACATCAGGGTCTTTTGCGGCAGTTTGGATAAGCATAACCACAGGGTCAAAACTCTCATAAGGGTGAAAAAGAAGAATGTCTTGCTTCTCTAGCGTAGCAAAAATATTTTCACTATGGTCAAGCGGTGGCAATGTTTTTGTTTTAAAAGGCTCTAAGAGCAGATGTGCAAAACGCTTGTTTGAGACGATTTGCCAAAGGCTGGAGAGATTTAAAAAGGTGTGAAAACGGAAAATATCATCTTGATAAACATTGGTGTGGCGGTTAAAGAAGTTTACTATCTCCTCATCCCCATCACTTCCAACTTCAAGGCGCACCATCGCCCCTTTTCTTCTAAGTTTTAGTCCCTCTTCTAAAATCTCCAAAAAGTCATCTGCTTCCTCTTCCTCTATCTCGATATCCGCATTTCTTGTTACTCTAAAAGATGCGAATTTGATAAGAGAGTACCCAGGGAAAAGGTCTTCTACATGCTCTGCAACAATGCTCTCGATGGGAACATAGATATCATTATCAAGCTCTACAAATCTCTCCAAAACACGAGGAATACGGATAATTCCAAATCTCTCAACAGATGCGTTGTCACTATCTCTAAGTTTGACGATAAGTCCAAAACTAAGGTTGTTTAGATGTGGAAAAGGGTGAGTTGCGTCCACAGCGATAGGGATGATAACAGGGTAGATGTTTTCATTGAAGTATCGGTTTAAGTAGTGCTTTTGCCCCTGAGAGAGTTCGTGATAATCTTTGACCTTTATCCCCTCATGTTCGAGTTTTTTGAGGATGCTAACCAAACAGTGTTCTGCCACTTGCTGTTCTTGATGGAGGTACTCCCGTATCTCTCGAAGCTGTTGCAGAGGTGTAAGTTTATCTGCGCTTGAGACGACGATGCCTGCAGCAAAAAGCTTTTTAAGCCCCGCGATTCTTATCATATAAAATTCATCTAAGTTGGTTCCGTAAATCGCTAAAAACTTGAGCCTCTCCAAAAGCGGAAGAGACTCATCAAGAGCTTGTTTAAGAACCCTTGTGTTGAACTGCAACCATGAAGTTTCACGGTTGTTATAAAGATCTGGATTTTTGAGATTGAGCATAAAAACTCCGCATAATTATTTTTGCTTATTATAGCAAACAATGGTTACCGTACGGGTACAGAGGGATTTTAAACATAAGCAATTTTTATTTTTTTACTTCACAACCCCGCTTCCTTTCCAGTTTGCGGCATGATAGACTGTTGTGCCGTTTTTTCTGGCGTAAAAACGTATAAGGAGTTTTTGAAGGGTCGGTTCGATGGATGGGTAGAACCACGCGTTATTGCTTGTGGCTAGGACATACTCAACGCCCTCTTCATAAATCTCTTTGCATGTCGCTTCATAGCAGATAGCGTTGCGGAACTTTACGCCTTTGATGATGAAATCTGTGGGTTTGTCGGCTGTCTTAAAGTCCGATGCGCCGCCAAAAAAGAACTCATTTACAAAGCCTTTGGCAAACTCTGGGAGCGGGATATACTCTCCAAATGGGACTAAAATCATCTTTTTTGCTATCTGGTATGCGCCGCCTTCAAACATATACGTAACGTTATAGTGGTGTTCCTCTTCTTTGAGCAGTGTACCCGCAACGATGGAAATTTCATACGAGAGCTCTTGTAGTTTTCCCAAAACGGCGGGTGCTTTGTTCATGTAAAAGGGAAAAACAGACTCCGGTAAAACAACGACGTCGTAACCATCATCAATCGCCTTGTTAATCTCTCCAAAGATGAGTTGCAGTGTAGGTTGTAAGCTCTCTTGTTGCCATTTTTTTTCTTGTTTTATGTCCGTGGATATGAGTTTTATCTTAAGCGGTGCATCTTTTTGCAGTGGCGGTGTGAAGTCGAGTGTTACCAAAAGAAGTGCGAGCGGAACGTACTTGTAAGGTTTGGGAACATAGGCAACTAAAGAGAGCGAGAGAAGCAGTAGTGCAAAATCAAGTTTTTGGATGCCAATGAAGCTATCGACAAAAAGGAGTTCTGGCTGCATCCAGTTAAAGTCCATCGGCTCAAAAAAGGAGAGTCCAAAGAGTAAAAGAGCACGAAGAGCGACATCTTTGGTAAGTGCCAAAACACCAAAAAAGAGCATATAGATGAGGGCAAAACCAAATGTGACAAGCGGTGTGAGATAGCCGACACCGTTGTACTCAAAACTGTATCCTATCCAGTAAAACCATAAAAGTCCTATGAAAAATCCCGCAACCAAAACGGCTCTTTTTGGGATATATAAAAGAAGTGCAATGGCGAAAAGTCCAAAGAGTGTGTTGAGAAATTTGAGTGTGATGCCAAAATGTTCAAGATAGAGAAATGCGCTAAAAAGAAGTGCGGCAATAATGCCGCATGTTAAATCAAAGAGTTTTTCATTGTAGTTGCTTCTTATATTTTGTATCTCTTCTCTCATGGCTCTCTGCTTGGTTTTTAAGCCAAATTATAGCACTCTTCAGTCTTTTGTTACTATATTTTTTGTATAATCGCCGCAATTTAATTCAAGGAAACCCAGAATCATGGAAATATTAGGACAACTTTTACCGTTTGTATTTTTAATCGCAATTATGTACTTTGTGATTATTCGCCCGCAACAAAAAGAGGCTAAATCGCGTCAAGAGATGATAGCGGCTCTTAAAAAAGGAGACAAAGTTATCACTACTGGGGGGCTTATCGTTATTGTTAACAAAGTAGAAGAGCAGTTTTTAAATGTAAAAATCAACGAAGAAGTAGTTGTTAAGATAACAAAAGATTCTGTTATCAGAAAGTACGAGGATGAAGCTTAATTATCGCATAGTTATTTTTGCTTTTGCAATAGTTTTTGGTATCTTTTTCTCTCTTCCGTCACTCCTCCAAACGCAAGATGGCAAAAAAATAGCACTTGGTCTTGACCTTCAAGGCGGACTTCATATGCTCCTTGGTGTTAAAACCGAGGAGGCAGTTGCATCACGTATAAAGTCTATTGCTGCAAGTATCAAGTATTTTACGGAAAAAAAAGAGATTCTCATTGATGGACTTTCTTTTGATGCAGAACATATATCTTTTACTCTCTTGGACAAAGATGATGTAAAGACGATTCAAACTTTTTTACATGAGATTCAGGGCGCTGTTGTCACTGTTGCAGGGGAGAGTGTCTCTTTGACGCTCACAGGCGAAGAGGTAACAAGAACCAAAGAGCAGGCGATTTCTCAAGCGATTGAGACCATTAGAAACAGACTTGATCAGTTTGGTTTGTCTGAGCCTATTGTCGCACGCCAAGGGGATGAGAAGATTCTTGTGCAGCTTGCAGGTATCAAAACTGCCGAAGATGAGCAAAGAGCAAGAGAGCTTATCTCTCGTGCTGCAAAGCTTGAGCTTATGGCTGTAGATGAAGATAGGGCTGCAAGAGTTGGCAATATGAGTGCGAGCGACGCTGCTGCTTATGGCGACGTGATACTAGAAGATGTCACAAACCCAAGCATCAAGCACCTTGTACGTGAGATTCCCGTTCTTGATGGTGGGATGCTAACCGATGCAAGTGTTGGTTTTGACCAAAATAACCGTCCTCTTATTAGCTTTACGCTCAATGCAGAGGGCGCGCAGATATTTGGCGATTTTACTGGCAAAAGCGTCGGAAAACGCCTTGCTGTTGTGCTTGATGGCAAAGTCTATTCTGCTCCTGTTATCAATGAGCGCATCGGTGGGGGAAGCGGACAGATTTCCGGAAACTACACTGTGTTAGAGGCAAAAGATTTGGCAATTGCGCTGCGTTCGGGTTCACTGATGGCGCCTATCTATGTTATGGAGAAGCGTTCTGTGGGTCCTAGTTTGGGAGCTGATAGTAT
>DKFQ01000146.1:2360-12306 GCA_002452425.1 Sulfurimonas sp. UBA6792 | reverse complement strand
GGCCACTCTTTTTGACCGATAGAACCTGTTCTACGACCAAATCTATGACCGTGTTCCGCAGGACCGCCACCGAAATTCCAGCGCTTCATTGCACCAGTAAAACCGCGACCTTTTGTATTGAACGTAGCTTTAACAACTTTAGCTTCTGCAAGTGGAGTGAAATCCAAATCGCCAGCTTCAGTGTTTGCTACTTCTAATGTAACAAATTTGTTGAATTCAGAAGAAATACTATATTTCTTTTGCTGACCTTCAATTGATTTATTCATTTTCTTACCGCTATTGTAAGCTACAATTGCGACACCTTCGTTTACTTCACATACTTTTGCATCAAGAACTCTTAAAAGAGTAACTGGTTTACTTGGTACTGTGATAGTACGGCTCATACCGATTTTTTCAACAATATATTCCACGATGACCTCCTACTTATCCATAGAGCGAACTTCAACGTCCACTTCCGGTGCAAGATCGAGCTTCATTAAAGAGTCAACAGTCTCAGGCGTAGCCGATACGATGTCGATAACTCTAGCATGCATACGGATCTCAAACTGCTCACGAGAACTTTTGTTAACGTGTGGAGATTTGATAACTGTATATTTACGAATCTTTGTTGGTAAAGGTATCGGACCACGAATTGCAGCACCTGTACGCTTAACAGCCTCTACGATTGACGCTACAGATCTATCAAGAACGCGATGATCGTAAGCTTTCAATTTTAAACGAATTTTTTCCATGTTTTTCCTTCTAAAGAACTCGTCAGGTCAAGCCTAACTATATTAAGGGAGCGGAATTGTATCCAAACTCACTTCATTATTCAAGGATTTAGGGGATTAAATTTGAAATTTATCTAAATTTATTTCCTTTTAATAAGGAAATGATAAAATTGCCATATGGAAATTTTACTTGAAGAGTTATATAAAACCGATATCAGTTTGGAGAAGTTCCACTTTAGAAAACTCTTTTTAGATGAGAAAAGCTACCAAATCAATGGTATCACGCAAAGCGGAAAGACAAAAGTTGTTAAAAACTACCTTTTGGGTCTCAAAAAAAGCAGTTATCTCTATGTGGACTGTAATGATTTGCGCATAGACAAAGAGGGGCTAAGTGAAGCACTTACCCATTTTTGCACAAAAAATGCCATCCAGACAGTTGTTCTTGATAATTACACCCCAGAGATAAAGAGCATCCATGTCGCGCAACTTATCCTCTGTTGTGAAACGCATTATGAACTGGACTTTTTGACAACTCTTAAGCTCTATCCGCTGGATTATGAGGAGTTTTTGTCGTATGAACACAAATACGACTCTACCGCACTTAACCACTTTTTCAAGCTTGGAGGGTTTCCCTCTATGCATAAAATCAGTGCCGATGAGCGTGCGCTCTACCTGCAAAAAATGCTCAAAAATGCACTGAGCAGCATCGAACTTGACATTCTCATCTTCTGCACAAAAATGATGGCGCAAAAAATATCGCCCTACTCTATCTATGAACGGCTCAAACAGACACAAAAAATCTCCAAAGATAAACTTTACGCTGCTTTTGATGCACTTAGTGCGAAAGGGTATATCCATCAGCTTCTTAAAGTGAACCACCCAAAGGCTGTAAGAAAGGTCTATCTTTGTGACATCTCTTTAAAATCTGCACTTACTATAGAGAAACAATTTAGCAAACTTTTTGAAAATATGATCTATCTGGAGCTTTTAAAATCGCTCAAAGAGGCGTTTTATGATGATGGGATTGATTTTTATCTGCCTTCTCATGACGAGATTATCTTAGGAATGCCCTTTGCGGATGAGAGAACACTCTTTAAAAAGATGGAAAACATCGAAGCGTTTTTGTTTACCTACCAGATAAAAAAAGTGACTGTTGTTACAATGAGTACAGAGGGAAGCATGAGCCATCCGCTCTCGCATGTAGAGATGGTTCCTTTTGATATTTGGGCGCTGGGGGATTGATATGGAGTGTTTTGGAAAATTGTGCGGCATAGATGAAGCTGGGCGTGGACCGCTTGCGGGGGATTTGGTGATGGCGGGGTGTGTTTTGCATAAACATGTAGAGGGGCTTGATGACTCCAAAAAGCTCACGCCTAAAAAAAGAGAACTTCTCTATGGGCAAATAGTTCAAAATGCCTCTTACCACATAGTAAAGTTTTCTGCCAAAGAGATAGATGAGGATGGGATATCGCTTTGCCTTAAAAGAGGGCTTGAGGAGATTATAAAAAATCTTGCTTCTGCAGAGTATCTTTTTGACGGAAATTCAAACTTTGGTGTAAGCGGGCTTGCAACGATGATAAAGGCTGATGGCAAAGTGGCGGAAGTGAGTGCCGCTTCCATACTTGCAAAAGTGACACATGACAGAGACATCATGGAGCTGGCAAAAAAATACCCAGAGTATGGGTTTGAAAAACATAAGGGGTATGGAACCGCGCTTCATGTGCAGATGATAAAGAAGCACGGCTACTGCGAAGTGCATAGAAAAAGCTATAAAGTCAAAGCCCTTGAAAAAGGGCTCTTTGACTAAAACTTCTTCGAGTTGACCTCTTGGAGTGTTTGTTGTGACATTGTATCTAGCTCTACTGCGATAACCTCTATCTCGTTGACATAGCGTGCATTGCTTGATGTTGTTTTGTCGATTTCGACGATAGCGTCTGTTGCGTTGTTGATATCGCTCACTCTTGCTTGCATATCCTCGCCTATCTCAAGAACTGCTTGTGAGAGTGTCTCTATGCTGACATTAATCTCATGAAGACTTCTTTGCGTGTTTTCTGCAAGTTTGCGCACCTCATCGGCAACAACGGCAAAACCACGCCCATGCTCTCCTGCGCGTGCTGCTTCGATGGCAGCGTTGAGTGCTAAGAGATTGGTTTGGTCAGCGATGTCAGAGATGACACTGACAACATGTTTGATATCGGAGGATTGTGCGGCAACTTGCTTTGTTTTTTGGGAAACTTCAACAATAGCGTTGTTTGTATCTTCCATAACACGAGTAAGCTCTTGAAGTCTTCGTGCCTGTTTTGCAGACTCGCTGTTTAAAAACTGCATCTTCTCTTTAAGAAGGAGAGACTTTTCAGAGAGTTGGTTTGCATTGCCGCTTGACTCACGTAGCATATGCGCGATAGTATCGCCAACGCTGTTGAGCGCTTGCGCTACCTTGCCGTTATCGTTGGAGATTCTTATAGTAAAATCTGACTTTTCAAAAGTGCTCATCGTTGCTACAAGTTCGTTTAAGTCACGGCAGATGTTTTGCTGTAGAGAGAGAAGCATTCTGTTTATATTTATCTTAAGTTCTTCAAGTGCTTCATTATTTGTATTGCACTCAACATGTTGGTTGAGATGTCCTTTGTCTATAGCGATAACAACGCGCTTGACACCCTCAATCATCATCTTGTCGCTCTCTATATTTTGACGCGTTTTGATGATATTTTCATCTACTATTTTGGACATAAGCGCTATCTCGTCATCCCCTTTGATGTCGATAAGTTTTGCTTGTGATGTCTCTTTGTTCAGGTATCTGAAGAACTCTAAAAGCCCTTTTTCAAATGTTTCTAAAGGGGTAAGAAGCACTTTTTTCATGGCCAAAAGGATAGAAGCAGTCAGAACAACAATCAACATAACGATAAGAGCGAGTGCGCTGTTTATCATACTGCTTGCTTGGTTGATAGTAGCGTCCACTTCGCTTCTGTTTGCACCTAAGAGGTAAAGACCGATAGCCTTGCCCTCAAAATCTTTTATCTCCGCAAACGAGTAAAAATAGTTCTCATCAAGCAGATACCCCTGTGCCAAAAGTTTATCCACTGCTATATTTTTCGCACCTGCAAAAAACTTATCATCGACTGTTTTTTGGCTCAAAATATATCCACCGACGCTTTTGCTTGTATCTGCCAACTTTGCAAGATGCACAAGTTTTTGATCCATAAGGACTAAAAGATTCTCTTTTTCGCCATGAAACTGCTTGACAACTGACTCAAAAGCTTGCATAAACTCTAGCGAACCGACATACACACCATCTTTGAGCACAGGAGCTATTCCTCTGATGGTAAGTCCAGCTTACCCTACTTCTATGGCATGCATAGCTTTTTTTTGCTCTTTGACTTTGTTGATAGTATGGCGGAAACTCTTAAGGTCATCCCCGAATTTTTCAGGATTCCACGCTCTTAAAAATGACTTTACCTCTTTGTCGTGGATGTGAATCTTGATATTTTTGAAGTTTGTCTCATTTTTATACTTTTGGCTAATCTTCTCAATCGAAGCAATCGCAACTGCTCTATCCTCTTGGATAAGAGCATTTGCGATGTTTGAATCATTTGCAATTGCTATCGCGTTTGTGACACCGACATCAAATTTTGCACCCATTCTATCTTGTATTTTCGAGTTGAGTGACGCTTGAATTGTTTTATAAGTGTTATCTGTAATCTGCGATTTGAAGTGGTTTAAAACAAAAAATCCTCCTAGAAGCAACACGAACGATATGGCAACGATAAGAATCGTTATCTTTTTTCCAACTGTCATTTTTTACCCTTTTCTTTGTACTTCAATGATTTTACTGTTTTTTTGCTTAAATAAATTTTCTAATGGGGAGGATATAAGTAAGAGACGACAAATAATTTCATAGCTAACAACATTTCAAAGGTTTAGATTCAAGGCGAACTTTGCTTGGCGATATAAATATCGTTAAGTAAAGTTCAACGCAGAAGATAAGCCTTTGAAATGTTGCCCTTTGGGTAAAAAGAGAAGCCACAATCTACCTCGTTAAAAACCCTTGAAGCTATTCATAGCTCCTGCGGATTTTCGCCTCATATCTTGAGGCTTCTCTTTTTATTAGCTATGAAATTATTTGTCGTCTCTTACTTACTCATAAAAAGTTCTTATAACAAAAAATCATAGAGTGTTTGCACAAGGCTCTAAAAGAGCCCTGTAGTCTATTCTACTATCTCTGCTAGGACAGATTCAAGTTGTTCTTGTGCTTTGAGAAGTACCTCTTTTGCCTCTTTTGTAGTTACATTTGCGCTACTGAGCCAGTTATATACAGAGGGGAACGCTAAGACGATTTTGTTCTCCCCTTTTTTCTTATACATCGCTATGCTACATGGCGCAAATGCCGCAGCTTCTGGGTTTGTAAGTGCAACCGTATAGATAACAGGGAGCTTACAAATAGAGTATGTTTGGTAGATATCGTACGTAGAATCTTTAAGACGCTCTTTGACATCAAGCTTGCTTGGAATGACAAAACCATAGAGACTCAAACCGTTGTTAAGCCCTAAGAGGACATTTTCAAACATCTCTTGTGCATCCTCTTCGCCAACTTCTAGCTCATACTGCGTTATAAGCGCACCCTCTACTTTGAGTGGCTCTTTGCTGTTGCTCTGTTTTGCTTTTGGAAGTGCTTTTTTCAAAGAAGCCAAAACTTCCTTCTCAAGCTCTTTAAAAAGCGGGTCTTTGACACCTAAAATCCTCTCTAACGCCTCAGATGTAACAACGCTTACATGAAGTGTGTCCTCTTTTTTGTTCTGGTAAATTCCTATCTCCATAGGGATAAAGATACCCATTTGCGGATATTTTTTGACAAGTTCAAAAGAGAGCTTCTCATGGAAAACTGTCAAAAGTGTGAAGACCTTATAGTCAGTTTTTTGAAACTGGATGGTAAAGGGTTTGTTCATCTCACTATTGACGCCAACTCCAAAGCCATTGGCAACTAACGCCGCTTCAATCGTTTGCGGCGTGATTGCGCCGTTTTTGTTCTCTACATCAAAAAGATGCAAATCACCCTTTGCCCAAAGTGTCGCACTCATCAAAAGCGCAACTGCTACTGCTAAAATCTTTTTCATTTTCATCCTTTATCTTTTTAGGGAGCTATATAAATCCAGCCCTCTTTTACCCGCTCTGTCATCTCAACGATTCCAGCCGTCACAATCTCTACATCCTCGATCAACGCCTCTTCTTTGATATTTTTTGTACGCATTGTGTTGCCACATGCCACAAACTCCACATCAAGCTGCATCAGCGCACTTACTCTTTTTGCCGTCTCAACTTCACTCTTTAGAAGCACTTTGATGCCATGGTAGTAGGCTACGATACGCATTTTTACATTTTCTGGACCATAAAATTTCAGAACATTGTTTGCTGCGCTCAGTACGTGACTTATCTCCTCTTTATCGGCACTCTTGATAGAGAAGAGTATCTTTCTTGGCTCCAAAATAGTTGGTTTTGGCTCTGCAAAAACAGTATCTGCCCTTACAAAAGAGGCTAAAATCAGAAAAATCATTATGTATTTTTTCACTCTAGTGCCCCTTTATATTTTTAGTCAAATCCTTGAAATCACTTATGCTCCAAGAACCTGGAATAGACTTTAAAATCACACGCTCTTTACCTAAAAAGTAAAACGATGGTGTCATTGTGACTTTTACATCCAGAGGTAATTTCTCTTTATCGAGATTTATCTTTACAGCGATAAAACGCTCTGCAATCCATTTGGACATCTCTTTATCTTCAAACACATCTCTTTGCATAGCGATGCAGTAGCGGCAATCCGATCTTACAACCTCAACCATTATGGGCTTGAAACTCTGCTTTTGCAGCTCCAACGCCCTCTCATAACTTACCCATTCGACTCCAAAAAGAGACACACAACCAAACACGATAGAGAGAAGTATCTTTCTCATAGCAAAAATCCATTCGCTCTCTCAAAAAGAGTATCTTCAAGATGGCAAAAATAAGGAAGAACCATCTTGCAAGATACCCTTTGTTAGAGTTTTTTTATAAAAATCAAAGCACCCCAAAAGGGAGTGCTGTTTTACTTAAAAGAGATAGTTAATCTCGAAGCGATATTCGCTATAAGAGTCTTTATCGCTGCCATCAACCACTCTGTTATCGGCATTGACATTTCCAAAACGCACTCTCGCATCAAGCTGTGGTGTCAGCTGCTGTACAAGGTCGATATGGATCATCTTGTTATCCGCAATCGCCCCTGCACTCTGTTTTGCTTCATCAAAATCCTGCACTACATAACGAGCCAACGTTTTAAACCCTTTAAGGATATTGGCTTTGCCAAAATCATATTTTGCCTCAAGCATCGTACTCTGCGTATTTGCTACCCAGTTGAGCTGTGCCATCGCACGAGTGTATCCGCCTGTTGGGAAACCTCTCCATGGAGCAACCAAGTCCGCCTCATCTGCTACATCAGAATAGCCCACTAAGAGAGTAAGTGGACCTTGACCAAGAACGAGGCGAGCCATCCATGCAGAACCATCGAGTGTATATCTATCTTTATAGCCAAGGAGTGTCGATGGATTTTTATCTCTTCCGAGGTTACCGCTTAAGCTTGCCCCTCCGATTTCTCCGCCTCCGTTATCAAACTGTTCCATATAGCGAAAACCAGGGGTAAGCGTATAGCCACCTCCAAGATTTATCTTGTAGTTAATCTCTGCAATAGCAGAAGAGACAACATCGGGAACTGCCGTATAGGTCAAGTCAAGTTTGAGATTTTCTATGGATGCGTTACTTAGAGCGGCAACAACCAAGTCATGCTCTGTATCTTCGCCTGCATTTTTAAAGTTATTGTAACTTAGTCCTTTGTGTGCTCCTGAGTCATCATTTGCGTTCCAGCTATCGCCTGAGCTATCCTTAAAGGTGATTACATCATGAAATGTTGTATGGTCACGCAATTTTTGTGCTGTAAAAAAAGCAGCTTTAAGTGTTGTTTTTGGCAAATCTTTTGATTCTACACTAAAACCCTCAAAAGCATTTGGAATCATCTTTGTATCGTTGGATGCTGTCAGAGCCGACTCAAAAAGTTGGCGTCCATACTTAAGTGATGTTTTTGCAACGTCATACTGAAGATACGATTGTGCCAAGACAACCATCTCCCAATCACCCTCTGCTTTAACATCGTAACGGCTAAAGGTATCTTTTCCAGATTTTACAAAACCAACATCCGCGTTATCTTCTCTAAGCCCTGAAAAAGGGCTATTGGAGTAGTAAAGGCCTGCTGTTGCACTGATGCCATAAAGCGGTGCTGTTTTATAGATGATGCTACCGCCTACGCCAAATGCTTTATTGTCCGCATTTGTAGCGTTGTCTGGCGAATCCCAATCCCAACGAAAAATGTTGGTTCTCAAATGCCCATAAACCATTCCTTTTGTAAAAGCGTCTGCAAAGTTGTCAACACTCGTAGGAAGCGTGTTGTAAACCTCATTCATATTTGGCTTTAACGTTCTCTTTGGTTTTGCATCTTCAGCCGATACTGTAGTTGTCAAGAGCAAAACAGCAGTTGCTACTGCTGTGCTTATTTTTATCCTTTTCATTCCCTAACCCCTTGCTTTATTGTTAAGAGCTTATTTGCAGCTCTTTTTGCCCTTTGGAGGGCATCCGCATGTGTAATCAACAAGTTTTACATTGCCTTTGTTGCTTACATCTACCACTTTTTGACGTTTGATATAGTCACGCACGACATCATAAACCGCGCGCGTTTTCTTCTCTTGGAGATTTGTACCTGCATTTTGCAAGTTGCCACCCCATGAAGAGACGATGTACATTTTGTTCACATCTATGGGTTTGCCACCGATGTTAAGATTTGAGATGCGCTTGCCATTTGGGTTGCTCACCGCTATATCGTACGTCGCTCCACCAAGTCGGCTCATATCTCCTCCTTGCTGATAGAGCGGGTTTTCATTGAAAACATTATCCGCGATATCTTCGAGAAGGGTTGCTATTTTATCGCCTTTTAGCTCAAATGTATAGACATTAGGGTAAGTGATACCGCACATCTCATAGACATTGTCCATCAAAATATCTTCGCCTGCTAGAACAGTTGTTCCCCATCTATAGCCTGGTGTAAAGGAGATATCGCACTTCATTTCATCTAAAATAGCATCATTGATGAGCTGGTCAAATGTTGAGAAAAACGTATCTCTTTTGTAGAGGATATTTTTCGTTTTACCAAGCACTTCATTCATCTCTGCTGCAAATGGTGCGTAGAGCTCATCGACAAGTTTGACACCTGCTGGGTCTGCTGGAATGATGTTGGATGCGATAGGGATAAGCTTGTACTCATACTTCTTCACTTTTCCGTTTTTTGCATCGATATCTAAACGCCCCACATATTTTCCGTGGCTTCCCGCTATGACAATAACCGTCCCGTTGATAACGATAGGCTTTGGAGAAGGGTCATGCGTGTGTCCGCTGAGGATAAAGTCTATCCCTTTTACCTTGCGCGCCACCTCTTGATCTACGCTAAAGCCATCGTGTGAGAGCATAACTACACAATCAACTTTGTGCTCGTCTCTTAGCTCATTGACATACTCTTGAAGCGTCTCTAGGCGCAGACCAAAACTCCATCCTTGCGTAAACTCTTTTGGATTTGCAGTCGATGTGAAAGGGAAAGATTGCCCGATGATGCCTATCTTTGCACCGCCTCGCTCTTCGATAGTATATGGCTTAAAGATAAGCTCTTCAAACTCATCTGAGAAAGAGTCATCGCCTACGATATTTTGAGAGATAAACTTTGCATCAAGCATCTCGATAAGCTCTTTGACGCGCTCTTTACCGTACGTAAACTCCCAGTGCCCGACCATCACATCGATGCCAAGATAGTTTTGCGCTTTTACAATCGCTTCACCTTTGGTTTTGAGTGCGACACCCGTACCCTGCCATGTATCACCCGAATCCAAAAAGAGAACATTTTGCGCTCCTCTTGTTTTTCGTACATGTTCCGCAACGGTTTTGATATGCGCCACACCGCCCATTTTTCCAAACTTTTTCGCAAGCGCTTCAAAATCTGTATGGACATCGAAGTACGCATCCAAAGAGCTCGGCTCCAAACCATAGTGTTTTGCAAAAGCCTCACCGCACAAGAACCCTGGAGTTCCTGTAAGATTTGGCGCAGAGATAAGCGTGGATGGCTCTCTCCAGTAAAGTGGCTTTAAGTGTGCATGCAAATCGCACATATGAAGCAG
>DKFQ01000146.1:0-2326 GCA_002452425.1 Sulfurimonas sp. UBA6792 | reverse complement strand
GAAGATGCCACGCCTAGCCCAAAAATCGCACAAATATGCATAAAGTCTCTTCTTGAAATCTCCATCTTCTCTCCCTTATCTCTTTAGTCCAGGCAGAGCGATAGTCGCACCCTTTGCCTCATGCGTAAAGTAAACCTCAAGCGCCGTCATCTCAGGTGAACCCAAAGGAATAACCGCAAGAAGTGCATTTTCCATACATCCCTGAAATCTCTTTTGCAGTGTTGCAAGGTTGGATTTGGTCATCCTATATGCCGGCCACGTCGCAGCTGAAGCGTTGCCTTTTGCCGAGATATCCGGAAGCGGCTGTGTTCTAAGAATAGTTCCTATAACGCTAGGATTATGGCAGCTGTAGCATGAGAGCCCGCGTGCGCCTCTTTTTGTATCAAACACCTCTTTACCAAATGCGTACGCCTTTTTCATATGCTCGTTTGCATTGATGTCGATGTTGATAGGCTGCTCGTTTGCCAAAGACTTGACATAAGAGGACATGTTAAACATCTCATTACTCTTAAGCGCATACGGTTTTTTTCCGCTCTCATGCATCATGCCTTGAAGCATCTGATCTATACTCACAACACGCCCGAACTTCTCTAAGTAACGAGGAAAACCTGCCAAATACGCAGCTAATGCATCCTCTTTTACACCCAAAAACTTCGCCACCGCAGCGTCTCCGCCAAGCTCTTCTAGCAGATTGCCGCCACTTGCTAGCATCATATCTGCCGGATTGTTCTCAAGCAACTCTTCATACATCGCACGATCCGCATCACTCATAGCAAACTGTTCGCTTGCATAGGAGAGTGACGCAAAAAGAGTAAAGCAGAGCGCTATTTTTGCTATTTTTCTCATGATTTACCCTTTTGGTTTAATCTTCTCTGTAGTCTCTTCGACTTTGCCTGTGTTGTCTGTGTAGGTAACTTTGAGCTCTCCTGCTCCATCAACTTTCATGTTGATAGTAAATACCGGATTTACCGAGAGCGTCTCCCAAACATTCATAGTTGTGATAACCTTGCCGTTGTACTCAAACTTTACACTGTTGATGTACTCTTCAGGGATAGTTTCTCCTGTTTTTTTATCTTTACGCAAACCTGTCTCCATAGGGTGCATAACCATAAAACTGACCTTAACGATGTCTCCGCTTTTGTAACTATTTGGTTTAATCTTGATTAATGATTTACTTTCCGCCATTTTATTTTCCTTTTTTTATTTTCAATAGTAAGTTTTCTAAACACTGTTTTTTAAAAAGCCAAATCAACCGCATCCGCCGATTGTTACCTTCACGCTTTGTGATGCCATAAGGAATGTTCCATTACTTAGCTCTGCCACTGCTACAACCTCTTGTGTTTCACCTAGTTTTATACGCGTCGCAAACATCGCTTCGCCATTTGCAGGAGAGAGATGCACACCAATACAGCGTGAATTTGCATTTTTTGTTGCATACACATGGATAGCTTTTACATAGTCACTCTCGCTCATCGGATGCTCAACCTCAACAGTTACAGGAACAACAGCTCCATTTTCTGCAATCTCCGGAACTTTAAGTTTTACTTTTGCAGATACCTCTGCTTTTTTACCGCCTGTTGCAACACCCAACGCATCATTATAAGCAAGTGCGTTTTTACCCCTTGGCTTTGGCGCCTCTGCTGCAAAACTCATCGATGGAATCACAACTGCACTCGCTGCTCCAACACCTAAACTCTTTAAAAAATCTCTTCTTTGCATCTTTTTTATCCTTTGTTTTATTTTATAGATAGGACATACGAAGTTATGTCACATATCTCTTTCTCATTAAAGAGCTTTGTCGCTAGGTTTACCGTCATGTTTGTGTTTGGATTGTCCACTCGCGGGTCTGCAATCTTTTGGTAAACATACTGCGCATCTCTCACGCCTGATTTTATAAACATCTCATGGTACTTTGTCAAGTCAGGACCAACATTGCCACCGCCAACAGCTTTTTCTATGTTATGGCATGCGACACAGTTTCCATACTGCTTCTCTTTTCCATCGGGAAGTTTTTTACTCAACCCCTCAGGCGCATCCCCTTTTGCATTGCCACCGTTTAAGTTGTGAAATATATATGAACCCCTCGCGATTGCTTTTGGATCATTCGTCACGCACCCATCGGGCATCTTATAGATACCAACCGGCGCTAAAAGATCTTTTTGGATTATCTTGCTCGCATCCGGAATCTCTATAACGCTGCTAAGATCAGCAGCAAAAAGAGAAGCTCCAAGTAGCAAAGATAGTGTTAAGCTCTTCTTCATCTACACTCCTTTTTTAATTTCAGCAGCAAGTGTAACAGTGAAGTATAAAATTTGTATAAAATGGG
>DKFQ01000100.1 GCA_002452425.1 Sulfurimonas sp. UBA6792 | reverse complement strand
ACCAAATCGGCTTTTGTTTTTTTGTTATCTTTGAAGCTGCTTTTTGGTTTTGGTTTTACAAAATCATCCTCAACTTCTTCTTCCCAACCCATTTTTTCTAAGAAGAGGTCGTAGCCGCCGTCAAAATACTCTGCACCGCTTCTTGTAAAGACGATAAGTCTATCGCACACACGGCGGAGCAGCTCTTCGGAGTGGGTTACGATGATAACAGAGCCTTTGAAGTTTTGGATAGCTACCGTCAAAGCTTCAATGGAGTCCATGTCCAAGTGGTTTGTAGGCTCATCGAGAAAGAGAAGATTGACATTGCGAGCCAAAATCTGTCCTAACATGACACGGCTTTTTTCGCCCCCTGAGAGAAGCGAGACTTTTTTGTCGGCACTATCGCCGCTAAACATCATAGCCCCTGCGATGCCACGGATGGCTTGTGCGGAGAGTTTTGTGTTTGCAGAGTGGATTTCATCTAAAACGGTGCTGTTTGGATGAAGTCTTGCGATGTTGGTCTGTCCAAAGTGCGCAAACTCTGTGGTTGTGTGCATGTGAACTTCACCGCTGAGCGGTTTTAGCTCTCCTGCGATGGTATTTAATAGTGTTGATTTTCCTTTACCGTTTTTTCCGATGATGCCGAGTCTCTCACCTTTTTCAAGCACAAAAGAGATATTTTTAAACAAGATATTGTCAGGCGTGTAGCCAAAAGAGAGGTTTTTCACATCAAGCAGAACTTTTGCAGGCGTATCTTTGTAGTTAAAGTCAAACTCAAGCGTGGAGTCATAGCCTAAATCCTCAAGCAAATCCATCTTCTCAAGCTGTTTTACTTTTGACTGTGCAAGAGCGGCGGTTGAGGCACGGGCTTTGTTACGGGCGATAAAATCCTCAAGCTCTTTTACTTTTTTGTCTTGTGAAATCTTCTGCTTCTCATAAAGCTCTTCATTCGCCTTTAGCTGATCGTAAAATTTATGTGTATCGCCCTGAATGATGTTTAGATTTCGGCGGATAATCCCCATCGTATGTGTGGTTACGCCATCCATAAAATCTCTGTCGTGGGTGATGATGATAACCTCGCCCTCAAAGGCTTTTAAGAAGTTTTTGAGCCATCTGAGCGAAAGAATGTCGAGGTAGTTTGTCGGCTCATCCAAAAGCAGCAGGTTTGGTTCTGTTACCAAAAGCTTTGCAAGGTTGATACGGATCTGATAACCGCCCGAAAACGAGAGCGGGTTTTTCTCCAAATCTTCATGCGTAAAGCCCAAACCAAAGAGAATCTTCTCAACACGGTAGATATCGTACTTCATATCCTCTTCAAGTGCGAGTGCCGCCTCTTCTCTAAGTGTCGTCTCGCTAAACTCCAAATACTGCTTAAGCGCGCCTATTTTGTACCCTTTTGGTATAACCACTTCGCCCACATCGGGAGTCTCTTCGCCGAGGATGAGTTTAAAAAGTGTTGATTTTCCGCTACCGTTGCGCCCTACAAGCCCGACTTTGTTGCCTGAGTTTAGTTTGAAGTTAAGATTGCTAAAAAGCTCTTGTTTGCCGAAATTTTTTGAAATGTTTATGAGTTGTATCATGATTTGTTTTTACCTTTTTATCTCTTCTAATATCCACTGCCACGCACCGTAACCGCTGTTTGTGTTTATATGTCCTGCATTTTCTAAAACCATCATCTCTATGCCGAGTCTCCCTTGAAGCTCCACCGCCTCATTTTGCGACATATAAGGGTCGTTTGTCGAGGTCACAAGCAGTGCCTTTTTTGCATAGAGTTTTTTAGGGATAGGGCATGGGAAAAAGCTCCCAAGCTCTTTTATATTGCACGCAAAACTAGGTGGAGCGATAAGAAAAAGTTTCTCTATCTCTGCTATGCCGCCACCGTTGCAGAGATGAAACCAAAGCGTGTTGGCGATGGAGTGGCAAACGACGATATCTGGCGCAAACGCCGCTACCTCTGCTTGTAGTTCACCGAGCCAGACATCTTTGTTTGGAAAATCGATATCGCTAAACTTCAAAAAGCTCACACAACCGTAATCTTTTGCAAGTTCACTAGCCAACCAACTCTGCCAGTGCGGAAAATCGCTTCCGCCCCAGCCATGAAGTATTAAAACTCTTTTCATGCAATCTGTGTGAGTGCGCTCTTTACTCTTGCTATCGTCTCATCTTTGCCGATGATAGCCATAACGCTATCAAGCCCCGGACCGCTCATTTTGCCTAAAAGTGCCACACGCAACGGTTGTCCGATTTTACCAAAGCCGATGCTCATCTCTTTGACGACCTCTTCCATGAGATGGTGGTAGTCGCTTGGAAGATGAAGCTCACTGCACGCACTTACTTTTGCTGCAAAGTTTTCAAGCACCGCTTTTGCATCTCCTTTAAACGCCTTTTCAACGGCTTTTTCATCTAAACTCTCAGGAGCGATGATAATCTCATTTACAAGTTGTGCCATCTCTTTGAGTGTTTTTGCTCTCTCTTTTAGTGCGTCAAGCAAAATCTCTTTTTTGTCATGGGAAGTAAGCAAAAGACCGTATGGTTCAAGCAGCTCTGCCAACTCATCATTTGGCGTGTTTTTGATGTAGTGGGAGTTGAGCCAGTCGAGCTTTTCGGTGTTGTAGATGGAAGCGGAGCGGTTGATATTTTTAGGGTTGAAACACTCCATCATCTCATCCATAGAAAAAATCTCCTGATCCCCGTTGCTCCATCCAAGACGCACTAAAAAGTTCAGAAGTGCCTGTGGCGTGTAACCCATCTCTTTGTACGCCATAACATCGGTCGCACCGTCTCTTTTGGAGAGTTTTTTGCCCTCATGGTTGTGAATCATCGGTACATGATAAAACTTTGGCACATCAAACCCGAGTGCTTCATAAACTACTATCTGTTTTGGCGTGTTGGAGAGGTGGTCATCGCCACGGATAACCTCAGTAACGCCCATAAGATGGTCATCAATCGCCACAACAAAGTTGTAAGTCGGCGAACCGTCACCACGAGCGATGACAAAATCATCCAAGATATCCTCCGCTTTAAAAACAACATCCCCTTTGACACCGTCACGAACGATGATTTCGCCCTCTAATGGTGCTTTGATGCGGATAACAGGCTCTACGCCCTCAGGCGGTACACCCGTAAAGTCACGGTATCTTCCGTCATACTTTGCACGCTCTTTGTTTGCCGTCTGCTCCTCTCTAAGCGCATCAAGCTCCTCTTTGGACATGTAGCATCTGTACGCTTTGCCCTCATCCAAAAGTCGTTTGATGTAGATAGCATAGATGTCGTCTCTTTGGGATTGGTAGGTTATCTCGCCATCATGCTCCAGCCCCAGCCAATGAAATGCCTTTACAATCGCCTCTGCCGCCTCTTGCGAGTTTCTTGCCTTGTCTGTATCTTCAATACGAAGAAGAAATTTGCCGCCATTTTTTCTTGCCCAAAGATAGGAAAAAAGAGCCGTTCTCAAACCGCCGATGTGCAAATAGCCCGTAGGACTTGGAGCAAAACGAGTTACAACCATAAAAAAGCCTTTAGTAAATAGTTGCGCAATTTTAAGCAAACATTTGTTAAAAGCGGGTAAAATAGCCATCTTTAATTCAAGAGGAAGTTACTATGTATAAGATAATTTTATTACCGTTCGTATTTGTTGCGATGTTGGGGGCTGAGCTTGTCAATGGTGTAAGTGCCGTTGTCAAGGGAGAAGCTATAACGCTTCACGATGTCAAAGAGGAGATGCGCCTCTCAAACACAAGTGCTACCGATGCAAGAGATATTTTGATACGAAAAAAGCTTGAAGCTGCTGAGATTGTGGAGAGAAAAATCAGTGTTAACTCCACCGAGGTGTATGAAGATATCAAAAAAATGGCTGCTTCAAACAAGATGAGTATTGACCAGCTCTACGACAAGGTGCGTGAGTCTAACGGTCTTAGTTCGGCAGAGTTTAAAGAGAAAATCAAAGAGAAACTTCTCTCACAAAAACTCTACTCTGCCATAGCTTACGCATCTATGGAAGCTCCTGATGAAGATGCGATGAAAGAGTACTACGAACTTCACAAAGAGGAGTTTTCTCGTCCAAAAGCTTTTGTGGTAACGCTCTACTCCTCATCAAACGAAGAGGCACTTAGAAAAAAAATGTCAACACCTGTTTTTTCTTCCAGCGAAGTAAAGGTTGAGGAGAGAACACTTCCTTATGACACCATCTCTCCAGAACTAGCACAACTTTTGGAAAAAACAGAGCCAAAAAGTTTTACGCCTATCATCATGGATCAAAAGGGGGCATATATGAGTTTTTACCTCAAAGAGACGCAAAAACCCTCTACAAATAGCTATGAAGAGATGAAAAATCAGCTTAGTAACCTTGTCATGGGTGAAAAAAGAGAGCAGGTTTTGAGTGACTACTTTGCAAGATTACGGGGGAATGCTGATATCGTAATGGTTCGAGAAGCGAAGTAGATGCTCAGTGATACGAACTTTATCAACATTGCAAAAGAGATAGCCACCGCTTCAAAGTGCGTCTCAAAGCAAGTGGGAGCGGTTATCGTCAAAGATGGGCGGATTCTCTCCACTGGCTACAACGGTACCCCTGCCGGATATATAAACTGCCGTGAACATTGGGATGGCAACTATACCCCAGAGCATCACGACTGGTCCAAAACATACGAGATTCATGCAGAGATGAACGCCATCATTTGGGCGGCAAGAAAAGGGATAAGCATTGAGGGAGCTACTATTTATGTAACGCTTGAGCCATGCAGTGAATGCAGTAAAAACATCATAGCCAGCGGGATAGAGCGCATAGTGTATCTTAAGCCTTATGAGCATACGCACTCAGAGGTTATCTCGAAATTTATCAAAGATAACGGCGTAAGTATAGAAAAACTTGGAGAAGAGTAATGGTAGAAGATAAAGAGTTGCGAGCAGAGATAGGCAAGCATCTGATGCAGCCGGAGAACTACGGCAAGCTTGAAGATGCTTCTTGCGTGGGCGTGGGGATAGACCATGCTACAAAAAGCTATGTGATTATGTACATCAAAAGGGATGAAGAGAACATCTTGGATGTGATGTTTGGGACAAACGGCACGCAAGACACGACAACGCTTGGTTCACTTTTAACAGAGATGATAAAAGGCGACACCGTAGAGAACGCACTTGAGACTGTTAGGGCATTAGAGAAGGATGTGCAAGAGAGTTACGCATCGCTTCCAAAACCAAAAGTGGATATGTCAAAACCGGAGGGTGAGCAGGTAGAGCACATCTCAACAGAGCATCAAGACAGCGCAAATATGGTACTAACCGCTTTTCGTGCCGCAATGCGCCATTATGAACGCAAACTTGGCGGCATAGAAGAGGAGCAGTTTGAACTTAGCATCTCAAAAATGTGTCCATACTCCACCACCGAGTGCCACTTTGTAAAAAAAGAGAGTAAAGAGGACTAGCTTTTTAAAAATACTTCGATTCTCTCGCTCGGACGTCCGATAATCGCTTTGTCGCCTTTGATGATGATGGGGCGTTCAATAAGTTTTGGATGCTGCACCATAGCGTCGATAAGCGCTTCATCCTCGTGTTCCTCTTTGAGGTGTAACTCTTTGTAAAGCTCCTCTTTTGTACGCATAAGCTCCCTTGGAGCAACTCCTAACATTTTTAAAACCTTTTGAATGCTCTGTTTGTTTGGAGCTTCTTCAAGGTAGCGCACAACTTCTGCATCACACCCATTTTGCGTTAAAATATCCATGGCTTCACGTGATTTTGAGCATTTTGGATTGTGCCAAATAGTAATTTCTTTCATTTTTACCTTTCTTTTTAGACTTTTCATAACCTCTGTTTGTGAACGATTCTGCAACGGAAGGGTCACAACAAGCGAAGCGGTTGTGGGGCACCCACCGTGAAGCCTTAGTGAACAAACAGAAGTTATGAAGAAGTTTTTTCTTGCTTCATTACAAGAAGTTTATTGGCATTTTACATTATAATGCATCAAAATTTTCTGGAGGATTTGATTTATGGTAAATGTCGTTTTATATATCCATATACTAGCAGCAACAGCGTGGATAGGGGGTTCTTTGCTTCTTTTTGCGCTTGGCATACTTCTAAAGGGCAAAGAGGCGCAAGCACAGACTTATGAGTACCTTGGACCGATTTATGGCTATTTTGAGACTTTTTGGCTTGTTGTGCTCATCGCTACGGGTGGTTTTCTCTTTGTTCATTTTAACCTTATTTCTGTACTCACACTCGACATCAACGAGTCAACACTTGGCTATATGATGAGCAACAAACTCTTTTATGTAGGGACTATAACGGTTCTAACCATCATCCATATGCGCATCGCACTCAAGACACATAAAGGCAATCGTACAACGCTCCAAAAGATAGTCTCACGTGCCAGTTCTATGCTGATTTTCTTCCTCAATCTTGTAGTGCTCTGGTACGCTATGCAGTTAAGACATATACTTTCGTGACCCAAATCCAGAAATGCGCATCTCGAGACGCATACGCCATACTCTCCTTTTTTAAAGAGAGTAGGTGTGACGATGGAGATGTTATCGAACTTGAATTTTTAGACACTGATATAGAGTACTTTGGCTACAAAACCTTTGTCGATTTGGCACAGCTCTTTATTATGAAACTTCTCACACCGCTCAAAAAAGATGAAACCACTACTGTTTTAAGATTTCAAAAACTCTCCCAAAAAAGCTCTTTTCACAACTCCGATGACGCAAGCAGTGAGAAGTATGGCGTGCAAAGCCCATTTTTTGCAATCGACAAAACAAAAGAGTTCAGCTTTTTATACCACTACCAGAAGTCACTGGAATTTGTGGATGTAAAAAGCAAAAAGAGAGTTCTAAACCTCGGCATCAACCGTGGTGATGAGTTTTTAGTTATCAAAGAGATGCTCGGATGCAATGCGTTTGAAGCCATAGAGTTCGTCGGCATCGACTACTCAGCCTCAGCCATAGAGTACGCAAAAGAGGCGTTTGGGGCAGATAAAAATGTCTCATTTTTTTGCCATGATATCAACAAACTTGAAGAGCTAAACTTGGGAAGATTTGACCTCATCATCTCCATCGGCACGCTGCAAAGCTCCAACATCGAGTTTAACGCCACTTTTATGTCTCTTTACCAAAACTTCCTTGACAGTGGCGGTGCTATAGTGCTAGGTTTCCCAAACTGCAGATGGATAGAGGGCGAAATGATATACGGCGCAAAAGCCCCAAACTACCCATTTAGCGAACTAAGTTTGGTTTTAAAAGATATCCACTTTTGCAAAAAATATCTTCAACAAAAAAAGTACAGAGTAGTTGTGACTGGAAAAGAGTATCTCTTTTTGAGTGCGAGAAAAATCGGACTCTCTTTATAAAGCGTAAGCTATTGTTTTTTTACATTAAAACTCTCTTTTAATTCTTTTAGCTCATGTAAACTCTTCTCGTTTTTTTCAATAATTTCATCTACCATCAGTCCGAGCATTATTGTTTTATAGAGGTTTGGCTTACTTTTTTTCCAATTGTATAGGGTGGTTCTATCAATATTTAAATATCCTGCCATATCTCTTTGAGTCATATTACACCTACTTTTTCGAGGTAGGTTACTTTTTGAGACTTTACAAAACAACAGTTGCTATATTCTACAAATATCTATTTTTTGGATGTTATATTCAACTTACATACTATACAATGTTGAATTATTAAACAAAAATAGTAAAAAGTGTGGAAATAGACTAATGCAACAAACTGAAAAAAAAGTTTTAAATAAAAATCTACATAGTGCAAAAAAGGGTAAAAATGATGAGTTTTATACGCAACTAGAAGATATAGGACGAGAGCTTAAGCACTACAAAGAGCATTTCAAAGATAAAGTTGTTTACTGCAACTGCGATGACCCCAGAGTTAGCAATTTTTTTCACTATTTTTCTTACAATTTTGAAAAACTTGGACTGAAAAAACTTATCACTACATGCTATAAAAATAAAAATCGTGACCTATTTAGTGAAAATAACTCTGAGATGGCAATATACCTTGAATACACGGGTGATAAAAACGGCGACAAAGTGCCTAATCCTGAAGAGATAGGCGTTCATGAGCTTAAAGGCGACGGTGACTTTAGAAGCGAAGAGAGCATAGAGCTTTTAAAACAAGCCGACATAGTCGTAACAAATCCACCGTTTTCTCTCTTTCGAGAGTATGTTGCACAACTTATAGAGTATGATAAAAAGTTTGTGATAGTTGGTAGTTTAAATGCTTTGACATATAAAGAAATTTTTAAATACATTAAAGAGAACAAATTGTGGCTTGGGTACGGTTTTCTAGGTGGTAATGCTTATTTTAAAACAAACCACTCGACCGATGATTTTGCAAAAGGTGTTTATGATGAAAAAACTGGTTTGGTAAAATTTCGTAATATTCACTGGTTTACAAATTTAGATATTGAAAAGCGCCATGAAGAATTCACACTTTATAAAAATTATACTTCTGATGAATACCCTTTCTATGATAATTATGATGCAATCGAGGTAAGCAAAACCAA
Source organism: Sulfurimonas sp. UBA6792 (assembly GCA_002452425.1). GTDB lineage: Bacteria > Campylobacterota > Campylobacteria > Campylobacterales > Sulfurimonadaceae > Sulfurimonas. Next base: position 323 of record DKFQ01000100.1, on the reverse strand, counting down.
AGATATACCTCTTGATTATGATGGGGTTATGGGAGTCCCAATTACATTTTTGGATAAATATAATCCAAAGCAATTTAAAATTTTAGGTATGTCAGCTTCGGCTGGTTATAGTGAAGATGTTGTTGGTATCCCCTCCTTTTTAGGCAATAAAGATGCAAGACCTTTAATAAATAGCAAAAATACTTATGCAAGAGTGTTTATTAAAAATAGGAAATTAGAAGCATGAAAATAGAACTAAAAGAAATCACCATACAAGAACTAACAAACGGTTATATCGACAACGAAGAAAACGGTGTTGTCGGTTACGGCGGCAAGCTTGACAT
>DKFQ01000137.1:2443-9363 GCA_002452425.1 Sulfurimonas sp. UBA6792 | reverse complement strand
AACTCGTCTCCCCGATAAAGAAAAAGATAGAAAAACTAGAAGCCTCCATCATCAAAAGCGAAGAAACAGTAGCATCCCACCAAAAAAAGCTCCTAGAAGCAACAACAAAAGGAGACAGTTTTAAAATCATAGAGTTCTCAAAACTCGTCTCCATGGAGCAAAAAGAGGTAGAAAAGATGTTTGAACTTTTGGAAATTTTACAAAACGAGTTTGACACGANNGCGGAGATTGGGGAGTAGTAAATTCTGATATATTTGGTATAATAATTGTATGAAATTTGAATACGACAGCAACAAATCAGACTTAAATAAAGAGAAGCACGGTATAAACTTTGAAGAAGCACAGTTGCTATGGCAAGATGAAAACCTTTTGGAAGTTCCGCTATCTTTTATAGATGAGATGCGTCACTTATGTATAGGCAAGATAGCAAACAAGCACTATTCTGCCGTCATTACATACAGAGGTAGTGCTATTCGTATCATATCCGTGAGAAGATCAAGAAAAGAGGAGATACAACACTATGAAAACAGCTAAAGAATTTGATGAACTATTTGAGAGTGACGGTGACATAACAGAGTTTGTCGATTATTCAAAAGGACACAGACCAAATCTTGCACAAAAGCGAGTAAATATAGACTTGCCAGTATGGATGATAGAGAGACTTGACAAAGAAGCTAAAAGACTTGGTGTTGCAAGACAAGCGATTATGAAGATGTTTTTAGCGCAACATCTGGAAAAAGCGGTATAAAAAACTGATATTCTGACACGATATCAGAAGATTTCGATGCGAAAATCGCTGAGATTGGGGAGTAAGCGCCATGCTTGCCCCTCTGTTTCTTTACATCCCACTAAAATGTACAAAAATTTCTCTCTAAAAAATTAAAGTTATTTTTTCTACTGACGATTTAGTTTACATCAAGGCAAGGATGCCTCGATAAAATAAACTAGATAGGGCGCAAAGCTCTACCCAAAAAGGATTTACAATGGGTTTCAGAATTAACACAAACATCGCGGCAATGGACGCACACAGAAATTCTACTATGAACAACATCGGACTTGACAAAAGTCTTAAGTCTTTGAGTTCAGGTCTTCGTATCAATACAGCGGCGGATGATGCTTCTGGTCTTGCTATTGCAAACCAGCTAAAAGCTCAGTCAACAGGTCTTGGACAGGCTGTAAAAAATGCAAACGATGGTATTGGCGTTACTCAAACAGCTGACGGTGCGCTTGATGAGTATGAAAACATTATCAACACTGTAAGAACTAAATCAATCCAGGCGGCTTCTGATGGTCAAAATACTGATTCTCGTGAAGCAATTCAGAGAGATATTACTAAACTTTTAGAGGAAGCGCAAAATATTGCGACGACGACTTCTTTTAATGGTCAGAACCTTCTTGATGGAACATTTACAAATAAGGCGTTTCATATAGGAGCGTATGCAAATGAGACCGTAGATATGAGTATTGGAAATGCTCAGATTAATGCTATTGGTGCGTTTGCAAGTTATACGGGCGCTGCTGTAACAGGCGGTACTACTGCGGTTACTGCTAACATAAACGGTACTGCAGCTGCAGCGAGTTCTGCTGACACTGCTTCTGGAGCAAACACAACGGCGCACTCTGCAGGTTCTGCTTGGGCAATAACAAGAGAGATAAATGCTATATCTAGTACTACAGGAGTAAAAGCTACGGCATTAACTACAATTACGGAGAGTGCGGTTGTTGGCGGTACACTTGCAGCTGGTACGACAATCAATGGAGTTGATATAGGTGCTGTCGCTGTATCTGCAAATGATAGTGATGGTGCATTGATGAATGCAATCAATGCTATTTCTAACAGAACAGGTGTAACTGCTACAAATAGTGGTGGCAAAATGGTACTTACATCAAATGATGGTAGTGATATCACTATAGCGGGTACAGACAGTTCAGCTGTTACTGGCTTGGCAAATGCCACAACTGGTGGTAAAATTACCTTGACGAGTGATCAGGCGATTACAACTACTGCAGTGGCAGGTTTTAGTGCAGTAACTACAAGTACAGCAAATGCGCTTAATTCAGTAGATGTTAGTACAAGAACAGGTGCGGAAAAAGCTATTCAGACTACTGATGCTGCTTTAAGAAATATTGACGCTATTCGTTCAAACATCGGTTCTACTCAAAACCAGCTTGAGTCAACTATCAGAAACATCTCTGTAACTCAAGTAAACGTTGCAGCGGCTGAATCACAAATCCGTGATGTTGACTTTGCTGCAGAGTCTGCAACTTTTGCAAAACACAACATTCTTGCTCAGTCTGGCGCTTACGCTATGAGCCAAGCAAATGCTGTGCAGCAAAATGTTATGAGACTACTTCAGTAGTTTCTTCTTCTCGTTCCCATCGTCTTCGGTGGGAACATACATACTATCTGCATTTAGTTTTTTCCCTTTTTTTATTCAAATTGAAAACATACAAAACTCTTTTTCAGTACAACATTCCCATATCTAAAACAGACAGGAAATGGGGCTTCAGCCCCGTTAAAAGTTTCTTCTACATTACGATTTTTACTACACCAAAAGAGCGAGGCTAAAGCCTCACTTCCAAAAAGCATAAATTTTAACTCTCGTCTGTTTACTCTTCTCTTTATTGCCAAATCTTACTAAAATCAAATGCGATAGTTTTTGCACACTCTTTTAGCTCAAACTCTATCTTCTCATCTGTAGCGTCCGCCATTTTGACATATCTGCCCTCATGCAGTCTGTAAACTTTTGCCATGTTCTCATCGGGGTCGACGATGATGTAGTACTCCACGCCCTCTTTTTCATAGATCTCAAACTTGATGCCTGTGTCTTTTTTGGCAGTGGATTTGGAGAGAACTTCAAAGATGATTTTGGGCGCTTTGGTGATGTAGGCTTCGTTTTGGGGTTTGTGGCAGATGACACTGTTGTCGGGTTGAAGCACTGTGTCATTGCTGATACGCCAGTCGATAGGCAGGAGTGCTTGGCATATTTTGCAATTTTGCAAAATATTTTTTAGCTCCCACGCAATGTTATTGCTAATGCTCTGATGTTTGATCATCGGAGCAGGGCTCATCGCATACGCAACACCGCCTATGAGCTCCCAGCTCCCTTCCCAGAGCTTGTACTCATCGTATGTATAGTGTGGTATATCTTCAAGTTTGAGCACACCCACTTTCATCCCCCTTGTTGAAATTTTGCTACTATTATACTCAAATTTTTAGTTCAAGAAAAACCGCTATCTGCCGATATGGTTTCAATAAACCTTCTAAAAAGGAGAAGTTATGGGTATAAGTTCACTAGGTGCGGGTGGGGGTGTTTTAACACAAGACCTACTCGACCAACTCAGAGAAGCTGACCAAGCGCAGTACATCAACCCGCTAGATGCTAGAAAAGCGACGGAGACGAAAAAACAAGATGCTTTTAATGTTATCAATGCTTATATGGACAACGTCGAAGCTAGCTTGCAGAGCTTGAATGAGTATGGCGTTTTTGAGTCACGCACAGCCTCGAGTAGTAATGAAGATGCCGCTACTGTAACGGCTGCGGATAGTAGTGATATCCAAGATTTCTCTCTTGAGGTTTTAAATCTTGCAACAAAAGAGATAGCACAAAGCCAAGCGGATGCATTTGCGACGAAAGAGACTACCGTTGCAACGGGAAGTGGGCAGATGGAGCTGACGGTTGGAAGTAAAACTTTTACAATTGATTATGATGCTACGACAACTCTTGAGGGGCTAAAAGACTTAATCAACAAAGAAGCGGGAGATAGCGTAAGTGCGACGGTTGTTCAAGTAAAGGATGGCGACTACAGACTTTTTTTAAATGCAAAAGAGAGTGGGACTGGGCAGGATATTGCCATAGAAGATTTGTCAGGAGTAGATGCTTTTTTAAATACAGCGCTTACAACTGACCCTTTAGGTCTTACTGGTCTTGCTAACGTTCAAGAGGGTGTAGATGCAGAGTTTAAATACAATGGACAGACTATCACGCGTAGTTCTAACGAAGTCAAAGACCTTCTCTCTGGCGTTACCATTACTCTCAAAGAAGCAGGAACGACTAATGTTTCGGTAAAACAAAATACAGAAAATATAGCCTCGAAGATAGAAAACTTTATAAGCAAGTACAACTCCGCGCTTTATCAGCTCACAACCGACACAAAGTCAAGTGAAAATGCTGAGGAGAGAGGCGTTTTTTCTGGTGAGAGTTTTATGAAAACCATGAAAGCCGATATGCTGAGTATGGTCGGAACTGCAGGTGGCGGTGTTGGCAGAGTTCAGGATTATGGGATTGAAATCAATGATGATGGAAGTCTTAAGCTTGATACTACAAAACTAAACGAGATGCTAAAGGCAAATCCCGATAATGTTCAGGCATTTTTTGCAGGAGGAACATTTACAAAGAGTGATGGGTCTGAAGTCACAGTGGATGGCGCTTTTGTAGAGATGGAAGAGGAGATGGAAAAATATACAAAATACAACCAGTCTCTTGACCAGTATAAAAATCTGCTTGAAGATAAAATTGAGAGTTTAACAGAACAAAGAACTAAGGCGCTTGAGAGACTTACAACCAAATATGAGATTATGGCAAAGCAGTTTGCGGCGTATGATGCAGTTATCACACAGCTTAACAATGTCTCTTCGATGTTTACAAATCTCGTAAATTCCGAATCAGCAGATAGTTAAAAAAGAGAGCAAGAAAGCTAAAGTAAATCCTAAAATAGCCGATTTGCTCTGCATGAAACAAGAAGAAAAAGATGATACAAAAGGGTCTAAAATGTATGGAAATACAGCTTACAATATCTACTCACAAAACAATGTAGGGATAGAGTCTCCTGAGAAATTGGTAGAGATGATGTACGAGGGCGTTCTTCGTTTTAACGCACAAGCAAAAAAAGCGATAAGAGATAGCAATATAGAAAAAAGAGTTTATTGGATTAACCGCTCTATAGCCGTAATAACAGAGCTTATCGCTGTTTTAGACTTTAAACATGGAAAAGTTGCATACTACCTTGAGGGGCTTTATAACTACCAGATTCAGCTTCTTAATCAAGCCAATATCAAAAAAGATGAGTCAAAGATTGATGAAGTAAACAATGTTTTCAAGGGGCTTCTTGAAGCGTGGAGAGAGACCACCAATGTGGCTGGATAAACTCAAGATTGCTGTGATAGAGGGTGATGTCGCTTCACTTCAAAAGCTACTGAGCGATGTTCCTGAGCTAAAAGAGAAAAGGGAGAGAGAAGAGGCGCTTTATCTCCTCAAAGAGGCAACTTCTCAGATGCAAAAACTAAAAGATGAAACGCTGGTATCTATGCAGCAAATGAAAAAAAATATTGCCTTTTTACACTCAACAGATTCACGTTCTTTTAAAAATTTAGATATTCGCCTCTAACTTAACCAAGATTTTTCTTTTTTTAGGTATAATTCCACCGCTTCTCTTTAGACCTGTGCAATGGTGCTTTGAGGTACTGTGTCAGGGTAGGAATACAGCAGCACGCCTTAGTGTATTATGTGCCGCAGGTATCTGGAGGGGAGTCTCTTGACGATACTTTCATCCAACTTCTTCGTTGGAATCTCTCAATCATTTCTATATTTTGATATCCCACACGCCTGATTTGGTTTTGGCGGATTGTTTTTCAAGTAGGTTAAATCTTCTAGTGTTTGTGTTAAAACCCTTTTTTGCTGCAGTAGCGGGAGCATGCGGTTATCTTTTTCATTCATTGGAAGGCTCATATCTAAGAGTACTGCCTCCACCTCTTTGTCTAAATCATTAAGTGCGTTGTTGATGTGTTTTATGGAATTCATAGCAAAATTATAGCTGATTTGAAAAAAAATTTGGGTATAATTGCGCTCCAATTTATAAAGGAGTTTCGATGCCAAAGATGAAATCTGTTAAAGGCGCTGTAAAGCGTTTCAAAGTGAAGAAAAATGGTACAGTTAAACGTGGAACAGCGTTTAGAAGCCATATCTTAACAAAACAAGATCCACAAACTCGTACAACACAGCATAAATCAAAAGTGATTGCTAAAGTTGATGAGAAAAATGTAAAGGCTATGATTAACTAATTTTTAGTTAATTGTTTCATCTCCAGAATCCATTTCTGGGCAAGACCACCAGAAGCGTGGCACCCTGAGCGCAAAAATAGTGACTGGGTAAAGAACATAAAGGAAAAATATGCCAAGAGTAAAAACAGGTGTTGTTCGTAAAAGAAAGCACAAAAAGATATTAAAATTAGCAAAAGGTTTTTACAGCGGACGCCGTAAACACTACCGTAAAGCTAAAGAGCAGTTAGAGCGCTCAATGTACTACTCATTCCGTGACCGTAAGCAAAAGAAGCGTGATTTCCGTAAACTATGGATTATCCGTATCAATGCAGCTTGTCGTTTAAATGGAATGAACTATTCAACATTTATCAATGGTCTTAACAGAGCTGGCATCGAACTTGACCGTAAAGTTCTTGCTGATATGGCGATGAATGACGCAGCTGGTTTTAGCACCGTTGCAGCAGCATCAAAAGCAGCACTTAGCAAGTAAATAAGTAAGGGTGTGTAACTTTTGTTACACCTCATACACCTCTTTTTTTCTACTTCATTCACCTTCAATTCTATGTAAAAAAAGTACACTTGTCCCTTTTGCGTTGTAGTATATGCCAAGAGAAGCTTGTCGTGAGATATAAACCCCTCTGCCGTTAAAGTTTTTTCTATCTCTAAAAATATCGCTTAGTATCTGTGTATCAAAACCTTTGCCCTCATCTCTGATGGTTGTTGTGATGTATCTGTTGTTGTTGTAGTGCAGCGTGTTGATGCATACTTCTATCTTTTTATCGCTACTCTCTTCTAGCTTCTCAAGCGTAGAAAAATAGTTATCCTCTTCCATAAGCGCATGTTTTTCCACGGAGCTTAGTCCAAGATTGCCATGTTCGTA
>DKFQ01000137.1:953-2316 GCA_002452425.1 Sulfurimonas sp. UBA6792 | reverse complement strand
GTTGAGAAAGATAAAGGTCATATCATCTTCTTGCTCTTGTGTCTTCCAGAGGATTTTTTCTCTAAGCTCATCTTTGGTAAAAGAGGACAAAAAGTCCTTTTCAAGGTAGTTTGCATAGAGCTTATTTCCCTCGCGTACACTGTTTTCTATAACACCATCACTATAAAAAAGAAACTTGAACATATCTGAAATATCTAAAGAGGATACTTTTGTCTCATTGGTGTATTTGCTCAGAGGCGGGTTGTTGGATTTGACCTTTACTATCTCATTTTTGCTTGACTGCATCAGAGAAGGTGGCATGGCAAATTTTGCATACTCAATAGTGAGATTTTTATAATCAATCACGATAAAATCCGCCGCGATAGCCTCTTCATCCAAAAGAATGGGTTTTATGTAGGTAACAGCCTCGTTGATAGTCTTTTGTAAATCAAAAGCTTTGACGTTTTTGTCGATGGTGTAGTTGATAAAGGAGGTGAGTAGCATGGAGCTAAGAGAAGCGGAGAGTCCTTTGCCCATACCATCGATGATAAAGTAAAACTGCTTGTCTGCGTCTATCTCTCTGGCACTGTAAGCATCACCACTTAAAATATCAAGCGGCTTGTAAAAAAAATCGATAAGCACAACAGAGCTGTTTTCGTGCATCTGGTAGTAAAAATCATTTCTGAGGATGTTGAGCTCTTTGGCAAAAGCTAACTCCTCTTGAAAGGAGTTGTACTTCTCTTTTTTTTCAAACTCTTGGATTTTTTGCTCGCGCTGCTCTTTAAGATATCTGTCTGCTATGGCGATTTTTGCCGCATTTTCAACGGCATGGACCATCTCTGAGGCTACGATGGGTTTTTTCAAAAAGTTAGTAACGCCCAGTTGCAGAGCTTCTATGATAACATCTACCTCTTGTATGGCAGTCACAAGAACGATAGGCACTTTTGCATCTATCTCTCTTATGTGCTTAATCATCTCGATACCGTTGAGCAGAGGCATATTGTAGTCGCTAAGGACAATGTCTATATCATAAAGAGCAAATTTTTCTAAACCATCCTTGCCATTGTTTGCAAAAATAATCTCTTTGACAATATCTTGAAAAATATATGTGTAGATAAGTTGCGTCGTTTCGTTGTCCTCGACACATAAGAGCGTCAAGGAGCGAAGATAGTCTAAAGCAGAGGTGTTGATGTCATTGTGCATTAGATTTTAAATTTACTCAACTCTTCTTGAAGTTTGTTTGCATCCATTGAGAGTTTTGAAGCGGCTTCATCGACAAGCGTTCTGTGATCTGTGTTTTTCTTAGCGATTTCGATGATTTGATCCATCTCACCAATCAATTCTTTAGTCTTTGTCGCGATATAGGTGCTTTGGTGCATAACAT
>DKFQ01000137.1:0-759 GCA_002452425.1 Sulfurimonas sp. UBA6792 | reverse complement strand
GCTTCGATAGCTGCATTGAGTGCTAAGAGGTTGGTCTGGTCTGCGATATCTGAGATAATGGCTAAAACATCTTTGATGTTTCTTGCTTGCTCAGTGAGGGAGGAGACTTTTAGGACAAGCTCTTGTTGATTTTGGCTCCCCTCCTCGATAGCACGTACAACAGCATCAAGCTCATTGACAAAGTTGTCTAAGACACCAAAAGTTCTTCTTAAGTCCTCTGTAACGGTGATAGATGACTCTTCGATGGCATCAAGGCGGTGTCCAACTTCTGTTACAAGGAGGTTGATATTGCCGATTTTTTTATCTGCAGCTTCACCGTTTTTAGTGAGTTGCTCAACAATAGTGCTAAGTGTTTTGCTCTCTCTTGTTGTGGTAAGAGAGACATCTTTGGCTTGGTAAACACTCTCTTTGAATGCCACTATCATCCTATGGAGCGCTCTTGAGATTTGTGAAATCTCATCTTGACCCTCAACGACGATATTGCACGTCAAGTCAAGGTTACTAGAGACACAGCCGATTTTCTCCAAAGAGCTTCTTACACTTCTATTGACACCTCTGCTGATGAGATAGATGATAAAAAAGATAGCAACAGCAAAGGCAAGATAGCTACTTATAGAGATAGTTGCCGCTGCGATAGAGCTGCTTTTGAGTTCTTCTAAAGGGGCGCTGTTCCGCTCTGCAAGCGCATCGTCAATCTCTTTTAAGATATCAATTTTTTTGGTTATCGTCTGAAACCAGAGAACGCTGTCGATACCAAAG
>DKFQ01000059.1 GCA_002452425.1 Sulfurimonas sp. UBA6792 | reverse complement strand
GACAACAGCAGTGCCAAGACGCATTTTAAAATCATCATCCGCTCCGACATCCAAAGAGCCTCTTCCTACGGCTTCACACTCGCCCGCTCTGCTATAGAGATAAGCGTAAAAGATAGTAAAAACAGCACAATCGCAGGCAATAAGCTCAACATCACAGGGCAGTCAACGCAAGGATACGAGATAGCAAAACAGAGCGTCGCCGTAAAGTTTGGCGAGATGATACAAAAAGAGGGAATTGGCAAGATTTTAGGGCTTGAGCTTTAGTCTTTTGCTTAACATTTATCCCTTTTTGTTATACTTCATTTTATATGTAAAAGGACAAAATATTTATGATTTCTAAAATAGAGTTGATTAAAAAAGAGGTTTCCAAAGTAGTTGTCGGGCAGGAGAAGATGATCGATGCTCTTCTTATTGCGCTTTTGTGTGAGGGGCATATACTCATCGAGGGTGTGCCGGGGCTTGCAAAAACAACGACGGTCAATGCACTTGCAAGGAGTTTGGGGCTTGATTTTAAGCGTGCGCAGTTTACTCCCGACTTGCTTCCCTCAGACATACTCGGTGCGGAGATTTACGACCCGCAGACAAATAGTTTTAAAATCAAAAAAGGTCCTATCTTTACGAACCTTCTTTTGGCAGACGAGATAAACCGCTCTCCCGCAAAAGTCCAATCGGCACTTCTTGAAGTTATGCAAGAAAAACAGGTAACACTTGGCGACACTACATTTAAACTCTCTCCACCGTTTTTCGTTATGGCGACACAAAATCCTGTGGAACAAGAGGGTGTTTACCAGCTTCCAGAGGCGCAGTTAGATAGATTTATGCTCAAACTCATTGTTGATTACAACACAAAAAAAGAGGAGCTTGAGATAGCAAGACGCATATCAAGCGGCAACTTTGAAGAGATTGTGGCTGTTGTGACGCATGAAGATTTAGAAGCGTTAAAAGCGGCGGTGAAAAATGTTCACGTCGATGCGCAGGTTGAGGAGTACATGATAGAGCTTGTCAATGCCACTCGTTATCCGAGCGAATACGGGCTTGAGGAGATCAAAGGGTATATCCAGTTTGGGGCATCTCCACGTGTGAGTATCGATATGTTTAAGGCGGTAAAAGCGATGGCGTTTATGCGTGGCAAAGATTTTGTAACGCCTGTGGATGTTGCTTACATCGCAAAAGAGCTTATGCGCCACCGCATCGTCTTAACTTACGAGGCAGAGGCTGAGGGCGTGACAACGGATGCGATTATCCAAAAAGTGCTTCAAACCGTTGCGATTCCCTAGATCGGGCATTAGCGCATGAGCAAACTTCAAAAAATCTTGGTTCGTGCAAGACGGCAGGTCTTTAGCGAAATGGTCGGCAACAACCCATCCATCTTTCACGGCGAGGGGTATGACTTTATCGAACTCCGTGAGTACATGGCAGGAGATGACATCCGCCACATCGACTGGAACATCACGGCTAAGATGCAAAAACCCTTTATAAAGATATTTCGTGAGGAGCGGGAGCTAAATGTCGTTTTGGTCTCTATCTTAAACGGAAGTGTCCATTTTGGCTCTCAAAAGTTTAAGCAGGAGAGTATCGCAGAGGTTGCCGCACTTTTGGGCTACTCGACGCTTAAAAACGGCGATTTGCTGAGTTCTTACATCTTTACGGACAAGATTGTGGCGCATGAAAAACCTACCAAAAAACTCTTTATGGTGCAAAAAAGCGTTCAAGATATTTTGAACTTTGATGCGCTTGGAGCGCAGCTTGACTTTAAGCTATTAGCCGACACTCTTTTTGGGCGGCTAAAAAGAAAATCGCTTCTATTGATGATTGGCGATTTTTTTGAGATACCAAACTTCAGACTTTTGGCAAGAAAACATGAGGTAGTGTGTGTCATCGTACGAGACAGACTTGAAGAAAATCCGCCTGAGATGGGGTTTGCTTCACTCCTTGACCCACAAAGCGGGGCGACTTTGGAGGGGGATTTTAACGCTTCAAGCATCAAAGCCTATGCACAAAAAGTGGCAGCGCATGACCATGCTCTTTTTGAGAAACTAAGAAGCGACGGTATCCGTTTTACAAAAGTATATACAGACGCAAGTGCCGCCGTGGCACTCCGCAGACTTTTTGAGGGGCAGTAATGGCGCAAGAGCAGAGTTTTGACATCCCGCTTCATGATATAAAAACCATAGTTGATGTGCAGGAGTACTCCATTTATTATCTTTTGGGGAGTGCTTTTTTTGCGCTTCTTGTGCTTTTTGGGTTTGGATATCTCATCTATGTCTGGTACAAAAAACGTAACAGGTTTAACCTCAAAAAAGAGCATTTTAGGCTTTTGCACACGCTTGATTTGAGTGATGCCAAAAGTTCGGCATATGCCATCACGCTTTACGGCGCAACATTTAGGGATGATAGTCCCAGACATCAAGAGATGTACCAAAATCTCATAAGCAGGCTGGAAGTTTATAAGTACAAAAAGAGCGTTGCACCATTTGATGGCGAGACGCTTGGTTATATAGAGCTTTACAAGGGGATGATTGATGTTTGATGGACTCTCTTTTGAGTTTGAGTTCCTCTTTTTGCTTCTTTTTCTCTTTGCACTTTGCGCCTTTTTTTGCAAAGAGCGTGCAACATCGCTCTATTTTCCGCATACAAAAGAGTTTCTCAAAAATACCATAGCCGCTTCAAAACTCCTCTTCTTTCTCAAATGGCTAGGCATTGTGATGATGGTTTTTGCACTGATGTCGCCCATCAAAGAAGAGCCTTATGAGATTACGCCAAAAGACGGCGTTGAGATTGCGCTCATTCTTGATGCGTCCGAATCGATGAAAGAGGGAGGATTTGATGCAAAAAACGGGCATTTAACACTCTTTGATGCGGTGCAGGAGTTAGTGGCCGATTTTATAAACAAGAGAAAAAGCGATAACATGGGGCTTGTTGTCTTTGGCTCTTA
>DKFQ01000154.1:2298-27782 GCA_002452425.1 Sulfurimonas sp. UBA6792 | reverse complement strand
GACAAAGAGTTTGACATAGTAGTAAGCGATGTCGCTTTTATCTCTCTGCTCTCAATCTTAGACGCCGTCGATAGGCTTGAAAAGAGCAAAATCATCCTGCTTTTCAAACCGCAATTTGAAGTAGGACGCGAGGCAAAGAGAGATAAAAACGGTGTGGTTACGGATGAAAAAGCGGTGTTAAACGCCATGATAAAGTTTGAAGATGCATGCGCTCTTTTGGGATGGAAACTTGCTTTAAAATCGCCTTCAAAACTCACAGGCAAAGAGGGAAATTTGGAGTATTGTTACTTTTTTGAGAGGTAGTTTTAAAAGTATTGCAATTTGCAATATTTTTTGAGTTGATTTGTCTCAAAAGCTATAATGTTTGAAATGATTATAAAAGGTAAAACCGATGAAACCGCACGAATCTATCAAACTTTTTGAAGAGAAAAAAGTGAGAACTCTTTGGGATGATGAGCAAGAGAAATGGTATGTGTCTATCGTAGATGTTGTAGAGATATTGACAGAGAGTATCGACTCAGGTGCTTACTGGAGGAAACTAAAGCAAAGGCTAAAGGCTGAGGGAAATGAAACCGTGACAAAATGTCACAGTTTGAAAATGAAAGCGGAAGATGGCAAGATGAGGCTAACGGATGTAGCCGATACCGAGCAGCTTTTTAGGCTTATACAGTCCATTCCCTCACCAAAAGCAGAGCCTTTTAAGCTTTGGTTGGCAAGGGTGGCAAGTGAGCGCCTTGATGAGATGAGCGACCCTGAACTTAGCATCGATAGAGCATTAAAGCAGTATTTGGAACTCGGATATAGCGAAAACTGGATAAATCAAAGACTAAAAAGCATAGAGATACGAAAAGAGCTGACGGATGAGTGGAAAAGAGTGGGAGTGCAAGAGGGAACAGAGTTTGCGACACTTACAGACATTATCACAAAAACTTGGGCGGATAAAACAACAAAAGAGTACAAAATCCTAAAAGGTCTAAAAAAAGAGAACCTGCGGGATAATATGACAAATACGGAGCTGATTTTAAACATGTTGGCGGAAGCTTCTACAAAAGACATCTCAGAAGCGATAAATCCTAAGAGCTTTGAAGATAGCAAAGATGTAGCCAAACAAGGCGGCAATGTAGCAAAAGTAGCAAGAGCCGAACTTGAAGCCAAAACGGGTAAAAAGGTAGTGACAAGCCAAAACGCAAAAAATTTGCTTGAAAGGTAAAAGCAAGAATGGCTAAATGGCTCTCAAATTAGAGTGGTCGGATGAGGCCCACCAGACTATAGCAAAAACGCTAAATCCTGCTTATAGTTTGGTAAGATAAATACCAAGGAGAACATAATATGAGCGCTTTTATGGTAGATACTATCGGCATTATTGGTGTAGTAATGGTTTTGATAACCTACTTTTTACTGCAGAGCCAAAAGATAGATTCAAAAGGTTTTTGGTACTCGTTTTTAAATGTTTTTGGCTCACTGCTTATCGTTTATTCGCTTTTGTACAACTGGAATCTTGCCTCTTTTATCATAGAGTTTTTTTGGATTTTGATAAGTCTTTGGGGGCTTAAAAAGTGGTATAGAAGTAAAAAAGAGAGTCTGTAAACTTCTTTTAAATGCAAAAACTTCATCCCTAAAAATAAGAAAAACTTAACATTCATAATGCTACAATGCACGCTTTTGTGGGAGAAGCGGATGCAAGAGGGTATAAAAGTATTGATGGTGGAAGATGATGTTGTGTTGTCTGAGTTGCTGGGGAGTTATCTACGTAATTGCGGGATAAGCGTTGCCATAAATGGCGACCCTACCACGGTTATCGAACATCTCAAAAAAGAGAGCTTTGATCTTGTGATTCTTGATTTGTCCCTTCCTAAGATGGATGGACTTTTTCTTTGCGAGAAGATTTCTACTACCTTTGATGTGCCCATCATCATCTCTTCTGCGCGGGATGAAGTGAGTGACAAGGTGCTTGGGCTTGAAAAGGGTGCGGATGACTATCTTCCAAAGCCATACGACCCTCGTGAGCTTGTAGCCAGAATCCATGCGATGCTGCGTCGCAAAAGAAACTCTGCCTCCCCCTTAGAGGAGGAGAGTCACGCTGACTTTAAAGTAGATAAAGCACAAATGAGTATCTATCACCACGATAAACTTCTGGATTTGACTGTTGCGGAGTATGGGATTCTCTCTTTGTTTTTGAAACAGCGTGGTATGGTTTTAAGTCGAAGCAGCATCTTAGATGGTGTAGAGGGGCTTAGCTGGGAGAGTGACGAGAGAAGCATCGATGTCATCATCAGCCGTTTGCGTTCCAAACTTTGCGACAACCCTCGCGCTCCAAAGTACATCGAATCTATCCGCGGTATAGGCTACAGGATGAAGACGTGAACAAAAATTCCATCATTTTTAAAATCAGCCTCTTCTTTTTCTTGGCATTTTTAGCCATGACGGTACTTTTTAAGATGATGCATGACTATGAGTTTATCTCCGTCAAAGAGAATCTTAAAATGCACTACCATAAAGTGGCTAAGTCTGTAATGCTGTGGCATATAGGGCGCACGACAAAAGAAGAGCTACTCTTTACGCTTAAAAATCAAAATATTGAGATGGTGGAGGATGGCGCTTTTTACAGCTCTTTTGTGGATAAAGAGCGGTTTGAAACTATCTCGTGTGGGATGCAAAACTTTGATTTGTATGAGCGGGATGCGTACAGATATATGATGGTGCCCTTAAGTGTAGGCGAAATTGTGCTTAAAGATATGCAAACAGAGCCAATCGACGTTTACTATATATGGTGGCTTTATGGCGCTTTTATCCTTGTTTTGTTTGCGCTTTTTCTCTCCATCGCTATTAGCATCTACCCTCTTAAACAGCTTCAGTTGCAGATTCGCAGGTTTGGAGAGGGAGAGACGGATCTAAGCCTTGCATCCAAACGAAAAGATGAGATTGCCGAGGTTTCCAATGAGTTTGACAGAGCCGTTAGCAAAATCAAAGCGATGATGAACTCACGAGCGATTTTCATACGCAACATTACCCATGAGCTCAAAACGCCCATTACAAAAGGGCAGCTCTCTCTTGAGTTTTTAGAGGAGTCGCGAACAAAAGAGATTTTGAGAAATGTTTTTATGCGCCTCAACCTCTTAACGCGAGAATTTTTACAGATTGAAAATGTAACAGCGTGTGATTGCCAGATAGATAAACGTACCTACAATCTGCTAGACATTCTAGACAATGCAGCAGATTTGCTTTTTTTAGAGCCTCAGAGCATCAAGCACAACATCACAAAATATACCATAGAAGCGGATTTTGAACTGATGAGCATTGTCTTTAAAAATCTTCTTGACAATGGCATAAAGTATTCACAAGATAGTGATGTTTTCGTGCGCCTAGAAGGGGATGACCTCTCCTTTTGCTCCAGAGCGCAACCGATGGAGAAGTCGTTAGAGTACTATATCCAGCCCTTTACCAAATGCGACGTCAACGCGGGCGAGAGTTTTGGGCTTGGTCTTTATATAGTGTACTATATCTTGCAAAAGCATGGAATGGAGCTCTCCTACACCCATGTAGAGGGGCTTAACATCTTTACAATTCATTTTGCCATTAACACGCCATTAACAAAAAATTAACAACAGATTTATATTGTTTACTTATACTGCTACTATGAAGTTTATCTAAGAGTTTTTTTCTGAGATAAACGGCAATAAACTAAAGAGAAAAAAGGGTTAAAAATGAGAAAAGCGATAAGACTATCATTGGCAGCAGCGCTTGTAGGTTCAGCAATGCTTCAGGGAGCGAGTGTTGACATAGATGGATATAGAGGTGGGACTCTTGATTTTATGTTAAAAGGCATTTATGTCGTTGATGACCATAAAAATGGTTTTGCTCCAAGCAATGGCGGCGGTTATTTAGTCAAAGTAAAGCACGTTACACCAGATATTTGGGTAGATAATCTCAAGGTAGGAGTTGGGGTTTATGTCAATGGCGATGCGGGATTGACGGACTGGGACAAAAATAGTGCTCCAGAGTATGACAAGGGCGCATATGGACTGAGTGTCGATGTCGATGGTGCGTCAAAAGCACTTATGGGTGAGTTTTTTGTTACCTATAAGAACAGCTATTTTGATGCAAAACTTGGACGACAAACTTTAGACACGCCACTTACAAAGATTCAAGTCTCGCTTATGCCAAACTTTTATGAGGCGTATATGCTGGGTACTAATGTTGTTGATGGACTGCGTCTCAATGCAGGGCATATCACGAAGATGTCCTTTGGTTCTCGTGCAGCGGCAGATGCTGGTATGATAGGCGAAAACACAGGAACGGCAGGTGTTGGTTTTAAAAACGATGACTTTATGAGTTTTGAAACAGCCACTTCTTATATCGATCAAGCAAAGTTTTACAATATGGGAGTAGCGGCAGGTTTGAAAAAAAACACCAATGGACGCAGTGTTGTTGGCGCAACATATACAGGTGTCAAAAATCTTCAAGCTGATTTTTGGGTGTACCATTCAGATGATGTTGCAGATGATTTTTATGCAGAGGTTGGCTACAAAATCCCTCTCAATGAGAGCTCGGCAGTTAAACTCAGTGCGCAATATCTTATGCAAAAAGATACGGGAGATTCACTTGCAGGCGAGAGAGACTTCAATATGTTTGGTGCTAAGGTAGCCTATGATGCAAAGCAGTGGGGTGTTTTTGCTGCATATAACAAATCTGGTGATGAAGATGGCACAGAGGGACAGTACTTTAATGCTTGGGGAGCTGACCCTGCCTATACAAGCACTATCTTTTCTCGTAACGCATACCGTACAGATGTTGATGCATATAAGATTGGTGCACACTACATCGTTATGAAGGGACTTAAATTTACGGTTGATTATGCGGAGTATGGCAAATCAAAGAGCACGGTTGGCGGCATTACAGCCCTTACAGCAAATACTGCGCTTGAAGATGCGTATGAAATCGATACCGGATTTACATACAAACCAAATCAAAACTGGTTTTTTAGAGTGTTCAATGCAAGACGTCTAAGCGAATTTGATGGCAGAGTGATTTCAAAAACTCCTGAGAGAAGAATGAACCACTACCGCGCAGCAGTCGTCTATAACTTCTAATCTTTCTTCTTTTTTTTCTCCTACAAAGCTCTTAGGTCTCATCCTAAGGGCTTCTTCCATATACTCTCTCTTGTAGATGTTTTTACTTTTGTACCTCTTTATGTGAAATGTTTTTTGCGTGGCTAAAGCCTATTTTCTGAACTATGTTTACCTTTTTTCTTGTATATCTCTTTTTATCGCCTCTGTTTATTTGAAGAGAGAGATGATAAAGTCTGTTATAAAAGCTTCATGAAAGAGGGCAAAATTCAAATGAGAGGTGATAGGGGTGGGAAAATCTGTTCTAAAACATTTGCAAAGTGCGAATGTTTTAGAGAGGAGAGGGAGTTTTACTCCATCTCCATTGAGCCTTGGATGGCTGCTACGACTTTGTTTTCTAGTTTTACGAGAGCAGGGTATGCTTTTGAGTCTCTTGGTGCTGATGTTGGACGAACGTATAGGACAGACGTTACGCCATCTTTTTCAGTAAGCGTGATACGAACAGGGCAGTATGCCATCATGTCGGCGTCAGCATTGATGATACTATTTCCAATCATTCCATTGCATGCCACAAAAGTTTTGACAGCAGTAACACCCGCCTTGTTATACTCAGCACCTAGCTTTTGAACCAAACCTCTTGTCTTAAACTCTTCAAGGATATCTAACTCCCAAACGATGATGAGCATATCTGCTTTAAATTTATCACGGATATTTTGCATCACTTTGTCAATCGGAGCTTTGTAGCTCGCCTTAAAAACATTTGTCTCAGCCGCCATAAGCGATAAGCTAAGCAAACACATAATCAAAATCTTTTTCATCTGTACATCCTTTATTTTAGCCAATCTCTTGTAGAAGCGATAGCGTTGTGTAAGTATAGAAGTTTGGTATGAATTGGGTGTTAATTTTTTGTTAATGAAGTGTTAATATGGGGATTTTGCGGTTAAAGGCGATTGTTGAGGAGCCTGATGAGTGACTCCTTTATCTCTTTGAAGCTAAGTATTTTTTTGCCGTTGTTGTTTTGCGCAAAGATTTTTGCCTCTTCATAGCTTGCAAAAGGGACTAAATCATCACCTGCTGGAGAGGTTTTACTGCTTCCATAAACATAAAAAGCGCCTTTGGCGTCGATGGGTTTGAGTGTGTTGTAGTCAGTTACAAGAAGTTCTTTAAAATCCTCTTCGCTTTTGACACCTATGTCATACCATCTTCCTGGTTGGTGGTAGAACTCTATCATCGATTTTGGGCTGGAAAAAAAGAGTTTTTTACCGTTGGTAAGTTCGATTTTAGAGACCCATTGCGGGTCTTTGTGGACTTTTAGCTTTCTAACTACACACTCACTCTCTTTGTCATAATCCATCGTGTAGGCAAAGAGTAGTGTGCTAAGAAGCAAGACGGCGATAAGAACGATTTTCATGATTTTTCCTTTAAACTAAATCTTTTTTCTTAAAGATAACGAACCCAAATGTAGCAAACATAAGCCCAAGTAGCAACGGGTAACCTATGGCAACAAGTACAAAAATACCCTGACTCATCAAATCAAGTATGTAAAATGCTACAGGACCCATCACTGTGAGTTCTGGGTCAAAGAGGGAGATTGCAGCAACACGGAAGAGCTCCATCGGGTTGATAAGGGCGATAAAGAGGATGACGCCCTCATTCATCCTCTGTTGCAACATAAGCGAGATAAGCGCTATGTCGATAAACGCTAACAAAAATATCCAGATGAAAAATGCGATACCAAGAGCAACTTCAGAGGATTTAACAAAAGAGGAGATAAAAAAAGCAATCCCTAAAAATGTACTTGAGAGCGAAAAGAGAAGCCCAGTGTATAAAAAGAAGATGCTCCAAGGAATCGCTGCACCTTTGATAGCTCCAAAAATAATAGCGATAACCATCGCAAAGAGTACAGGCAGATAGACCGTGATAAATCTTCCTATGATTTTACCCCAATAGTAGTGTTTGAGCGAAATGGGAAAGGAGAGCATATACTCTAAGATGTGGTTGTCTCTATCGCCTGAAATGGAGCGAACGGTGGTGATGAGGATAAAGATGGGCAAAATCACGATGGTGATTTGGATGTACATCAAAAGAAGTCTGCTTAGTCCGCTAAAACCCATCACTTGAGATTCTGTTACCCCTGCGATGAAAAAGAGTGCGATAAGCCCGCCAAAAACAAGCGAATAGACGATAAACCATTTTGCTCTTATGGACTCTTTGAGGTCTAAGTATGCGATGAGAGAGAGATTTTTCATCTAGTTTCCTAATATCTGTTTTCTGATTTTTGGGTTTGCCATATGTTCGCCGCGTAGCATCTTAAGTGCTACTTCATCCATTGGAATTGTATCGGATTTTTGTGCTTCATAGGCTGCAAATCCATAGTTCATAGGTGTTTTTTCATTGATGCTAAAGTGTGCTTTGCGTGCATCGATGTACTGGTGTGTATCGTTTGAAAAAACCTCTATTTTTGCGCTATCGAGTGCCACGTTATGCTCTTTTGCCCATAAAACTAGACATCCGATATCATCAAAAGAGCGTTTTTTAGAGTTGGCTTCAAGTTTTGCCGTGTGCAGGTGAGACTCTGGAAGTGGCATATTGCATTTTGGGCATACCTCTTTTTTTTGTGCAGTTGGTGTCTCAGAAGAGCCGCATCCAAGCGCAAATGCTAACATGATGAAAAGAGAAAAAAACTTAAAAAACTTCATCTGAAAATATTTTTCCCATATCCATATAAATCTGTCTGTTGACGAGTTCTTTTACCTCTTCTAGTCTATGTGTCACAAAAAGAAGTGTTTTTGGCTCTTCGTTTTGCTCTAAAAGTCTGTAAAAGTCGTCTCTTGCTTTTGGGTCAAGGTTGGCTGTTGGTTCGTCATAGATGATGATGTTACTCTTTTTTGCAAGACTGATAGCAATGAGGAGTTTTTGCTTCATACCGCCGCTTAGTTTGAAAAATGATTTACTCATATTTTCGTTGATGTCAAGCTTCATCTCGTTTGCGTAGTGCTTTATAAGCTCTTTATCGACATCTGCACTCACGCTGATATAGTGCATAAGCTCTTCGATGCTGAGTTTGATGGGTGGGGGAAGCTGTGGAACAAAACTGATATCTTTGAGCACATTTGTGCGCTCTTTGATGGGATTTTGTCCATTGATAAGCACTTCACCGCCATCTGGATGGTAGTACCCAAGGATGGAGCGGATAAGTGTCGTTTTACCTGCTCCGTTTGCCCCCATAAGTGCAATAGACTCTCCTATGTCAAAAGTACAGCTGACACTATCTAAGGAGAGGTGCGAGCCAAACTTTTTGGTAAGATTTTTTACCTCTATCATCTGCTATACCAAACTTTTGAGTCTAAAATCAAAGTTAAGCGCATCAGCGTGGCAAACATCTACACATCTGCCGCAAAGCGTACAGTCAGCACCTGTTATGTACTCTCTTGTTATTCCTTTTTCTTCTCTTTGTTTGTCATATTTTGCTTTTGTAATCTCTAAAACCTGATTTTCAAAACAGACATCATGGCAAACCATACAGTGGTCACAGTTGTCATTCCACTCGATGCGAAGTGCCGAAACCTTCCCGATGTAGCCATACGTTGTCCCGATAGGACAGATATAAGTACACCATGCTCTGCGTGAGTAAAAAACCTCTATTGCAAAAACTGCCACAACCCAAAGAAGTGCTAAGCTCCATCCATAAGCAACCATACGGCTTAAAATCCCAACGACATTGAATGTCTCAAAAACCAAAAAGCCGCTAAAAAATGCAAGTACCAAAAAGATAGCCCAAAAAACATGTCTGACACGGTGGTCGAACTTTCTCTCTTTGATGATTTTTTTGCTCACAAGCGTGTTGTGCCACTTCTCGCCGATTTCACTTAGAAGCCCATAAGGACAAACCCACGCACAGTACGTCCGCCCGCCGATAAGCATATAAACGATGACGATGGTAGCCGTACCAATAATCATGTTTACAGGTATCTCATGCGTTGCTAAAAAGAGCTGCATCGTTGTAAAGACATCAATGAGATGAAAACCTAAAAAGCGTGAGCCATTAAGCGTCCCCTCAAGTGCCTGAATATCGACATGAAACGAGAGAAAAAAGAGAAGATGCACTGCAATGACTAGCGCCCATCTCTTTGCTCTGTAACTAAGAACAGTTTTGCCCTCTTTTGTCTTGTTGAAAAAAGTGGACCAAAATGTAGAGTGTTTTATGGTTTCTCGGTTGTTGTACTTATCCATGTCCTCTCCTTCTACTCTTTAGACTGGAGATGGAAGTTGCCAATCTCGTCTGCATACTTACGCAACTCCTCTTCAGTTGTGTTGATGAGAAGCCCCTTCATGATGATATTCTCTTTTCTGCCAGCTTTAAAGTCAACCAAATCTTTGTAGATTTTCTCTGCATCCTGCCCATAGAGTTTTGGTCCCATAAGTGCTCTGCCATCTTGCTCTCCAGAGCCGTTTGCACCGTGGCACGCGGAACATTTGCTCTTGTACTCTGCACTGACTTTGATTTCACCGATATTTCCAGCTTTGTCTTTGATGGCTTTGAGTTGCTCATCCTCTTTTTCTCTATCGCTTTTTTCTTGAGGTTGTGCCATTTGCTGCGTATTGGCTTGCGCAGGCATATTTTTATCTGCACCTATGTCCTCGATAACTCTTGCGTGCTCTCCACCATGGTATGCTCTTCCTTGTGAAGCAGTATAAGCCATCAAACCTACGATTAAAAGTGTCAAAATCCCTACAATTACATTTTTCATATCTATTTTCTCATCTCTTTGATTTTTTTGTTAAATTCGTAAATCTCGTCTGCCATCGCTCGTATCTCTTGCGTGCTCATCTGACTTACAAGGTCTTTCATAAGTACATTTGTAGCCGAACCATCTTTAAATTTTAAAATCTTTTCAAAGATAAAATCAGCATCTTTGCCAAGAAGTGAGGGTCCGATAACACCGTTTGCATAGTCATTGTGGCAAGCAGAACACTTTACGATAAACTCTTTGCTTAGTCTTTTGACAAGCATGGAAATCTCTACATTTTCATAAGGGCTTCTGACATGCAAATTCGCATCAATAGTAGTTCTTGCTTTTTCTCGCACAGAAGCATCGCTGTTTGCTGGTTGCATATTTGGGTCGTACGCACTTTTGACGTTGTAGTCGTAGTAGTATGATTTGCTCTGATTGTCATCGCCCTCTTTGAGTGCTACTTTTATTTCACCAGCATTTTCATTTTTGACTACTTCAATTTTTTGTGCGGAGGTTACCTCTTGTGCTTTGTTTGACGTCTCTTTACCCTCTTGTTTATCTCCATCACTACAGCCATTAAAGAGTGCAAGAGAGAGGAGTGTGGAGAGTGTAAGCAGATTGATATTTTTCATTTGTATTAACCTCTGTTTCCATAAAATTGTTCATAAGTTACTCTAGGTTTTACGACGATAGAAGGTGTGTTTGTAGGACAAACCTCTTGGCACACACCACATCCGATACAGCCGTCATAGATTTCAGGTCTCATACCGCCGCCACTATCTCTTACCATAGCAATGGCGCTTAGAGGGTTTGGAATAGGGCACATATCAGCACAAAGCGTACACTCTTTGCCCTCAAAAGAGTCAAACTTCTCTAAAAGCTTCTCTTCAAGTGGGTTGATGTTAACAACAGAGTTGGTAAATGCGTGCATCTTCTCGTTGTACCCCTTTGGGATAGGGATACTCTTTATCGCGATACAGGTATCTGGAAACTCCAGCACTGCTATACCCATTTTGATATCTTCTGGTTTTTCACAGTGATGGTCAAGTGCGCCACTAGGACATGCAAGAACACAAGGAACGGCACTACATGCGTAACAGCCCCTCTCGTTTGCATCGATGTAAGGTGTTCCAACTCCATGACCGCTTACAAAATCAGCGAGTTTGATAGAGTGGTAAGGACAAACTTGAAGACACTGCCCACATTTGATACAGAGCGCTAAAAATTTTTTCTCATCTACAGCACCTGGGGGTCTTAGTCTGTTTTCAGCACGAAGCACATAGGGAGAAAAAACCATTCCGCCACCTAAAACAAGTCCTAAAACTCCCAAAGTGGAGTACTTAATAAACTCTCTTTTATCTGTTTTTACTTTTTCCAAAATTTATCCTTCTATTTTAACTATGGGCTTTTTGTCTTCAAACAAAAAAAGCGGTTTTGTAAATGGTGCCAACTTTGCTAGAAAATTGAGCAAAGAAATCACGGGTGAGCCGTAAAAAAATTTTACATCTGGATTGTAAACCCAGAGTTGGTCTGCATACTGATACACTTTGTGGGGTGTATCGCCTATATTGTCTCCATCTTTGTCAAATCCCTCGTAGTTGTCCCAGTAGTTTTGCGCTATGTCGTTGTTATATGTTTTGCTTGATCTTCCATCATTGACAACATCTTCGATATTTCCCATTATCTTGTTGTACTTGATAACGTTACTCTCACTCAAAGAGTGAAAGCGAATCCCCTCGGAGTTGTAGAGGATTTTGTTGTTCTCGATAGAGTTGTTTGTATCTGGTTCAAAAGAGGATCTATCGATGTACATCCCTTGTGCGCAGTACAAAATAGTGTTGTCTTTGATAGTAAAACTTGAAACCTCTTTGAGCCCTATGCCCATGCCTGTAGCTCCAAGCGAACTTTTGACAAAGTTGCCTGTTGCTATGGTATCTTTAGAGTACATAAAAAATATCCCAACCGAGTTGTATTGGTACTTATTGTTACGTACGATATTTTTGCCAGCGTACATAAAGTGCAAAGAGTATCTACAATGCTCTCCGATGTTCTCTTCGATAATATTGCCATGGCTATACCAAACAACCATATCACGCGAGTGAATAAGTTTATTTTGCTTGATGATATTGTCGTTGCTGTACCAAAGTCTTAACCCATCACCTTTAAGACCTAGTTCAAAATCTTTAGAAGTTATAGTGTTGTTAGCTATGATAGAGTTACGTACCATCTGCATATCTATACCAAAGAGGCAAGCATCGATAACACACTCACTCACTTCGCATTGGCTTGCATCTGAGATAGTAATCGCAGCATCAATGTTTTCGTGTCTATCGCCGCTGTTGATAATTTTGAGGTTTTTGAGTGTTACAAAAGAGCTTTTAATTTTGATAACAGTTCCTTTGTTCTCACCGTCGATTACAACCCCAGCCTCTTTGCCGATAATAGTCAAAGGCTTGTTTATAACCAGATTTCCTTTATAGACACCCGCAGGAAGTTTCAAGATAGAGCCACTTGGTGCAGCATCAATTGCTTCTTGCAGTACATTTGCGCCAAAGAGGGGCAAAATAAGAACCAATAGTGCAAAGAGTGGCTTGAACATCTTTATTTATTCATCTCTTTAAAAGCTTTTTGTTTCGCAAAAAATGCTAAAAGACTCAAAAGACCGATTGCTACGATAAGATAAAAACCGATAGTCGGGTAGGAGTGTGTCGTAAACTGAGCGATTTTTCCATCTCCAAAAACAGTCGGCATAAACGGCTTGATTTTAAACGCACCCCAGTCATGCAAGTTGTGTCCAAACCAGTAGAGCCAGTAGGAGTAGTCAGCGATAAAAAGAAGAGGAAGTGATGCAGGAACGAGCATGATATAGTTAAATATCTTTGCATTGAACGCTATAAAATAGATCATTCCCAAAGAGAGAGCTAAAAGCGCATAGATGCCAATTTCTCTCTCAATCGTTCCGCCAATCCACATCGGATCCATTCCAACATAGTGATTGATGGTGTTCATCTCATGCACTTCGCCGCTATATCCATCAAAGTGAAAAAAGACAGGGATACCTAAAGGAAACGCCTCTTTAGGGTAGTTTGGAGCTTCAAGCGATACCGCCCAGATAGGCATAGAAGCGACACCTATCTCTGCAGCAGAATCTATCATTGCATCAAGGTTGTTATGCGCTTCTTTTGGTGTAGTTACACTCTTATATCTGCCTTGATTGTAGAGGTTCCAGACGGTTTTAGTAAATGCAGGTATCTCTTCTACTTTACCAGCTTCAATCTTGTTAAGTGTTCCATGAAATGCAATCATAGGAAAAGTGAAGGAGAAGGTCAAAATGAGAAGGGCTAGTGTTGCAAATACTCTTGCTTTTATGATACTTGGATGCATGAAAAGAGTTCCTTTGTTGAATAAAATAAAATCTCAAAACTTGAGTGAAACATTCAAATTTTATTTTATATGTATTATATAACAAAATTTCTTTTATAAGATTGATTTATGAAATTTTTTTTATTATTTGACATAAAAAAAGGGGAAGGAAATCTATCTCCTCCCCCTTTGTGACACTTTAAAAAACTCTCTTAGAAGAGATTTGCATTTTGATCTACCCACTTGAGGTATTCAATGATGTTTTTAGTCTCTGCTTCATCCATATGCTGATTTGGCATTCTTAGGTTGAAGTAGTCAATCATACCTTTAACATAAGGTTCTGTGTACATTTTTTCAGGATTCATGATAAAGTCTTTTACCCATTTCTCACCATTTTCTCCATGTCTTTGAAGAACACCCGTCAAGTCTGGACCAGAAGATACTTTACCAATAACGTGACATCCGCCACATCCGCCTTCGCCAAATGCTTTTTCACCCGCAGCCGCAGCAGCTGACTGTTTTGTAGCAACAAGTCTTACCAGTGCATCTTTTGCTCTGATACCAACGTCTGCAGTTTTAACCATGTACTGCCAAATCATGTTTTCAAAAAGAATCGCTTTTTCCATATCGCCAGCTTTTACAGCCGCATCAGATTTCTTTTTCTCTTCAGCGATTTTGCCATACTGATCCATTGCATCCGCTACAAGATCCGCAACAACTTTATGTTTTTCATACTTATTCTCTTTTAAGAACTTCACAACAGACTGGATAACAACGTCAGTTGCAGCATTTGTTGCTACAGTTTTGTCGTATTCAGCTTTGAGTTGCTCTGGAGACATAGTCTGCATCTTTTTCTTTTGAGTGCTTTCATACTTTTTATTTGGGTCTTTAACCATCAAATAACCCATCATCTCTAAGTGAAGCGCAGAACAGAACTCTGTACAATAGTAAGGGAAAACTCCTTCGATATCTGCTATAAACTTGATACTTGAAGTTTTACCAGGCTCTAGCGATGCGTGAACATTATAGTGGTCCACTGTAAATCCATGCGCTTCATCTTGTGCTCTCTCAAGGTTAGTGATGTAGAAAGTGACTTCATCACCTTTGTTTACCGTGATTCTCTCAGGATTGATGTGAGAACGAACCATAGTTGCGTAAACTTTAACTTTGTTTCCATCTCTTTCAACTCTCTCTTGACCTGCAAGTGTCTTACCCTCGTGAATTTTATCTTCTCTTGAGTTTGTACCCATTGTGTATCTTACGTGTCCATGAAGCTTTTCTGCACGAATTGCAACTGCTTGATGTGGCTCTCCAAGTGGAAGAGGCATGTCAACAAGTAAGTCCATCTTTTTACCGCTAATATCGATTAACTGGTGATTTTGTGGATGGAGTGGTCCAACATTTTGGAATCTATCAATCGCAAGTTTGTTAAGCGAGATGATATATTTACCTTGAGGATCAGCAGATTTTCCTTCCATTCCACAAAGGTGACCAACGTTATAGTGAACGTTTACTTTATCTAAAACTTTTAGAGTTTTATAGTTCCATTTTACGATTTGGCTATCAACATAAAGTGAAGTATAGATTTCACCGTCAACATTTGAGTATTGGTTATGCAATGGCCCCAGACCCAACTCTGCTTGTCCATGAAGAGATTTTTTCATATCTAAGATAGGAATCCCATAAGGGTCTTTACCTGCATAATCTTTGTTTTTGATAAGCTCTTTGATTTTGCTCCATTTATAAACAGAAGCGTGTGTGTCAAGCTTTCCACAAACTGTGATGTACTCACCATCTGGAGATACGTCAACTCCGTGTGGAGATTTTGGCTCTGGAATCAAGAAGAGCGCATCATGTTTTACAGCTACTTCCATAGGAACGATTCTATGGTTATTGACAACTTTTACATTTTTAGGGTCTTTTGCAAGTTCTGCGAGTTTTTTCCAGTTGTAAACGTGAAGGTAGTCAGTATCATTTCTACTACATCCAGCTTCAAAAGGAGGCATACCAACTTCGATACCGCCTGTGTACATCTCAGAGTTAAATGAGTTTGTAAAACCCCATCCATCAGAGACACCTTTACCGGAGTCACTCAAATCTTGCATATATGGAGGCATCTCGATAGTGAAAGACTCTTTTGTGTCGATTCTTCCCTTTTTCGTGTCAAATCTCCACATTGTAGCACCACCACGATAGACCTCTTTATAGTCTTCAATTGGGTGGTAGTTATCATCAAAAGGAGCCGCATACTGACACGCTTCAATGATATAATCACTGTTTTGAGTGAAGAACGCTCCACCGTGAGCAGATTTGAAAACGGGGTTTACAACGATTTGTTTTGTCTCAAAGTCTGCTAGGTCGATAACTGCGATACGAGGGTTCGCTTTGTCGTTGATAACAAGCCATTTTCCATCATATTTTCCATCTTTTTCTGAAAGAGCAGGGTGGTGAGTATCTCCCCAGTTAATCTCTCTTCCTCTGATATTTCCTTGTCTGAGAACTTTTTTAGACTCCTCATCAAATCCATATCCTTGCCAAGGCTCTGGAGTAAAGACACCGATGTACTTTAAAATTCTCATTGATGGAACACCATAAACAATCATCTGTCCAGCTTGACCAGCTGAGCTAAATACAACGAATTCATCTCTTCCGCCTGAAGGATTATACGTTTTTGCAGCACGAACGACATCAATTTCACTGAGTCCTCTTGCTTTCATAACTTTTTGCAGTTCACCGTCTGCCGCATGCGTAAGTGACGCAGCTACAGAAGCACCAACAAGAAGCGAAACAAGTTTGTTAGAATGCTTAGCCATTTTTTCTCCTTTAATTAGTTTGAGGTTTTAAAAAATTACTCAAATCATAAATGTATATTAGAAAAAAAAGGGAGGTTAAAATTTGACACTGGTCAAATTTTGAAATTAATTTGAAAATTTAAGATTTTGTATGTGTGATCAAACTATCCAAATCACTCTTAAGGTTTTTGAGTTTTTTTGCTGAAATGCTTAACTCTTCAAAAGATTGGATGATAGCATCCTCTTTCTTTTTGAGCTCTTTATCCCTAGAGTCCTCATGCATTGCGTAGATAAGCTCTACTAGATTTTCTATATTTTGTTCTACTATCTCAAGAGATTTGTAGGTGTGCTCCATGGATTGTGTGGCAGAAGCGATGGAGTCGTTGATTTTTTGTACGAGCTCATTGAAATTTTCTTTTGCTTCACAGATATCGTGATTGCTCTCTTGAACTTCTATGGGTTGGAGTGTTTTGATAGACGTTTGAGAGAGTATCTCTTTAGAAGCCCAGAGAAATTTTTGTACAAATAAAATGACGCTCTTGAGCTGTGTAAAGATGTAGAGAAGCAGTGAAACTAAGATAAAAAAGAGCAGATATTGCAAGATGATATACTTGTTTTGCTCCTCATTAAAGCGTGCTATTTCCTTGTCAATAAAGTTGTCACTCTCCACGATAAGTGCGAGGTTGATGTCGTAAATCTCTTTTACCTCTTTTTCCAAAAGAATGTTTGAGTAGATGGATGTGTGCTTTATCTGATCTCTAAAATGTTGTACATGAAGATAAAAATTGTTCCAAAGTTTTCTTATCTTTTCATCCCGAAGCAGCCCATTTTCTTGATTGCTCATATTTTGTAAAAAGAGTTTTATGGAGTCCTCCAACCCTTTTGAGGAGTTTTTAGGGTGTTTGTAGGAGTAGAAAATATTTTTGGAGATATCTTGTGTAAAGTTTTTTTGAGCATTCATAGCAGTGATTTCACTGTTATGGCGTGCTATGCTTGTTGAAGTGTGGTTAAAAAGAAACGCAAGTAGCAAAGAGAACAGAAATATGAGTGCACCAGTAATTTTAATCTTTTTCATTATTTATTCCTCATAAACAGATAGGAGAGCTTCTTTGTTCAAAACGACAATCTTTGCATTTTTGGAGTCGATAATATTGTCACGTTTGAGTCTGTTGAGAACTCTTGAGAGCGTCTCTGGCTGAATGTTTAAAATCAAAGAGATTTCGCCTCTTTTAAGTGTGTTAAACATATCCAAATCATCATGCAGCATCATCGCCACTTTTGCAACCGAACTAAAGATAAACTCTCTATTGATAAGGGACTGTAACTGGTTTGATTTTGCGATAACCTCGTTCGTAAACTCTACGCAAAGATGTCCTTTTGTTAAAAAAAACTCTTTAAATTTGCTATATTCAATCGCAAGAATTTTAGAATCTTCAATAAGCGAGACGTTGGAGAAGGTGAGGATTTTCTCTTTTTTTAAGTTTGATATATCTGAGATAAGGGATGGAGCGTAGATGTAGTGTAAAAAGATTTCATTGTTGTGCTTATCGATTTTGTATGCTTTTGCAACTCCTTGGAGTAAAAAAAGAAGTGCACTACTCTCTTGTTTTTCATAGTGGACAATATACTCTTTGGCGTAAGAACTTATAGAGGAAAAAGAGATGAGCAAATCCAGCTCTTCATCCCCTAAAGATGAGAAAAAATCTAAGGAAGAGAGAGTGTCTTTAAGGAGCACGATAAGGCTTCTTTATTTGAGATTTTCGCAGCTTTTACTCTCTATATCAAAGCGAAAAAGTTCGTTTTTACTATGTGCACTGTTGTAGATGTAGCGGATAGCTATGTTTGCTTTTAAAAAACGCTGTGAACTAGAACAAACACCATACGTGATAGCTTCTTGCATCCTTGTATGGTCTTCTTGTTTGATTTGTGCATCACTTTTTGGTGCAGCGTCAATCTCATAGGTATAGACTAAAACAGTATCTTGTGCTTCCACTTTTGTGAGTTTTGTATGTTTGTCTATGGTTTGTGGGAGTGATTTTGAGAGTTCAACGGCTGCTAATCTTGTAATCTCTCTGTTTTGTTCTTGCATTTTATCAAGAGGCATCTCCCTTGTTGTTATGTTTGAAGCCAAAGATAATATGGGAAATAAAAGGGCGGTGAGTAGAAATTTCATCTGATTCTCTTTTTGTCAATAATTTTAACTCTCTGCATAAAGCAGAGAGCCGATGCGTGGAGTTAGTCTTGTTGGATTCTCATATAAGAGGGAATGTCTAAATGGTTACTATCCAAATCACCGCCAACAACAAGGCGTGGGCGGATTTTTTGTATATGTGCAGGAGTTTCACTAACAAAATGCTCATTGTTTGTTACTACCTTGAGGTCTCTCTCAAAGCCAGTTGCAACAATTGTGATTTTTACATAATCTTCAGGAAGAGATTCGTCTGTTGAAGTACCAAAGATAACATCCGCATCTTCATGTGCGCTCTCTTGAACAACAATCATAGCATCTGATATTTCCATCATTGGGAAGTTTGGATGCATATAGAAGTGAACTAAAACACCCATAGCGCCATTGATAGAGACGTTGTCAAGAAGTGGTGATTCGATTGCTGCTTTGATGGCTTCATATGCTGCATTTTCACCCTCATGTTCGCCAACACCCATAAGTGCCATACCTTTGTGACTCATAACTGTTTTTAAGTCGGCAAAGTCAAGGTTGATGTCGTTGTCGCCATTGGCTAGGATAACACCTGCCGTTCCACTAACAGCTTGAGCTAAAACACCATCAACGATTTTAAAACTATCTTTAATGCCAAGTTTTCTATCGATGATAGAGAGAAGTTTGTCGTTTGGAATAACAACGATTGAATCACTCTCTTTTTTAAGTTCTTCAAGTCCCATTTTTGCAAGTTTTAGTCTCTTTGGTGCTTCAAACATAAAAGGTTTTGTAACGATAGAGATAGTAAGGGCATCCACCTCTTTTGCAATTTTTGCAACGATAGGAGCAGCGCCTGTACCAGTTCCACCGCCAAGACCTGCAGAGATAAAGACGATATCAGCACCTTCAAGCGCACTTCTAATCTCATCATAGCTCTCAAGGGCAGACTCTCTTCCGATTTCAGGCTTCATTCCCGCACCAAGACCTTTTGTAAGCTTTGTTCCGATTTGAATAGTTCTTGCACTTGTTGCATCTTTTAGTGCCTGCGCATCGGTGTTTACCATAATCATCTCTATGCCAGTGACACCATTTTTGATCATGTGACCAATCATATTTCCACCGCCGCCACCAACGCCAACAGCTACTATTCTTGCACCGCTAATTTTTTGTGCTTCTTCAATCAAAAATGGTTCCATATCTTCTCCTTAAAATAACTGGGTTGCCCAGTTCCAAAATTTACTAAATACCCCAGCTTCGTCTTTTTTCTTCTCTTTTTTTAGCCCAATATTGACCATCATTTCTTTTTTCTCCTGCTGAAAAGGAGGAACAGGAATCTCCGGTTCATTTACAAGGTTAATCGGAAGTTGTTCTTCAAAAACTTCATTTGAGTGTCTTACTCTTCTGTTGACGTCTATCTCATAGAGCGTATATGCAGAAGCTGCATAAATAACCAGACCAATAGCACTTGAGTACTCAGGTGAACGGAGGTTGTCGAAGAGTCCATGCATCTCTTTTGGTTTTGCAAGACGTACAGGGATAGAGCCAAATGTTGCGATTGCCAGTTCTCGCATCCCTTCCATTTGTGAAAAACCACCTGTAAGTACTATGCCAGCACCCATTTTGTCTTTAAGTCCACTATTTTCAAGGAACTGTGCCAAAATCATCAGTGTCTCTTCCACTCTTGCATAGATAACATTGTGGACAACTTCTAAAGAGACTTCATGCGTTGCATTTTCATTGCCAATAATGGGAATCTCAATCAAATCATTACTCGGCGCTAAAAGTGAACCATAGTTGAGCTTTACGTTTTCTGCAATGTTGAGTGGTGTATGAAGCGCCATAGACAAATCACTTGTTACATGGTTAGAACCAACACCTAAAAAGTCATTGTAACGTATGGAGTTTCCAGAGTGGATAACGATATTGCTTGTGTTGCCACCCATATCTATAAGTGCAACACCTAGCTCTTTTTCATCTGGATTGAGTGTTGCGATAGAAGATGCATATCCGGCAAGTACAATGTTTTCAACTTCAACGCCTGCACCGCGAACTGCTTTGCGTAAATTGTTGAGATTTGATTTTTGTGTTGTGATGATGTGTGTGTCCACTTCAAGTCTTGAAGCGTTCATCCCTAGAGGGTCTTCGATGTAGTCTTGGTCATCAACTTTAAAGTTATAAGGCAGAGCGTGAAGCACTTCATACTCGTTTGGGATGTTAGCGTTATAAAGAGAAGCTTGCATAACTCTCTCTATCTCTTTAAAACTGACCTCTTTGTTTTGGATGTTGACTATGCCGCTCGAATTTAAACTTTTTGTGTAAGCCCCAGAGATAGAAACTATCGCAGCAGTTTTTGCTTCTGAACCTGAGACTCTTTTGGCATCGTTGAGCGCTGTTCTTATGGATTTTGAAGCAAGTTCAATATTTGTGATACTCCCTCTTCTAATCCCTTGCGCTTTGCAGACGCCTGCTCCTATAATAGATATGGATTTATCAGCGCTTACTTCAGCGATAATTGCACATATTTTTGTCGAACCTATATCTATGGCTAAAATAGTTCTGCTCAACTTAGAGTCCTTGGATGAAAATCTCAGTTTTATACTTGTTTTGAAGGGCTTTAATCAAACCTTCGTTAAACATGCCGCTCTTTACTCTAGCAATCGAGTTGTTTGGGTCGGTGTTAGTATTGCTAAGCAATCTTTGTTCCATAACGTTATACATAACAACATTTCCACTCTCTAAAGCGATATATCCTCTTTTTTCTTGTGACGAAAAAAGAGTGCTTAAAAACTCGTCTGCTTCATCTTTTGTTAAATCTGTTAGTTTGTTTGAATCATTTGCCGTTATAAAATCGGTTATTTTTCCATTAAATGTAGCAAATGAGTTTTTTGCAAGCTCTAAAAGCTTGATTCTTTTTTGGTCTCGTACATACATAGGGAGAAGCTCGGCTTTTGCCTCTTCAAATGTTTTTGGTTTTGCTGCATTTAGAGCAACTAGTTCAAAGATGAGATACTCCTCGCCAACCAAAACAGGTTTAGAAAAAGGAGATGCAGGCGTCAGTTTTGAGACAACATCCAAAGCTTCTGCTCCAAAAGGGTTGCTAGAAGCTAAAAGCGTTGCTTGTTGTAGCTCACTCACATCCGCTTCTCCTTTTTTATAAGCAACGTATTTTTTTAGTGCCTCTTTTTTTGTCTCTTTTGCATCTAAAGCACTCTTTACCTGCTCTTTTGCCATATCAAGAGCTAAAATCTTCCCTTCGCCATCTTTGAAGTTTGCTTTGTTTTCATTGTAGTGTTCAGCGAGAAGCGCCTCATCATACTCTTTAGTTACTTTTGGCTGTTTGAGATACTTGACATCATAACTCACTTCGCTCATAAAACTATTTTGTATCTTTTCCCAAAATGGTTTTAAAAGTTCATCTGTAGTCTCGATAGTAATAATCTCCTCTTTGAGCACTTTATAGTCAAGCTTGTCGGCGATGCTCATTGCCGTATCGATGATTTTTGACTCACTCTCTTTTGTCTCGATAGGCAGAAGCATAAGTGTTTTTTTGATAAGAAGCTCTTTTTTTACATTGGCTTCATAGTCTTTGATTTTGAGGTTGTTTTTTGAGAGAACATCTTTATAGATATCCTTGTTAAACACACCATCTTTTTGAAAATACTCTAAAGATTTGAGATGTTCTAGCAACTCAGCATCTGTCACGTCAAGGCTATAAGATTTTGCAAGATTTAAAACAAGAGCTTGTTGTGTTAAGAAATTGAGAGCTTGTGATTGTAAACCAAAACTTTTGGCTTTTTCCTCATCAAAATCTCCTTTAAATATCTGTGCGTATTGGTTGTAAAGATCAGAGTAGCTCTTTTGTAGCTCACCCATCGTAATCTCTACACTCCCCACTTTTGCGACTGCACCAGCTTTGTCACCATAGTCATACTGACCCCAGCCAACAAACCCAGCACCGACAAATGCGATGGTAGAAATCCAGATAGTGACTATGAGATATTTTTTATGTTTTTGCATCCATGTTATCATCGTGTTATAAGCCTTGCTAAGTGATATTTTTGTAATTTTAGGTAAATTCGTATTAAACCTTGATAAAGCCGAATCGAGGGACTTTGAACGTCTAAGAGAAATGTAAATCAAAAGGGTGTAAAATCAAAACTCATTTTACAGGGTAACAAGGATTTTTTATGAGAGAAACAAAAAAATACGCCAATATTGAAGAAGAGCTGCCAAAACTGCCAGTAGTGCTTCTAAATACGATCCAGTCTGATGTTTTAGAGATTAAAAAAATAGACAAAACATGCGAAAAATTTCTCAAAGCCTCGTCTAAAATAAGAGAGCTTCAAGATGCGTATTATGTTGTTTACTCCAAATACATCGACAAAGAGAATCATAAATATGAGAAATTTATCTTCTTAGGCGAAGAGGGTGAAGAACTTTTTGATTTGAGCGGGCTAGAGATAGAACTCTACGGACTTTTGGCATGTACAAATTTATGCTATACGGATGAGTATAAAGCATTAACACCTCAATGAATAACGCTGAATTAACACAGAGAGATTTGGCTGTATTGTGGCATCCTTGCACGCAGATGAAAGACCATGAGCAGTTACCTCTCATCCCCATAAAAAAAGCACATGGTATCTATCTTGAAGATTTTGACGGAAATCGTTATATCGATGCCATAAGCAGTTGGTGGGTTAACCTTTTTGGGCATACAAACAGCTATATCAATGCAAAAATAAGAGAGCAGTTAGAGACTTTGGAGCATGTCATCCTTGCGGGTTTTACGCATGAGCAAGTGGTGAAACTCTCTGAGAGACTAGTAAAACTCACGCCCAAAGGGTTGGAGAAGTGTTTTTATGCAGATAACGGCTCAAGCGCTGTTGAAGTCGCACTCAAGATGAGTTTTCATGCACACAAAAACAACTCTAAGATAAAAACTATTTTTGTCTCACTGACTAACTCATATCATGGCGAGACCATCGGTGCGCTGAGTGTCGGCGATGTCAAGCTCTACAAAGAGACGTATGAGCCGCTTCTTATACAAAGTATCCAAACGCCTGTGCCAAAAGATGGGAGCATAGAAGCGGCAAGAGAGGCTGCATCGGCGTTTGAGGCGTTGTGCGCATTAAGAGCCGATGATATAAGTGCCATCATCTTAGAGCCGCTTGTGCAGGGAGCAGGCTCTATGCATATGTACCATAAAGAGTTTTTGGTTTTAGTTCGTGAGATTTGCAGCAGATATGACATTCATCTTATAGCCGATGAAGTTATGGTTGGTTTTGGGCGAACAGGGGAGATGTTTGCGTGTCAGAGTGCTAACATAACACCGGATTTTATTGTTTTGTCAAAAGGGCTTACGGGCGGCTATTTGCCGCTTTCTGTGGCACTAACGACCAATGAGATTTATGGTGCTTTTTACTGTGACTATAACGAAAACAGAGCCTTTTTACACTCGCATAGCTATACGGGAAATGCACTCGCATGTGCGGCGGCAAACGCTACGCTTGATATTTTTGAACGTGACAATGTTATAGAAAAAAATAGAGAGACGGCTNNTCTATATGGGAGAGAAGCTTGCGAGATTTAAAAACCTCAAAAATGTCGGCTCCGTTAGACAAACAGGGATGATATGCGCCATAGAACTTCAAGGGTACGACCCAAAAGAGAGAGTAGGGCTTCAGGTTTATAACTATGGGCTTAAAAAAGGTGTTTTGCTTCGTCCGTTAGGGCATATTGTCTATTTTATGCCGCCTTATATCATCACAAAAGAGGAGTGTGATGTGATGATGGATGTTGCGTATGAGGCGATTGAGAGTTTGATTTAGTCAAAAGAGGAGTCTTTTTGTGCTGCGTCAAGCAGGAGCAGTCTGCAGCTCTTCTCTAAAATGGCGATTTTTTTTGCCATCTCATGGATATCTCGGTTGTACGCATAGACGCCATAGCCGCGTATGACCATGATATCTCTCTTTTTGCTTTGAAAATAGTAGGCGATTTCACTGCTTGCTCTCTCGTACCAATCATCAAAACTTCTAGGGTCTATGATGTCAACAGAGCCTAATTCACTGTAGCCAAAATAGTCTCTTGGCGTGATGATGTTGTGGTCAAGCGAGTAGGCTGTTGTAAAAGGCGGCATCGTAAAGCAGATAAATTTTGCATCTGATATCTGGGAGTAGATGCTGTGATGGATGTTTGCATCCATACTCGCTTGGTTCCAGCGATAATCTTTTTTGTAGTAAAGCTCAATAAGAGTTGCACTGTCGAGTGAGTCGAAAATAGCCTCTTTTGTGTTGATAACAAAACGATTTGACTCTGTTTTTGCAGAGATAGAACCGTGAAAGATACCAAAAAAATCTTTGCGAAACATCGCTAAAGCAAGGGTTGAGAGTTTGTTTTTGAGATGGTCTTTGTTCATTGTAAGCACTCGTTGTTAGTTATATCTAGTGCCATAGTGTAGCATAACTTCTCTGTTACTTCAAAAGAGTGGTGTCAAAGAAGAGTTCTCTGTTTTTCTCAAAATTTTCAACAAGTGTCGTAAAACAACCACCGAGCTCTTTGATGGTTTCAATGTTTGGTTCTATGTATATCTTGTTGGCTTTTTTTTGCATTTTGATGACACCTGCTTCACGCAAAAGCTGTAGATGTTTTGAGATGGTGGGCAAAGAAAATTCAAAATGTTCAGCAATCGTTGTAACGCATGTCGCATGCGGGTTTATCTTTGTTTTTGGTTTTTTGTCGTCAATGGAGCAGACATAACCGCCCGTAAATACATTTTTAAAAATCAAAAAGCGGGTTTCGTTTCCAAGCGCTTTAAAAATTTTTATCTTCTGTTGCATATCTAGCATCTCTTTCCTTGACAAATAGTTTCAAAAATTATACCATAGCACAACATATTTAGTTAAATGCCTAAATATGAAACTAGCAAAGGATAGAAAATGAAGAAAGAAATTATAGCTATCGTAGGGAGCATAGGCTTGCTCTTTGCTGCACTACCGCTCATTGGAGAGGAAAATGCAAAAATGGTGCTTATCAATGAAGCAAAAAAGGAGGCTGGAGAGATAACACCTGCTGAACTAAAAGGCATTTTCGAGGATGAAAAAAGTGTTGTCATCCTTGATGTTAGAGAGGAGGAACAAAGAGCGGAAGGATTTTTGCATGATGATTTTGTTGCAGTAAAGACCATCTCAATCACGCGCGGCAACTTGGAGTGGGAAATCCTTGAAAAAGTTTCAGATAAAGATGCTCTGCTTGTAACCTACTGCAGAAATGGAGGACGCGGCGCACTTGCTGCACAAACCCTCAAAAAAATGGGGTACAAAAATGCCAAAAATCTCAAAGGAGGACTTCAAGACTGGGCAAAAGCCGG
>DKFQ01000154.1:0-2253 GCA_002452425.1 Sulfurimonas sp. UBA6792 | reverse complement strand
GATGGCTCTGATATAACATGGAATGCTTTGCGTCTTGCTTCAACGCTGCATAAAAATGGAGAGAAGGTAAATGTTTTTCTTATGAACGATGCGGTTGATTTGGCAAGAGACAAAACACAAAAACCAGAGAGTTACGACCATGATTTGGTTTTGATGCTAAAAAAACTCTATGAGAGCGGAGTCGCACTGCAAGCTTGCGGCACATGCAACGCAAGATGCGGGATTTTTAAAAATGAGCCTTATTTTGATGAGAAAGTTTCCTCAACCATGCAAGTTCTCTCAGACTGGGTTTTGCAAAGTGAGCATGTGCTTACGTTTTGAGGGGGGGTGTCATTGGCAAATTTGTACTACAAATAGTGTTTTCTATGCAAATTATACAAAAGTAAGGTTATGGGGTAATTTATAAAATTCTATAGTATAATGGTATAAAATATATCACTATAGAGGTAGATATGAAAAAAAGAACTTTAGAGACCATTTTAAAAATGGCACTTGAGACTTTCCCTGTTGTGCTTTTAAACGGAGCGAGGCAGGTGGGCAAATCGACGCTTGCACTAGAAAAATTTCAAAATTACCTTACTTTTGATGATGGAGAGTTAAGGCTCTACGCAAAAGAGAATCCAAAAGCGTTTCTTAAAAACCTCGAATTTCCCATCTGTCTTGATGAGATACAAAAAGTCCCGACACTCCTTGAATATATAAAAATTCATATCGACAAAGAGAGAGCAAACGGGAGTTTTTTGCTTACGGGAAGTTCCAATATACTTGACCACAAAGATGCAAAAGATACACTTGCAGGCAGGCTTTGCGAACTAAGACTTCATCCGCTTAGCTCAAAAGAAAAAAATGACAAACCAGATGAAAATGTGATAGAAAAGCTTTTAAAAAGAGAGTTCAAACTTGCCAAAAGAGAGTACGGCGATGAGATTATTGAGCATATTATAGATGGCGGATATCCTGAAATCATAACGCTTGAGGGTTTACCAAGAGACCTATGGTTTAAGTCTTACATCGCAACTTACATAGAACGAGATGCAAGGGATTTGGCGGACATTCGGGATATTGACAGCTTTATAAAATTTGTCAATGTGTTGGCTTCAAGAAGCGGCACGGTGCTTAACAAATCAAGCCTAAGCAACGACATAGGCATAAAAGATATTACAACAGACAACTACCTCTCTATCATAAGTCGCATCTATCAAGCGACACTTCTTAAACCCTATTTTGCAAACATCGGCAAACAGTTTGCAAAATCGCCTAAAGTGTTTTTTAATGATACTGGAGTGCTTTGCTCTTTACTTAGAATAGACTCAAAAGAGAAGCTGCTTAGCTCACCGTATAGCGGACAAGTGTTTGAGAGTTACATTTTTTGCGAACTTCAAAAACACCTCTCTTACATGCAAAAAAGCGCTACACTTTACCACTATAGAACAAACGACAAAAAAGAGATAGATTTTATAGTAGAAGTTGATAATGAGATACTAGCCATAGAGGTAAAGCAAAGTAGCAGTGTCAAAAAAGATGATTTCAAACATATCATCGATTTTCAAAACAGATGTGAGCAAAAATGCTTAGGTGTAGTGTTTTACAATGGTGAGATGGTTGTGGAATTTGGGGATAATTTGGTGGCGCTACCCTTTGGGACGTTTTTATAAACTCCTCGCAATAAGAGCATTGCGAGTTTTGTTTATATGAAGCTCTTTACGTTCTAAAGAGCTCTAGTTTTGCGTGGAGTTCATCCGTCATAGAGTTTAGGTGGTCTGCGGCTGCTGCTATCTCTTCTACGTTTCTAGCGTTTTTAGAGGAGATTTCGTTGATTTGTGAGACTTGTGCGACGATGGACTCTACGTTTCTTCCTGTTTGTTCAAAATCGCTTACGGTTTTGTCGGTTGCGCGTACTGCTTCATTGACTATGAGGACACTTTCGTTGATTTTTGCTTCTACGTCAGAAGCGTTTTGTGAGAGACCTTGAATCTCCTCTGAGTTTGAACTCATCTGTCCGCTGACATCTACGATGGATTGGACTATGACGTTGATGGTTGCATTTATCTCTGTGAGGCTTCTTTGCGTGCGCTCTGCGAGTTTACGTACTTCATCTGCAACTACGGCAAATCCGCGTCCATGCTCGCCCGCGCGCGCTGCTTCTATGGCAGCGTTGAGTGCAAGAAGATTTGTCTGTTCTGCGATATCGGCGATGATATTTAAGATATTTTTGACTTCACTTGCCTCTTTGGAGAGTGTTTCCATACGCTG
>DKFQ01000008.1 GCA_002452425.1 Sulfurimonas sp. UBA6792 | reverse complement strand
CTACATTTATAGGGAGATTGCTCCCAGGGATTCGTCAGCTTATCTCCATTCCCGCAGGGCTTGCACGTATGAATTTGGCAGTTTTTTCCCTCTACACTGCCCTTGGAGCTTCTCTTTGGGCGTTTATACTCGTTATGCTTGGCTACACCATAGGCGAAAATCAAGAGCTGCTCGATGCGTACCTCAAGCAGATAACTTTTGTGGTCGTCGTTATATTAGTTTTACTAGCTTTATGGTATATTCGTTACCAAAAAGGCAAAAAAGGAGTTTAAGATGAAATACACGGCAGCTTTTAGAATTTGGCACTGGCTCAACGCCCTAGTTGTTTTGGGACTTGTAGGAACGGTACTACTTAGAAAAGGGTTTTTGAGCTACAGAACCAACTCTGAAATCATTATGACAAAGCTTACCGACATGAACGTTGACATCTTCAAAGAGGATGCAGTAGCTATCGCAAAAGCGATTCGCGCTCCTATGTGGGAATGGCACCTTATATTGGGCTATGCACTAGCGTTTTTGGTGGTTTACAGAATCGCACTTCTCTTTTTTGACAAAAGCCAAAAAGAGTCTTTTAGCACACTTGACATCCATAAAAAGGGCGTCAAAGCTCTGCACTACATCCTTTACGGGGCCCTTCTGTTTATGACCATCAGTGGTTTTGCGCTCTATCTCAAAGAGGCGCTTGAGCTTACCGATGCGATGGCAAAGAGCATCAAAGAGACGCATGAGCTTGTATATAACTACTTCTTGTTCTTTATACCGCTCCACGTAGCAGGGGTTGTAGTAGCTGATATAAAAGAAGAACACGGCATCATCTCAAGCATGATAAACGGAAGAAAAACTACAAAAGAGGTATAAAAAAATGATTCAACTAGAGAGCCAAGCACCGGAGTTTTGTCTTCCAAACCAAGACGATGTAGAGATATGTTTACGAGACCTTAGAGGCAAGTGGATAGTTCTCTACTTCTACCCAAAAGACAACACCCTCGGTTGTACGACCGAGGCGTGCGACTTTAGTGAAGCCGCACCAGATTTTAGTACTTTAAATGCGGTAATAATAGGCGTTAGTGCAGATAGCACAGCAAAACATCGTGATTTTATAGAGAAAAAAGATTTAAGCATAACTCTTCTTAGCGATGAGAGTACTTCCATGATGCAAGAGTACGGTGTATGGGCTTTGAAGAAAAACTACGGCAAAGAGTACATGGGCATCGTCCGCTCAACGCTTATCATCAACCCAGAGGGCATTGTAAAAGCTGTTTGGAAAAACGTAAAAGTAAAAGAACACGCTAGAATCGTAAAAGAGAAGTTAGAGGTACTTCAAGGCAAATAGCCTTGAAGTTTTGTTTAGTATCTGTAGCGGATATAGAGGCGGATATCTTGTGCTTTATCGACAACGTTACCAGCAATATCACCATTTGGCGTCATCATAACATCTGCAATTTCCATTGCACTGCCTGACGTATTTCCAAAAAACCCATTGCTTCCGCTGTATTTGTAGTCTATGTAGGTATAGCGGAGCTGCATAGAGAGGATGTCGTCCACAAGGTACTCTGTGAAGTAAGCTTCGTAGGCATCACCGCGTGCTGCCACTTTAGAGCCGATGTTTGTATCTTCTCCGTACGTTACACTTCTCCAGTACTTGCTTCCGTGGTTATACTCTAAGCCCCATTTCCCATCATCCGTGAGAAGTGATGGGAACTGTGTTCCTATCCAAAAAGATGTCCCCGTTTTGCTCTCGCCAGCGTCTGAACCTAACATGCCTTGATCGTTTTTAGGGTCTGTTACCGAGACTGCAAAGCTTGCAAAAATGGTTGTATCATCTAAAAATGCACCTAAATTTTTGCCGATCCCTTTTGTAGAAGCATAAACCACACCGCTGTGCATTCCGCCAACAGTTGTAAATGATGTGTCCGTCGGAGTTGCCATCGTCATATCGATGAGATTACTCGCATAGTAGTACATGCTTGATACTTTGTATTGCTTGTCATCATAAGGAGTAAAGATAAATCCTGCCAAATCTATATTTGTATTGTAGTCATTCGTGTCTGCGTAAGGAGTAGATGTAAATTTTGGAGCGGCTTCGCTCATGCCGCGTCCAAGACAAAGTTTTACCGATGTTCCATACTTTTGGCTCAGTGTAAATTGTGAGCTGAGTCCGTCAAACTCTACATTGATGCCATGTCCGATTGGTGAGGAAGCAGCATCGTCATCTCTTAGATTGACAAGTGCGCCATTAGTGGATGGACGGCGACCGATACTAAATGTCCATGGGATATCTAAACCAAGAAACTCTTGCTCTTGCCATAAGAAATAAGCGTTGCGAACTCTGATTTGGTCATCGTATGCATTCTCATTTGCTATCCAGTCAAATGTTTCATAAGGTGCGTTTTGAGCATTTGCTCCGCTTCTCGCCCCAAACGCTTTGTTGTAAGCAAGTTGTCCGATAAAACTGAGGTTATTGGTTGCTTTATACCCCATATCTATCCAAAGTCTGTTGGTCATAAATGCATCGTTTTTCGCACTTGAGCCATCTGCCATCTCATAGTCCATATTTTCGATGGCAAATCTATAATCCACTTGGAACTTAAGGTGTGAGCCTGAGGTGTTTCTGTTGATCTCTGAAATAGCTTCTTCAATGTCGCCAAGTCTATCTTCAACACTATCCTCTTCGTCCTCTTCCTCTTCGTCTTTAGCGTTTGCGGCAACACTCACCGCACCTTGTGCTTTTGATGCCGATGCTACTTTTGGCTCCTTCGCATCTTCCTCGTCCTCATCCTCTTCTTCTTCTTCCGTACCTTTTGCTACTTTCTTAGCAGCAACTTTAGGCGTGGATTTTTGAGATTTAAGTTCTGCAATCTCTGCTTTGAGTTTTTGCATCTCCTTCTCCATCGCCTCAAATCTTTCGTACATA
This sequence comes from Sulfurimonas sp. UBA6792, assembly GCA_002452425.1. Classification (GTDB taxonomy): domain Bacteria; phylum Campylobacterota; class Campylobacteria; order Campylobacterales; family Sulfurimonadaceae; genus Sulfurimonas. Next base: position 192 of record DKFQ01000008.1, on the reverse strand, counting down.
GACTCGGCACTTAGATTTGTTGTAAGAAGCATCGCAGTAGCTAAAGAGAGCAGTAATGGCTTGTTCATGTTCATCCTTTTTTGAAAGTATGTATAATACTTTTTTATAATATCGTTGCAGTACTATACCAAGTTTATATAAAATTTTTTTTAAATTGTGATAATTTTATATAACTTATTGCTATACAGTGCG
>DKFQ01000062.1 GCA_002452425.1 Sulfurimonas sp. UBA6792 | reverse complement strand
ACTTTTTGGATATCGTTTTTTATCAGTTTTTCTATATTTGCAAGGTACTCATGCTCATCTATACAGACAAGCGATATCGCCTCACCCTCGCTACCCGCACGTCCTGTTCGTCCGATTCTGTGAACATAATCCTCCGGTACGTTTGGAAGTTCATAGTTGATGACATGCGGGAGTTGGTCTATATCTATACCTCTGGCTGCGATATCTGTCGCAACCAAAACTCTCACCTCGCCTGCTTTAAAATCCGCCAAAGCTTTTGTTCTTGCATTTTGACTCTTGTTTCCATGGATGGCAACAGCGGTTATACCATCTTTTTCAAGCTGACCCGTGAGGCGATTTGCGCCATGTTTTGTTCTTGTAAAAACAAGCACCTGTTTCCATTTGCCCTCATTGATAAGATGTGTCAAAAGCTCACGTTTGCGCTCTCTATCAACCGGATAAACTGCCTGCTTTACACTTGCAGAAGCTCTGTTTGGGCGTGCAACTTCTATAAGAACGGGCGCATTTAATAGTTTATCGGAGAGTTTTTTTATCTCATCGGAGTATGTAGCCGAGAAAAGCAAAGTCTGCTTCTGTTTTGGTAAAATTGCCAATATTTTTTTAATATCGTTGATAAAACCCATATCAAGCATCCTATCCGCCTCATCAAGTATAAGAAACTCGACATCTTTTAGATCTATGCTCTTTTGTGAAACGTGGTCAAGCAGTCGCCCCGGAGTTGCAATGACAATATCGACACCTTGGCGGAGCTGTGTAAGTTGTGGATTTATGCTTACACCGCCAAAGATGATAGCTGATTTGAATGAGAGATACTTTCCGTAAACCTCCACGCTCTCTCCCACTTGAGCCGCCAACTCTCGTGTGGGTGTCAATATCAACGCTCTTATACGCTGTTTTGATTTTGTCGGTTTTGTAGTGCTTAAAAGCTCAAGAAGTGGCAGAGTAAAACCTGCCGTTTTGCCTGTTCCTGTTTGCGCACCCGCTAAAACATCACGTCTGCTAAGTATAACGGGTATGGCTTGTTTTTGAATCGGCGTAGGCTCTGCGTAGCCTTGGTCTTGGATAGCTTTTAGTAAAGGAGCTGACAAACCTAGTGTTGTAAATGACATTATAATCCTGAATTTAATATTAAAAGATAATAGCATACTTTACACTAATGTGAGATACAATGTCATTTAAATATCCTCTTAGGACTTCAAATGTCAACCAATCAAATAACTATCAAACATAACAAACACCGTATCCACCCTTGTCCTAACGAGAAAAAACTCGCTCTTCTTAACATGTTGCTCTCTCAAAACAGCGGTTTAAGCATAGTTGTTGCACTATCAGATAACAGCCTCCTAACAAAAGAGGCTATAACAGAGCCTAACGTTAGTGTTTTAAGTGATGAAGAGTTAGCGGGAGTGCCTGAACTAAAGTGTGAACTTCTTATCAGCTATGACTTACCGCAAAGTGCAGAACTCTACATCTCAAGACTGGCAAAAACAACAGATAGTGCGATTGCTCTGCTAGATATAAGTGAGCAAAACAACCTCTACCCCATAGAGACACTCCTTGGAAGAGTTATCAGACAAGAGATTGTTACAGGTTTTGAGTATCCTGAACAAGAGAAGATGAAGATAGCTCCAAAACCCTCTCTAAAACCAAAAAGTGATACAAAAAGAGCAGAGCGTAAGCCCTTTGATAAACCCAAATATGATAAAAAACCTTTCGATAAACAAAAATCGGATAGACCAAAAAGGGAAGATGATGGTTCAGAGCGCAAATCTTATGAAAAACCTAAGAGAGATGGTGAAAAGTCAGAACGCAAGCCATTTGACAAACCAAAGTACGACAAGCCAAAAAAAGAGGGTGAGACATCTGAACGCAAACCTTTTGAAAAACCAAAGTACGATAAAAAACCAAATAAATTTTTAGGCAAAGATGAGAGCGGCAAAGCAAAGTTTTCAGGTAAAAGTGGCGAGAGAAACCACCGCTATGACGGAAAACCTAAAGAGAGCGTTGAAGCGCCAAAAAATGTCGGCAGAAAGATATCTATAAAAGCGTTAAAACCAAAAGAGCCATCAGAACCTAACTCTTAAAAGGCACTAACACACCTTTTTTGAGCTGTGTAATAACCCCACGAAGCTTGCGGATATGAAAGGCTTTTTGCTCAAAGTTCATCTCCGTTTGAGCATTTACCTTCTTGTACTCTCTCTCATAATGTTTCATCAAAAAAGCAATCAACTCCGCCTTAAGCGCTTCTTCACTTTGAAGTGCTTTAATCTGTTCATCCACTAAAATCGCCATAAGTGCGGGATGCGCCACTTCTCCTTTGAGTGCCAAAGCAAACTCCTCTGAGTGAAACTGCAAAAGCGACGGATCCAAAACATCCAAAATCTGGTCTATAAATGAAGGATTTTCCAAAACTGTTTTGATGAGGGTAAGTTCCCACATATCTTTATGACGGCTCTTGTCGATAATGGCTTTGTTATGATTTATATTTGCCGCACCCGCAATCTTTACAAAAGAGGGGCTTAACCCCAACCGTGATGCAAGATAGGATTTGTACTCCTCTTGAAGCAGCGGCGAAAGAGTTTTTAGGTACGCCGTCGCCTCTTGCAGTGCGCTCTCTTTTGCCTTTGGGTCTAAAAGGTTGTAGAATGCCAAAATCTCATCTAAAACAAACTCTATGAAAGGGCGAGGTTTGCGAAACATGGCGGAGAGTTCTTCAACAGAGCCTTTTTTAACCATATCCGCAGGGTCTTGCCCATCAGAAAAGATGACCACACCACCGCTAAATCCTCCGATGCTAAGCAGTCTCGAGGCTTTAAGTGCAGCCGCACGCCCCGCTTTGTCGCCATCATAAGCCATGATGATTTTTGGTTCGCCTTTGCGCAAAAGAGGGAGGTGTTCAGGGGTAAGTGCCGTCCCTAAAGTCGCAACGGCATTTGTAAAACCAGCTTGATGAAGCATGATAACATCAAGATACCCCTCGGTAATGATTATCTCTTTTGTCTTATGGATGGTTGCTTTTGCATGGTGGTAAGCATAAAGAAGTCTTGATTTGTTAAAGTATGGCGTCTCAGGTGAGTTTATATATTTTGCCTGATGTCCCGTGATGGTTCTGCCGCCAAAACCGACAATAGTCCCGTTTGGCGAATGAATCGGAAATGTAATGCGCTCTATAAATCTCGCAAAAACCCTCTTCCCCTCATACCCCACAATGCCCATCTCTATGGCTTCGTTCATGTTTAAAAACTGAGAGTTTATATAGTTTATGGTAGTGTTGGAATCAGGTGCGTACCCGACACCAAACTGCTCCAAACTACTCTCATAAATACCACGCTCTTTGATGTAGGCGAGTGCTGTTTGATTTTTGACAAGTAAAGAGTGGTACCACGCATCTATCTTTTGCATAATCCCTGAGCGAGGTTTGTTTTTTTTGATATCACTGTATGAAAGAGAGAAGTTATAAGTAGAGGCGAGTTTTTCCAAAGCTTCGGGGTAGTTTAGCTTCTCATACTCCATCACAAACCTGATACTATCGCCCCCCGCCCCACAGCCAAAACAGTGGTATATCTGCTTGGATGGACTTACCACAAAAGATGCGCTCTTCTCATCATGAAACGGGCATGGCGCTTTGTAGTTTGCACCTGATTTTTTCAGCTCAAGATAAGAGCCTACAACATCAACAATATCAAGGCGTGCTTTAAGGACTTCAATGGAATCTTGGTTTATCATACGAGAATTATATAAGAGGGTTCGTTAAAGAGAGATTTATGCCTAAAATAGGTTAACGGTAATAAACCTATTTTAGAAGGAGAAATAAAAGTCCAGATATTAGCGGATATCTGTAGTCGGGTGATTAGGCTTGCTAATCGGTGTTTGTGTTTCTTGAGTGTCGTAGTGAACTACGCTGTCAGCTTGGAGGGCACCTAACAATATTATGACTGCTAAAATGATTGTTTTCATTTTGTTTTCCTTGGTAAGAACGCATTACGCTCTAAATTTTTAAATCGGAGAAATTTTATCCTATTTAAAAAAAAGATGCCTTGATTTGTATCAATTTTAGAAAGAAATATGCAAATTTTCTCTCCACAATCTTAAATAAAGCTATTTATGGTACAATTCGCTTCCAAATCTTAAAGAAAGTGGGTGATGTGATATGCCAGGTATCTATCTTCGCAGCGATGATAATTTTGACGCATCTTACCGCCGTTTCAAGAAGCAGACTGACCGTAACTTAATCGTTACTGAAGCTCGCGCTCGTCGTTTCCATGAAACGAAAACTGAAAAGCGTAAGAAATTCTTAATTGCTTCTCGCAAGAAAATGCTTAAACGTCTTTATATGTTAAGACGTTACGAATCACGC
>DKFQ01000130.1 GCA_002452425.1 Sulfurimonas sp. UBA6792 | reverse complement strand
ACCATGATGGGAATCTCTACGCCTCTTTGTTTACTTGCCGCTTCGCATGCATGAAGAGCCGCTTTTATCTGCAATGGGTCTTGACAAGTCTCAAGCAAGAAAACATCAACCCCGCCATCAATCAACGCTAAACAAAATTCCGTGTAACCCTCATACATCTCATCATAAGTGATGTGTCCTAAAGAGGGAAGTTTTGTTCCTGGTCCTATGGAACCTAAAACAAATCTCGGATGCTCTGGCGTAGAGACTTTTTCACACTCATCTTTTGCAAGTTTTGTTCCCGCATATGTCAGCTCATAAGCTCTGTGAGAGATGCCGTACTCATCCAAAACCCATGAAAATGAGCCAAATGTATTGGTGGTAATGAAGTCCGCACCCGATGTCAGATAGGCACGGTAAATCTCGCTTAAAACCTCTGGGCATGTAGCGTTAAGAAGTTCGTTACACCCCTCGTTGCCCTCCCACGCCTCTTTTGGGATTTTTTCATCTCGCTGTTGGAGCTGTGTTCCCATAGCGCCGTCTATGATTAAGGGTCTAGTTTTTATAGTTTTTAAGATATACTCTTTTGTTGTCATGAAAAATCTTCTGATTAAGATAAATAAAGTTTTGATTTTACCAAAAGAAAGCATAAAAGAGACTTTTAAGAAAAATATACAATACGTTATAATAATTATTATAATGAATAATGAATATTATTTAAAAGTGTGTTATAATTTTGTCAATAATATGTCAAAGGAGCAGACATGAGTGAGAGTAGCGTTGGTGTAAAGTTGCCAACACCGTGGAGATATAGTAGATATGTCTTCTTTGTTTTTTTAACAGTTGCAGCTTTGGGTTTGCCGTGGATTCAGATAGATGGGAACCACTTTTTTCTACTGAGTTTTGACAAGCTCAAGTTGCATCTTGGATTTGTGCAGTTTGATATGCAAGAGCTCTACCTTATGCCGTTTTTGCTGATGATACTCTTTTTAGGGATTTTTGGGATGACGGTGATGGGAGGACGCGTTTTTTGTGGGTGGATTTGTCCGCAGACTATCTTTCGTGTCATCTACCGTGATGTGATTGAGACGAAACTTCTCAAACTGAGAAAACGCATCAAAAACAAGCAACAAGAGCCCGATATGTCACTGGGTGAAAACAAGATAAAAAAGCTTATCGCTGTTCTCTTGTGGGTCGTACTCTCTTTTGTAGCAAGTGCAAATCTTATCTGGTTTTTTGTGCCGCCTGAGGACTTTTTTGCTTATATGGCTGACCCGTTTGAGCATATGATTTTGCTTGGCACACTGGTCTCTTCGGCGCTGTTTCTCATCTATGATATTGTCTTTTTAAAAGAGGACTACTGTATCTATGTTTGCCCATACTCAAGAGTTCAGTCTGTTCTCTATGATGACCACACGGTTATGGCACTCTACAATACAAACCGTGGCGGACATATCTATAACGAACATAAAGAGAAGGCGTTCACAAAACAAAAAGATTTGCAAGCCTTTGAACCACATGCGGAGTGTACGGCATGTGAGAGCTGTGTCACGGTCTGCCCGACACACATCGATATCCGAAAAGGGTTGCAGCTTGAGTGTATCAACTGTCTGGAGTGCGTGGATGCATGTACGGTTGTCATGGGTAAACTGGGCAAACCATCCCTTGTAACGTGGTCGAGTGAGTATGAGATTATCCAGAAAAAAGGAAAAACACACTATTTCCGTCCAAAAATTATCGCTTATGCGATTCTTCTTGTTGGTTTGGCAGTTGGTATGGTTGTGATGGGAAGCAAAAAAGAGCATATGTTGCTTAATATCAACAAAGAAAATCGTCTCTACTCTATCAGCAAAGAGAGTGATGGAAGAGTGGTAGTGGAAAATGCGTATGAGTTTTTACTTCAAAATACGCAAAATGAGACGCTTAAATTTTACTTTGAGGTAAGTTTACCGCAGGGTATGGAGGGGAAACTCGAGATTGCAAAACCGCAAGAGCCTTTTGATGTCACACCAGATGTCAAAAAGAAGAAAATCGTTGTTTTAAGAACATACGATAAGCTTTCTGAAGATGCACGTCACGACACTATCATTCCCATAACTATCCGTGCGTACGCACTCGGACACGAGGATAAAATCGTTGTTTTTAGAGAGTCAACATTTACGTATCCAAGAGCCGATGTTATAAAAGAGGCAAAATAATCTTCATTTAAAAAACAATTCGATAAACTTTATCAGCTAGCTTGAAAGGTTTATCGATGATAAAAAAAGTTTTGCTCTCTCTTTTTACGCTTTATGCGCTCGTAGGTTTTGTTATCGTTCCTCTTGTTTTAGAGTCTCAAATACCAAAAATCATCTCAAATCAGCTTCATGCCAAACTCTCCATCAAAGATATCTCCTTTAATCCATTTTTCTTTCATCTTGATGTTAATGGCGTAGAACTTCAAGATGCTAAAGGGGAAAAACTCGCATCTTTTGAAGTATTTAAGGTCAATCTTGAACCTCATCAGTTTTTTATGGGGGCAGTGTATCTCAAAAATATCACGCTGCAAAAACCGCAAATTTTTCTAAACTTCGATAAAGAGGGCGTACTCAATTTTGATAATCTGGTAAAAAGCGCTGCGCAAAGTGAGCCGGAGAAGACGCAAACAAGCAGTGAAATGCCTCGTATTATCATCGATACGGTTGCGCTAGAGGAGGGTTCTTTTGCTTTTCGTGATTTAAGAAATCCAACCCCTTTTGAACTTGGCATAGAGGCAATCAACTTTAAAGTGAGTGATATCGATACACAAAATGTTGATACTAAAAATGCAAAAGTACGTTTTACGTCACAGCTTGGAGATGGAGGAAACATCGATATAAGAGGTGATATCGCAAGCTATGACCCTTTCATCATTGATGGAAATGTCAATATCGAGGCGACAAAGCTCTATACGTTTTGGAAATATATGCAAGATAGCCTCAAACTTGAGATTGCGGACGGGAAGCTCTATTTTGTTACAAACTACCACTTCAACGCAGGCGACATCAACGCAACAACGCTTGAAAACATTTTTATCTCTCTTGAAAATCTTCGCATCAAACCAAAGAGCAAACATCATGATTTGCTCACGCTCAAAACTCTGCACATAGAGGATGTGTATGTTCAACCAATGCACCAAAAACTCTCGGTGCAGGATGTTATCATCGAATCTTTAAGCGCAAATGCACAAAGAGATTTGCAAGGCGCTATAGACTGGATGGGTTATCTGGAAGCACAATCTAAGAGCGTCAAAGAGCAAGAACCACAAAAAAAAGATACAGCGCCTTGGAGTGTTCAAGTTGCAAAGATTGCGCTTAAGGATGTTGGGGCGGCTTTTGAGGATAAGAGTGTCGCTCCTAGCGTAAAGACGAAACTAGATATACTCAATGCCGAGATAAAAAATGTGACACTGCTTGGAGAAGAAGCGTTAACGTACGAAGCAGATATGCGTCTCAATGAAGCGACGTGTACCCTTCAAGGTGCGCTCAAACATAAAAACTTCACGCTTGATTCTAGTGTCAAATGCACAAATTTAGGACTTTTGCACTATGTTCCTTATGTGGACAAGATAGCGTTAGAACAGCTCAAAACATACAATGTGGCACTTAAGAGTGGAGTTGTGGGTTTTGATGCGCATGTCGCCCTTGAGGATAAAAATGCACAAATCAGCGCTGTTGTCGATAAAGCAAATCTGAAACTTGAGAATTTTCATCTTGCAAAGAGAAAAAGCGGAGAAAAGGTTGTCACATTTAAAGCCTTTGCCATCGAAAATGCGTCTGTAAACACTTCTAAAAAAGAGGTAAGTGTAGGAGCTAGTACACTAGAGAAGCTCTCTTTTGGTCTCAAAAAAGAGAAAAACGGCTTGATTGACGTTGCAGGGCTTGTAGAGCCAAAAGAGGTCAAAAAAAGTACCAAAGCAAATGTCGCAAAAAATGCACCGCAAGAGAAACCCTACAGAGTGGCGATAGGCGCATTTGATATAAACGATGCAGAGGTTGTTTTTGAGGATAAAAGTGTAAAAAAAAGCGCGAAAGTTGTTTTAGACAAGATTCACGTCGGTGCAAAAAATATAGACTCAAACAAGAAGAGCTCGCTTGCGTATGCTGTTGATATGCGGGTGAACAAAGTAGGCAAGATAGATGCAAAAGGGTCACTGCAGCACACGCCGCTTGAGCAAAAAGGGACGCTGAAGCTTCAAAAAATCTCCCTCAAAGAGCTTACACCTTACCTGCAAGAGAGTACATTTTTAAAAATCAGCGACGGGTATCTTAGTCTCACGAGTAAAAACAGTTACAAGCAAAGGGGCGAGAGATTTGATGCTTCTGTGGATGGAAGTCTCAATGTGCGCAACTTTTTCTTGCACGACACACGAGACAACAGCACAATCACCTCTTTCATCAAAGCAGATGTAAACTCATTTAGCTTCAAAAGTACGCCAAACAGGCTAAGTGTCGATGAGGTTTTACTTGACTCTTTTTATTTGGATGCGCAAATCAGTGAAGACAAAAGCATGAATCTTGCAAAACTCACTAAAGAGCCAAAAGAGCCACAAAAATCCCGAAAACCACAAAAAAATGAGCAAAAAGAGAGTTTTGATTTTAAACTTCTCAAGCTCAAAGTCAAAAATGGAAGTGCAAATTTTGCGGACTACTCTTTGCCAATCGATTTTAAAACCTCTATTCACGACCTAAACGGGGATGTTTATGCACTCTCCAACGTCAAAGGAGGTGTGAGTTATGTAGAGATGGATGGCGAGGTGGACGCTTATGGCTCTGCAAAACTCAAAGGGAGTGTCGAGGCTTCAGACTTTAAATCTTTCACGGATTTGAACCTTAACTTTAGAAATCTAAACTTGAACTCTTTTAGTGGCTACAGCGCCCAATTTGCGGGGTATAAGATAGAGGAGGGAAAACTTTTCCTAGATTTGCAGTACAAGATTTTTGACTCACAACTCCTTGGTGCAAACAGCCTTATCATCAAAAAAATCAAACTCGGCGAGGAGATAGAGGATGAAAATATCACAAAACTCCCTCTAGGATTTGCAGTCGCACTTTTAGAAGATAGTGAGGGAGTTATAGATATCAACATGCCTGTGGAGGGCAATTTAAACGAGCCTGACTTTAAGTATGGCGCAATGGTGCTTAAAACATTTGTCAACTTAATCGTCAAAGCAGTGGCGTCTCCATTTAAGTTTTTGGGTGCTGCGATGGGGATAAAATCCGATGAACTTGAGTATGTAGAGTTTGGGGCTTCTGAGTTTATATTGCTGCCTCCTGAGAGAGAAAAGCTTGACAATATTGCAAAGATGCTGCTTGAAAAACCAAAACTCTCTTTGAAAATCTCTGGCGGATACGATGCTCAAAAAGACAAAGAGGCGCTTCAGGCAAAAAAACTGACACAAGAGCTCCTAGCGCAAAGTGGAAACGGCGGGAATGTCACCGTAAACTCCGTAGAAGCACTCTGTCTTCCACGTCTTGGCAAAGAGAAGATAGCGCTGCTCAAGAGCGATATAAGCCAAAAACACGCAAAAGAGCTCTTCAAATCAGAGTTTCAAAAAGCGCTTGTTGCGGAGTGTATGACAACATGGAGTGTTTTGGATGAGGAGCTTGTGGCTTTGGCAAATAGCAGAGCAGATACCATAGCAACCTATCTTACCTCGGTAAAAAACGTCGATGTAACAAAGGTCGTCGTAGAAAAAGCACAAAAGAGAGATGACTCTAAAGAACAGTGGGTAAAAAGCACGCTTACGATAGACGTACTATAAACTTTTGCTATAATTACGTTTTTTTAAAGGAGAGTTTATGCCATTTTCACCCACAAATAGAAAAGGTACTATAAACGGAGTTCTTTTTGTAGCCATCTTTGCGGCGGCAGCTACAATGATTTCAGAGTTTGCATTTGTCAAATCTTTGGGGATTTCACCGCTTGTTATCGGTATCGTTATCGGTATTTTTTATGCAAATACACTGCATAACAACACCCCAAAAGAGTGGAGCGGGGGTATAACATTTTCAGCCAAAAAAATCCTCCGTTTTGCCATTGTTTTTTATGGATTTCGCATCACGTTTCAGCAGATAGCAGAGGTGGGCGTGGAGGGCTTTTTGGTCTCGCTTATCATGCTCTCGACTACATTTGTGCTTGGAGCGTGGGCAGGACAACGCTTCTTCAAGATGGACAGAGACACATCCATGCTAAGTGCCTCCGGAGCGTCAGTTTGCGGAGCGGCGGCGGTTTTGGCGACAGAGCCTGTTTTAAAAGCGGAAGAGCATAAAGCAGCCATCGCCGTCTCCATGGTTGTTCTCTTTGGAACGATAGCGATGTTTTTGTACCCCGCACTCTACAACATGGGCGTTTTTGACATGAGCGCAAAAGAGTTTGGTATCTATGTCGGCGGAACCATTCATGAGGTAGCACAGGTCGTTGCAGTTCCCGCTTCCGTACCGGGGGCGAGTGAAGAGATGGCAAATGCGGCGGTGATTGTCAAGATGACACGTGTCATTATGATTGCACCGATGCTGATTCTTCTTGGGATTTACCTCTCTTATAGTGCCAAAAAAAGCGGCGGCGAGGCTGGCGGTGTGAAACTTGTCATTCCGTGGTTTGCGGTTTACTTTATCGGCATGGCTGGATTTAACTCACTTGGAATCGTACCGCAAAACATAGTCGATATCATCAACCAGATAGACACCTTTTTGCTCACGATGGCAATGACTGCTCTGGGTATCGGGACGGTATTTGCCAAATTTAAAGGGCTAGGTTTAGCACCCATCTATACAGCGGGGACGATGTTTTTATGGCTACTTATCGGTGGCTACTTTATCACAAAATGGGTAGTGGCGACCTTTTAGAGGTGGGGATTTTAACCAAATCATTGGTATAATAGACCTTAATTTTTCAAGGAGCTAAGAAGCAAAGATGTCTTACCTGCCAAATACACTTAACTCTTATTGGCTCTGGAGAGAGGTCTCTTCAAAACTTGGCGTCTCAAATCCAACGTATCGCTACTGGAAAAGCACGCCAAACCTCAAGCTCAATAACAAATACCTTTTTGTACAAAAAAACACGCTTCCTCAAAAATATGAGTACGTGGAGAAGATACTTACAGACCTCTCCGGACATCTTCCTATCAAGTACGCTTCTGATAAACTTCATGTCAATGAACATCTGTTCTCATACGAGAAGATGAAGCTCTACAAAGAGTTTGAGTATAAATTTGTCGAAGATGTAAAGTTTGTCAATATCAAAAAATTTTTTACAGAGTTTGGCATAAAAGTAGGCAAAAATTCCATTGTTCAGCTTGGGAAGATAAAAGATTTGGAGTTTGCTCCAAACGCAACATTTTACAATCTCAAAAATGATTACGGCATAGTGGTGTACGACTGATGGATGTTTTTTTTCTGGAGTCTAAAGACCCGCTTTTTGGAATTATTATCTTTTTTGTTCTTATTTTTGTTATCACTTTTTTCTCATACTGGCTCTCCAAATATAAGAAAAAAGAGGACTACAAGCATCTTGATAGATTTTTACAACAGTTTCAAACGCTTCCCTCGCAAAATGAGCTAAAGGTTCTTATCGCAAAAGGCGAACTCTCTGAAAAGTCTTGGTTTTTGCTCGCCAATGCCTATGCAAAGAGCGGTAACTATGAAAAAAGTATCGAGATTTACAGCGAACTTTTAAAGGTCGGAGACAAAGCGAACTACAGAGATACGATGTTTTTGCTCGGTAAAACCTACTTTAAAGCGGGCTTTTTGGAACGCTCAAGGCAGATTTTTTTAGAGATACTAAAAAACAACCCTCGTACCCCTCAAGCACTTAGCTATCTGCTTTTGACGTATGAGCGCGTGCGAGACTACAAGGCGGCGATGGAAGTTTTGGAGCCTTTGGAGGAGCTTGGCAGAGATACGACGGTGGAGAGGGCATACCTTGAAGCACTGCTTGTACTCAACTCTGCAAAGCTCTCATCAGAGGAAAAAGTAGAGGAGCTGCTGCGTATATATAAAAGCTCTCATGCGCTTACCCATCTTGTTTTTGAGTATCTCTTTCGTGTCAACCCTAAGAGTGCTTGGGAGAACTTTGACGCCTCAAAAGCCGAAGAGCTTATTGATGTTTTATGGAGTGTTGATAAAAAAGATTTGAACCTTGAAGTTATTATGCAAAACGGCTATCTCAGAGAGCTTTACAGTGCTAAAGGGTATATAGAAGTGGCGAACAGAAGCTCTATCTTTGAGCTAGATGTCCTTATAAACCTTGATGCAAAAGCAAACGCTACACTTGGTTTTGAGTATATCTGCAATAACTGCAAAGTTGTTTTTCCCTTTGCGTTTCACCGTTGCAGCAGTTGCCATGCGATAGATACCTCAAGAGCAGAAATCGCTCTAGTAAAAGATTATCATAAGGATTTTAGTGAAGAAAATAACTCTTTTCAGTGACGGCAGTGCGCTTGGAAACCCTGGACCGGGTGGATATGCGGCTATTTTGCGTTTTGGAGACAAAGAGAGAGAGATTTGCGGCGGAGAGCTGCACACGACGAACAACAGAATGGAGCTCTTAGGTGTCATTGAAGGACTTAGAGCTCTAAGGGAAGCGTGTGAGGTTGCTATCGTTTCAGACTCATCTTATGTTGTGCGGGGGATTAACGAGTGGCTTGGTGATTGGGTAAAGAGGGACTTTAAAAAGGTAAAAAATCCAGACTTATGGATGGAGTACATAAAAGTAGCAAAACCGCACAAAGTGAGTGCGACATGGGTTCGAGGGCATGACGGACATCCAGAGAATGAACGATGCGATGTTTTAGCAAAAGAGGAAGCTCAAAAGATGAAAGAGAAGAGAAAATGAGTAAGAAAATAGAAGATTTAGAAGAGATTTTGGAGTATAGGTTTAAAAACAAGAAGCTCATTATCGAAGCGCTGACGCACAAAAGCCATAAACAGCCCTACGATAATGAGCGACTTGAGTTTTTGGGTGATGCGGTTTTGGATTTGATAGTCGGGGAGTACCTTTTTTTCAAATTTCCAAAATCAGATGAGGGCTCTTTGTCAAAAATCAGAGCGGCACTTGTGAATGAAGACGGGTTTGAAAAACTTGCACGCTCCATAAACCTTGGCGAGTATATCTACCTCTCAAGCGCAGAGGAGAACAACGGCGGACGTGAGAAAGCCTCCCTTCTCTCGAACGCTTTTGAGGCGATTATGGGGGCTATTTATCTTGAGAGCGGGCTTGAGACGCTTAGACCCATCGTGATTGGTTTGATAGAGAAAAACCATAAAGAGATATCGCTGGATTCACTTTTTCGTGATTTTAAGACAACTCTTCAAGAGCTTACACAAGCGAGATTTGGAGAGACGCCGGAGTATAGAGTAATCGCAAGTCGTGGACCTGACCATAAAAAAGAGTTTGAAGTAGCGGTTATCATAGAAAACAGGGAGTACGCACGAGCGGTGGGGAAAAGCAAAAAAATCGCACAGCAAGAAGCGGCTGAGACAGCGGTAAAAATGTTAAAGGAGCTAAAGTGAATAGTTTTGGACAAAAGTTGCGTATCAGCACGTTTGGAGAGTCACACGGCAAGGCTATCGGGTGTCTGCTTGATGGTGTTCCCGCAGGGCTTGAGATAGACGAGGCGTTTATCCAAAGCGAGCTAGACCGTCGCAAACCTGGAAAAAGCGAGTTTGAAACGGCAAGAAAAGAGGATGACAAAGTAGATATACTCAGCGGAGTGTTTGAGGGCAAAAGCACAGGAACGCCCATCGCCATGGTCATCTACAACACAGACCAGAAGTCCAAAGATTACTCCAATATCAAAGATGTTTTTCGCCCAGGACATGCAGACTTTACCTATTTTCACAAGTACGGTTTGCGTGATTACCGCGGAGGTGGAAGAAGCTCTGCAAGAGAGACGGCGGCTAGAGTTGCGGCGGGTGCTATCGCAAAACTGATGTTACGTCAGCTTGACATCGAAGTGCTAAGCGGTATTTGTGAGATTGACGGGATAAAATCTGAAACTTCTGACTATGAGGCGGCAAAAAAAAGTATCATTTATGCGCTTGATGCTACAAAAGAGGATGCCCAAAAAGAGGCGGTTCTTAGAGCCAAAAATGCGCACGACTCAGTCGGCGGTGTCTCAAGAGTAGTTGTACGCGGTGCACCGATAGGGCTGGGTCAGCCGCTTTACTACAAGCTAGATAGTGTTTTAGCGGACGCTATGATGGGCATCAATGCAGTAAAAGCAGTCGAGATAGGCGATGGTATCTTAAGTGCTTCGCTGAAGGGTTCACAAAACAATGATGCCATAAGAGCGGATGGATTTATCTCCAACCATGCAGGTGGTATTTTAGGCGGTATCAGCAACGGCGAGGAGATAGTTATGAATGTCTATTTTAAACCGACACCCTCCATCTTTCAAGAGCAGCAAACCGTTACAAGCCAAAATGAAGAGGTTGATTTTTCGCTCAAAGGACGTCATGACCCATGCGTAGCCATCAGAGGAACTGTGGTGTGCGAAGCGATGACGGCACTTGTCATCGCCGATATGGTACTTTTAAATATGGGTTCAAAGATGGATGGGGTTGTTAAATATTATAAATAGTAGTTTAAATTATCGAAGTAATAAGTTTTTATTAATTTAAATAGAGTTAAAATGTCCCTGAAAAATCAAAAAGGGTAAGTTTATGCGTATTTTTTTATTTATGTTCATTCTTGTATTTACACTACAAGCAAAACCAATTTTTAGCAATACTGATCAAGCAGATAGCTCTCAGTATATAGATGCTCTGAAAAATCTTGTTGTTGCAACACAAAAAACCAGAGGTTTGACAAACAGCTATCTTAACGGCAACCTTATTGCTTTGATGCTTGTGCAAGATGCCAAAAGTGATATGAAAAAAGCTATAGGCACTATGGAGTCTTTAAAACTTGCATCAGACCCAGTCATCAATCAAAGAGCTTCAGATGTAAGTAACAAGCTTATAGAGCTCAACCGTAAAGGATTTAAACTCAAACCTGAAGAGGCTTTTGAGCGTTATACACAAGAGATAGAGCAGATTTTGATGCTTGCACAAACTGTAAGTAAAAGAAGTGCAGAGCACATGACACCATTTGCAAAAGACGCATCGTTTGTAATGATGGAGCAGATGTTGCCGCTGAGTGAATATGTCGGACAGCTACGAGGCTATGGTTCAGGAATCGCTGCTAAAGCCGCAATAACACAAGAGCAAAAAGAGAATCTCTCGATTATCATCGCGGATTTGAGCACGCTTCATAAAGAGTTACAAACGCGCGTAAAAAATATGCTTAACGGTGGTAAAAAGTACTATCCACAAGACCTAGAAGCAAAAGTCGCAAAGATGAATAGTTCACTTGAAGCCTATGTTGATTTTGCAAAAAAAGAGTTTTCTAAAGAGAGTATCGCTATCAATCCTGATGACTACTTTACAAACGGAACAGAGATAATAACACAGATTATCTCTCTCTACGATGCGACAAACAAAGCCGTACTAGAAGATTCTAAAGGGTGGTTATAAAATCCAAAAGAGAGTTACTCTTTTGGTTCCATCTTGCTTTTTGCAGATTTGATAGCAGTTCCGAGGGCTGTTTTAGCGATTCCCCATGCTTGAATGCCCATTCTTTTTGCCTCTTTTGCCGTCTCAGACTTCAGGGCAGTATCCGCTTTTTTAACCGCCGTTTTTGCTAAAGTAGAAAATCTCTCCTTCATAACAACAGCTGTCTCTTTAGAGATATGGATAAGCTCTTCGAGGTCATAACGCATCTTTTTGTTAAGCTCTAAAAGAATCTTGGCGATGGTTGGCTCACTCTCATTTGCCTGCGTCTGAACGACTTGCAAGAAGAGCGTATCTGTCTGGTTCAAATCCTCCATAATGGTGTCATAATCTTCTATAAGAATATGTTTAGCCTCAAGCGGCATAAAGGCAAGTCTCTTTTTAAACCTATCGATTGACTCAAGCAAACCTGCTCGCATACCCTTTAAAGTTGCCTCTAAAATATCTTCAGACATATTTGGTGAAACTTCCGCAACCCCAATACTTGAGTGCAAGATGGTAGAGAGGATTTTTCTTACA
The DNA here is from genome assembly GCA_002452425.1 of Sulfurimonas sp. UBA6792. Lineage (GTDB taxonomy): Bacteria > Campylobacterota > Campylobacteria > Campylobacterales > Sulfurimonadaceae > Sulfurimonas. The sequence continues at coordinate 816 of DKFQ01000130.1, read as the reverse complement.
CGTATGGTGTTGAGCGTCCCCTCTTTGATAGTTTCAAAGGTCAGTTCACGCACCATCTCTTGAATCATATTTTTCGCCTCAGAGTCTTTAGACTTCTCAAGCGCCGTGATGATAGCTCCCTCAACCGTTTCACCTAAGAGATCAAAAAGGTCGATAGACTGGAGTTTTGCTTGATGCAGTTTTGAGAGAGTGAGTGCGTCATCTTTGTCGATGAGAGACTCTATATCATTGAAAATCGCATATTTTGCCTCTTGTAGTTCGCTCTGCTTTTTTTGGATATTTTTCTCAAGAAGCTCTTTTTGTACCAAAAGTTCAGCAAGAGTGTCGTGAAGCTCTTTTGTGCGTTCCTCTATAACGCTTGCTGTAACCTCTTTAATCTCATGTAAATCCATTTTTTCAAATTCTATCGTGCGCAACTCTTGTAAACTCATTGTAAACTCCTTTTAAAGTACCATTTTGATATGTTGGTGCGCTTTAAGCGCTTCATAGATGAAGTTTCTGTCATCTTCATTGTGGACAAGCATATCAAGATTCATGCTTACATACTTGCCGCCTTTAGAATTTTTGGAGTGCGTGAGCTTATGTTCCCTCTCACTGATAACATCCACAATCGCCTGCTTCAAAGCTTCGACTTCACTAGCTATAAGCTTATAAGACCAACTGCAAGGATACTCAAGTTCAAGCTTCTGCTCTCTAGCGTTTAAAATCTCCACTCTTACCTCCCGATTTTTCTTCCAACTGTACATTGCGGATAATCATCCCCTTATCAATCGCCTTGACCATATCATAAATGGTTAAAAGCCCGATGCTTGTTCC
>DKFQ01000013.1 GCA_002452425.1 Sulfurimonas sp. UBA6792 | reverse complement strand
ATCGGAACGGGTTTTATCGGTGTTGAAATCGCTACAGAACTTGCGATGATGGGCAAAGATGTGACAATTGTTGGCGGTGGCGGTATCTTGGAAGGCTCGTTTGATCCAGATATGGCGATGCAAGCGCAAGCAATCATGCAAGAAAAAGGGATCAAACTCTCTCTTGGGCAACATGCAACAGGGATAAAATCATCGCAAAACAAAGCTTACGCTATAGAGCTTTGCGATGGAACTATTCTTGATGCAGAGGTCGTTCTTCTTGCAACAGGTTATCAGCCAAACACAAAACTAGCTGCTGATGCTGGGCTAAAACTTGCACGCTATGGCAGCATTTGGGTGGATGAGTATATGCGAACCAAATATAAAGACATTTTTGCTATCGGTGATTGCAGTGCCAGACGTGACTTTATCACACGTGACCCATCCAAAGTGATGCTCGCATCTACCTCAGCAGCAGAAGCAAGGGTGGCAGGAAGCAGTCTCTACAGCCTCAAAACACTCAAAGGTTTTAACGGTACTATCGCCATCTTCTCCACTATGATAGGAGAACGTGCTTTTGCAAGCGCAGGTGTTACAGAATCACGCGCCAAAGAGGAAAATATCGACTACATCAGTGGGTTTTTTGAGGGTTTTAACCGCCATCCTGCAACGATTCCAGATGCAGCAAAACAATCTGTCAAACTTATAGCGATGAAAAACAGCGCCCAAATCATCGGCGGACAAGTTATAGGCGGAAAAGAGGCTGGAGAGATTATCAACATTATCGGTCTTGCGATAGAAGCAGAGCTTACACTACACCATCTTATCTCACTCCAGATAGCAACGCAACCACTACTCACCGCGGCACCGACAAACTACCCGATAGTAAAAGCAGCACAAAACGCTCTTAAGAAAAGATAGGGCGCTTTACTTACGCCTCTATCTGCTTGAGCAGTGCATTGATTTTTTTTGCAGCCATTGTTGGATACACTTCACCTGAGATGATTGTCAAAAACTATGCTGGTTTTATAAAAGATAATCACTTAAAAATTGACACAAATGTGGAGCTATTCAAAAATAGCTGTTGCAATACTGTGACACTTAAAAAAATGAGTGATTTGAAAAATGCTTGAAAGTGCCCAAAACAAGTGGTGGGTTCTGAGTGACTTGAACACTCGACCGCCCCGTTATGAGCGGGGAGCTCTAACCAACTGAGCTAAGAACCCACTTGTTACACAAAGAAGATACTGCTTTGTAGGGCGGAATTATACTTTAGCTCACCTTAGATTTTTCTGATTTGTCAGCGTCTTTGATTTTGAAAACTACCGCGTAGAGGAGCGGTACATAGATAAGATTAAGGAGCGTTGCCCATGCTATGCCAAAGCCTAGAGAGATTGCCATGGGTTGAAGTATCATAGCTTGTCCTGAGGCAAAAAAGATAAGCGTAGAGAGCCCTAAAACAGTGGTGAGTGATGTTAAGAGAATCGGGCGCAATCTTGTTTGTGCCATCTGCATCAACTCTTCTGTATTTTTTGCATTTTTGATAAAACTTACTACTATCAAACCATCATTGACAACGACCCCCGCAAGCCCTACTACGCCTATCATCCCTGGCATTGTGAGGTTGATGCCCATTACCATATGTCCAAAGAAGACGCCTAGCAACACAAGAGGAATGGTGCTGATAACTATGAGCGATTTTTTAATCGAATCAAAAAGCCAAACAAGCGTTATAAAGATAAGAAAAATGGCGATGAGTGCAGATTGGAGCATCTCTTTTTTATTTTTTGCGTTCTCCTTCTCTTCGCCTTTTATATCTATGACAAAACCATCATCTCTTAGTTTTGCAAATGTTGATTGGAGTTTTTGCATCGCTTCTGCAGATGTTATCTTTTTTTTGTCCAGTGAAGCCATTACTGTTCTGATGCGCACGCCATTCTCTTTTTGAAGTGCAACAAAACCTTGTGTCATGACAAAATCACACACCTCACGTAAGAGTACAAATCTATCTGATGAGGGTATCTGCACCTCAACTCTGTTGATGGAGTCTATCTGCTGGTTGATGCCACTCTCTATCTTGATACGTACAAGTCCACTCTCATTGAACATCTTGCCATATTCGCCTTTGAGATAGTAGGAGCGCAACTCTCTTGAAATAAGCTCTTCATTGAACCCAAGCTGTTGTCCGTACTCATTGATGCGCAGTTTTAGCTCTTTTTCGCCCAGAGTGGCATCATTAGCTATATTACTGACACCCTCTATCGCCTTTAAAGCCTCTTGGAGTTCCTCTACTCCACGCACTACTTTTTGCTCCTCTTTTGCGCTCAAGCTAATCTCTACATCCGAAGCGACAACCCCCGCCCCTGGAACTTTGACAACAAGCTCTTCAAAAACTAGATTTTCCTCTTTTTTAAGTTCATAAAAAGGTGCGACAACTTTTTCTACATCTTTTGCTATCTCTCTTGCGTCTCGCCCTCTTTTGAGCACCTCCGCATCATACTCTATGGAGAGATAGGGACTGATATATTTATCAAACACATTTTCTGGCGCACGTTCGCTTAGGTCGATGAAAATATGAAAAAGATGTTCACCCGTCTCTACCACATTTTTAGCATCAAGTTTAAAACCGATGACAGATGTGATGGAGGAGATAGCATCACCTTTTATATGCTTCAAAAGCTCATTTTCAAGCTCTGTAACTATCATTTCGGTATCTTCAAGTTCATTGTTTACATTGACCTTGCCATAAACATAAACCTGCGTGGTATCAAAATCTGGAAAGAGCTGAAACTTAGAGTTTTTGAGCATTACTGCCGTTAAAGAGAGGATTGTTACAACCATCACGATAAGCGAGAGCCATTTTCTTTTGAAAAAGAAGTGCAAAACAGCGTTATGCCAAGAGGAGAGTTTTGCCCAAAGTTTTTTTGTAAAACTCTCATTGTGCGCCACTCTTAAAAAGTCATGTGCATGAAGAGGCAAAAAGTAAAATGCCTCAAAAAGAGAGGAGAGTAAAAGTACCGTTATCATGATAGGAATGATTTTGATAAACATCCCCATCTCACCACTAAGCAGCAACATCGGCAAGAAAGCAAAAACAGTAGTGAGTGTTGCAGTAAGAACTGCCGGAAACATCTCCATCGCCCCTACAATCGCCGCTTCTCGCCGCTCCATTCCCTCTTCTAGGTGTCGGTAGATATTTTCAGCAACGACGATGGCTTCATCCACAAGCATACCAAGGGCTATAAGAGCTCCAAGCAGGGAGAGCATGTTAAGACTATCGCCCATGACCTCCGTGACGATAAGTCCTGTCATCAAACTCACAGGAATCCCAACAGCAACAACGATGGCAATCCCAGAGTTGATAAAAAGCAGCATCGCTAAAAAGACAAGAGCAAGTCCAAAAGCAATATTTGCGAAAACTGTATTTAAACGGTTTTTTATCCACACCGAGGTATCTGCATAAATCTCATACTGAAGCTCTGGATGAAGTTTTTCTTGCTCTTTTAAAAGCGCACGTACCTCTTTAACCAACGCTATAGCATTGCCCTCGTGTGATTTTGCAACATTGATAGAGATATTTCTCACTCCGTTATAGTGCGAGAGTTCCGACTCATCACTCAGCTCAAAAGAGACATCTGCAATATCGCCTATGCGTACCTTGACTCCACCAACACCAATGAGCGTCTCTTGAATCGCTTCTCTGTTTTTCTCCCCATTATATGTTGAGATATAGAGATGAGAACCACGCTCTTTTATCGTTCCTATGGGAAAAACGGAGCTGATGTTTTTGATAGCTTCTATCGCTAAAGCCGGTTGCAGCCCATACGCTAGGATTTTTTGCTCATTGATGTTGATAACAAGCTCCTCCTCTGCATCTCCTCGAATAGTTATCTCGCTGAGTTCTTTAAACTTGCTCAGCTCACTTTTGAGCTCTTCTGCTCGTGCTAAAAGTTCCTCTTTTGGTCTCTCTCCCGCCAATGCGATAAGTGCTAATGGAAAGGTATGAAGCCTTACCTGAGCGATAGGTTCTGCCATATCAGCGGGTAAATCTTTTTTAACACTTCCGACGATATCTTTGACATCATTTAAAACATTGATATTTTGTGAACCAGGTTTGATGTCAGCAATAATAGAAAAAGAGCCATTTTTGATGGTTGTTTTTATGGTTTGGAGTTCTGCGATATTTTGTAAATCATCCTCAATCGTTTTGACGACCATCTTGTCCAAAACATCTGCCGAAGTGCCTACGTAACCGCCAGAAATCGTCACTTTATCCATATTCATAGGCGGAAAAATCTCTTTTGGGATGTTTATGTAGGCAAATACAGAAAGTACAAAGATAAACGTCAAAAAGATATGGTTGAGAAGCGGCTTATCTATAGCAAACTCTAAGAAACGTCGTAGCATCACAACCCTTTAAAATAGTGTGTCAAGAATCTGATTTTTAAATCGTATCTCTTCAACAGAGCTCTGTATAAGCCTGTTTTCCTCTTTAAGCGTATCATGCTCGCCTTTAAGCTTTGCGATGTCTCTGCTTGTAAAGTAAATCTGCTGTTGGATATATATCTTTGGAAAAAGTAGCGCAATAGCAAAAAAAACACTAAGTACTACGTAAAAAAAGTAGTTTAAATCCAACTCTTTTTTTGGATTGATAACATCATCTACTTCATTTAAAAGTTCTGTTTTGTGACCCATCTATATATCCATCTCAAATATACGCATTTTGGCACTTCTGCTTCTTGGATTTGCTTTTAGTTCATCATCTTGAGCCATAAGCGGTTTTTTTGTTATGATTTTTCCATAAGAGTGGTTGTTGCCACAAGTACAACGCATCGCCTCTTGCGGGCAGATGCAACTCCTGCTCCACTGGCTAAATCTATTTTTGACAATTCTATCTTCGAGAGAGTGAAAAGAGATAATCGCTACAGTAGCATTTGGAAATTTTGCCGCTTCTATCGTATCTAAGAGTGATTCTAACTCACCCAACTCGTTGTTAACCTCTATGCGGATAGCTTGGAGAAGCAAGGTGGCAGGGTGGATTTTCTTTGCAGGTGGCAAGAGAGGTTTTAGTGCATCGGAGAGCTCTTTTG
>DKFQ01000145.1:8589-12468 GCA_002452425.1 Sulfurimonas sp. UBA6792 | reverse complement strand
GGTGGGACAACTCTTCCTTGAAGTTTCATCATATCTTGGAGCATCGTTTTTGCAACAAACTCTGGAGAGAGTTTTTTGATCTCGCAAAGATAGGTAAAGAGGAGCTCCCCCAACCTTTGAAGCGAAATCTGCCATGTTGCGTCCGTTTGTGCATACATCCAGATACCAAAATCGTAGAAGTTTTCAAAGACGCTTTCATCTTGCCAGATAAGTTTTACGCTCTCTTTGAAGTTGCCGCTGTTGTAGGTTAAATCCCAGAATCTCGAAAACCGTTTCATAACTCCAATCTCTTCAAATGAGAGCTTAGAAGTTTGCAAAACATCATAAGGCGGGATGTCACTATAAACCATCCCATGCTCTATGTCGTGGCGGTTTATAGTAGTTCCAGAGAGTTTTTTGAGGATGCCGATTTGTATCTCGCAACTGCTTAGGCTTACCAATTCATCAAGATTTTTACCAAAACTCTCCAGTGTCTCCCCTGGTAGTCCGACGATGAGGTCAAGGTGGATATGTGCATGTGTCTCATTTTCTAAAAAGCGGATATTTTCTTTGATTTTGTCTAGCTGTAGTGATCTTGAGATGTTTGCGGCAATCTCTGGGTTGAGTGTCTGTATCCCAATCTCAAGCTGTAATGCGCCTTCTGTAAAGAGTTTCATTTTTGTTTTTAGCGACTCTGGAAAATGGTCCGGCACAACCTCAAAATGGGCAAAATAGGGAGTCGGTTTTGCTAAAAAAAAGTCAAGCAGTCTGTTGGCGGTTTTGATGTTAAGGTTGAAAGTTCTATCTATAAACTTGAAGTTTCTCGCCCCTCGTTGCCAAAGAAGCTCAAACTCCTCTAAGAGTGTATCAAGGTCAAATGCACGCACACGCTCATCCATGGAAGAGAGACAAAACTCGCACTCAAAAGGGCATCCACGTGATGCTTCGACGTATATGTAGCGGTTTTTAATATCGTCATCTGTGTAGTATCTGTATGGTAGTGCTATATTTTTGAGCGATGGCATGCTCATTTTTATGATTCTCTCTTTTGGTGCGTTTAAAGAGAGGATTTTCTTGCAGAGTCCATAAAAAGCCTCATCCCCCTCGCCTTGAATGATAAAATCAGCGGTATCAAGGTTGACCCGAAAAGGCTCATGTGAAACTTCAGGACCGCCTAGAACTATAACTGTTTGGGGTGCAACTTTTTTGATGATATGTATAAGCTCATAAACTTGTGAGACGTTCCAGATATAGACCCCGATACCGATGATGTGGGGTTTGTGTTGTAGCAGTTTTTGGGCTATGCTCTGCACTGCATCATTGATGCTAAACTCCGCAATCATCGCATCTTGTTGCAACTCTTGCAAATTTGCATAAAGATAGCGCAAGGCGATAGAAGTGTGTGTGAATCTTGAATTAAGCGTTGTGAGGATGATTTTTTTCATAAGGGAAGTTTAACATATTATCCAAGCCAAAAAGGGGGAACGGCTGGATAATTAAAATAATTTATAGGTTATAAATCTCTCCTATGAAAGGGGTTGAACATAATCGAGATGTGTAATGATAAGCATTCTTAGTTAATGTTGGGTAAATAGTGCAAAGTTTTTGACTATTTTATGACAATATCTATTTTTTCATATACTCTTGCACCATGTTATCAAGTTGCTGGAAAAGGGTGTCGGAAGCTTGCTCCATTGCGCTAAAGTTTTTAGAGATAATTTTTGGATTATCTCCTTTTAAAACTGCTCCATTTTTGATGAATTCGAGATTTTTAAAAACGGCATCGTGCACGGCTGCATGGACGCTATCCATCTCTTTGAAACTCTTCATATGCCCAAATTTTTCGCTTCCAACGCCTGCGTACCACTTACCCATTCGGCAATTTTTATGGTCAACAAAATGCTTATCAGCATGTGAGTTGAGTATGGCAGAGTATGCGCTTGATTTGAAGATGATGTGATCCACCTTGACGAGAGTTGTAAAGAGACGGTTGTTGATGGATGAAGCAACTTCTGATGATTTTTCCGCATAGGAGTTGAGTTCGGAGAATGTCTGCTGGAACTCATGGATAACGTTGCTTGACTCTTGGGCGATGTCTGAGATGCTATCAGAGCTTGTGCGCATCTCGCTTGCTTCTTGTTGGAGTGATTTGATGTTAATCTCTATCTCATGCGTTGCTTTTTGGGTACGCTCTGCAAGTTTGCGCACCTCATCGGCAACTACGGCAAATCCGCGCCCATGCTCTCCTGCGCGCGCCGCTTCGATAGCAGCATTGAGGGCGAGAAGGTTTGTTTGGTCTGCTATGTCTTTGATAAGATTGACAACATTGGAGATTTCACGTGAGCGCTCTTCAAGATGGATAATCACTTCATGTGAATCGGAGATGGATTCTAGTAGTGTGGAGAGTTTTTGACTTATGGCATCAACATCATTTAGGCTTTGTGAGGAGAGGTCGGCTGTTTTTTGAGAAAAACGTGAAATTTCATCTGAACCATTTTGCGAGATAACGATGTCTTTTTGAATGACCCCAAGCCCTCCACTCACACCGCCACCAAGATGTGAAAGCTCATCCGAGAGAGCGCTTTTGATACGTGTTTCATACCCCATGGCGATGGAAGAGATAGCAAGTTGAAGCCTCTGTGATGTTGTGCGAAAGATACCATGCAGACCCTGCGGGTTCGTGCTTCTGTATGTTTTGCCATTTGCCGCACTCTCTATGGATGTTTGTACATCACGCATAAACGCCTCAAACTGATCAAGCGCATCGTTGATACTCCATGCAAATGCCGCCTCTTTTGAGTTGTCGTTTGGTATGCCCGTTATACGTCCGCTTAGTTTCCCATCTGCTGCATCTTTGAGCACTTTGATAATCTCATCATGCATCTGCTCATGTCTTTTTTTGTTTTTATTGATCTTGAAGAGAGATAATAAGCTCATCGTAAGAGACCCCTTTTTCTTGTAAAATATCTGTTAAAACTTTAAATGATGCGTCCACGCCGCTGCTTTTTTCGACAGAGAGCATTTTTTGGTAGAGTGGGATGATGACATCAAGTGCTTTTGGATTTGGTCGGCGTCTCACCGAGTAGTAGTCCACGATATTGCCACGATCATCAAGTGTTGCCGTGATGTTGGCATAAACCCAGTAGCCGTTATCGTTTTTTGTTTTGTTAAGAACATAGGCAAAAACCTCCTCTTTTTTAGGGATAGTCTCCCATAGGTAGCGAAAAACAGCTTTTGGCATCTCCGGATGCCTTATGATGCTATGCGCTTTGCCAAGTAACTCCTCTTCTGTATATTCTGCCATATCCATAAAAATTTGATTGCAGTATGTGATGCGACCCTTTAAATCGGTTTTTGAGACAATAAAATCTTCCTCTTTCATCTCTCTTAACATAATAATATCCCCTTGTTTCGTATAATTTTATTTAATAATTTTGTGCATTATAACAATTTTTTTCTGGTAAAGTAAAGGCTAGCTGAGTTATGATGTCATATGTCAATTCTTTTAGCAATTTTTTATTTTTTCTACTTTTCAGTTATCGGTGTCTATATCATTTTCCTGCCAAAAGTGCTCTCTATGGCGGGATATACTCCTAGCGATATAGGTATCATCTTTGCCGCAGCGCCGCTTGTGCGTTTTTTAGTTCCTTTTGCTTTTATCAAAGGGCTTAAAATTAATGCAAAGATTTTCAATACCTCGCTTCTCATTATGTGTTTGAGTGCACTCTCGTTTTACTTTTCACTTGATAACTTTTATAAACTGCTCCTCTCCAACATATCGCTGGGCATTGGGCTTAGTATCGTACTTCCCTACATCGAACTTATCTCGCTGAACTATCTGGGAAAAGAGCGTTATGGGAAGATTCGGCTCTTTGGTTCAGTCGGCTTTATCTTGGTTGC
>DKFQ01000145.1:8183-8467 GCA_002452425.1 Sulfurimonas sp. UBA6792 | reverse complement strand
GACTGGAAATTGTGGCTGGGGCTTACGCTTATGCAGGTAAGTTTTGGCTCTTTTTATAACTTTTTTACCATCTATACAACCGACCACGGGGTAAGCTTGGATGTAACGATTTATCTCTGGAGCTTTGGCGTAGTTGTGGAGATATTTATGCTCTATTTTCAGGGTGCGCTTTTACGTAAGAACCTACTTCTCATCCTTCAAGTAACTACATTTATAACGGCGGCGCGCTGGTTTTTGGTTTTTGCATTTCCGGATGTCACGGCTCTTTTGTTTCTCTCTCAAGC
>DKFQ01000145.1:0-8033 GCA_002452425.1 Sulfurimonas sp. UBA6792 | reverse complement strand
GCAACTTGGTTTTTGGCGCTTTGGGGAAAAAATTCAAAATAAAAGAATAATTGATATTTGTCCCTATTTTTTTATTCTACTTTCCCTCTCTTCAAGTAACATTTTATTTAACACTTCAGTGACTTTGTGACTTGCTTTTTCGGCATCGCTGAAATAGGTTAAGACATTTTGTGATTCTTGCAGACATGTTCCGTTTACAACACAATCAACAGCTTTTTTTATATTTGTATGTACATCTCTATGAGGATTTTCCAACTGTGTAAAACTGCTTGTTTTGCTAAACTTTTCTTTACCTATGCCGTGCTCATACCACTGCCCTAATCGACATTCTGAGTGTGTTGCAAAATGAGTGTTTGCTTCTTGTTTGAGTACCGTTTTATAACCATTTGATTTAAAAAGCAGATGGTCAAGCTTGACAAGAATCATAAAAATAGCGTTAGTTACATTTTGGTTTTGATACGATATGCTTGAGGTACTCTCAAGTAAAGAGTTCATTTTGATATGAAGAGATTCTATCTGTCCGTTTGAACTTGTGGATAAATTTTCCATAGTTTTTGAGTGTTCATGTATCTCTTGCGTGTTTTGTTTAAGACTTTGTACAGTTATCTCAACTTCACTTGTAGCTCTTTGAGTTCTCTCTGCCAGCTTTCTAACTTCATCCGCAACGACGGCAAATCCTCGTCCATGCTCTCCTGCACGAGCTGCTTCGATAGCGGCATTGAGCGCAAGAAGATTTGTCTGGTCGCTTATATCTTTGATAAGATTGATGACCTGAGAAATATTCTCAACATTTGTGTTTAGGATATTTACCTGTTCATAGGTGTTTGTTATATTCTCTAAGAGTGTGCTCATGGTATTAACCAAAAAATTGGCATTTTCAATAGCTTCATTTGTACTAGAGGTATTTGTGTTGTTTTTTTGGTTTATCTCATCTAAGGATGTAAGGTTTTGGTATAAGTCGCCTTGCAAACCAACTAAATCATTTGAACATGTCTCCGTTAAAAGTGATGTAAGAGATATTTTTAGTCCATCCAAAGATTTTTTAGCTTTGAATTCAGCCAACTCTTTCTCAAGATGGAGCGTTTTTTGAGTAGATTCTTCAAGATATAACTCTAATCTTTTTATATGTTCATCCCTCTCATTTATTGTTTCAGATAGCCTCTTTTTATTATCCCCAAAAAATATCACTTTACATCCTTTTTTTAAATAATTTTTAATAATATTAGCTTAATTCCTTTAAATTATGCTTAAAATCCAAAAATGTATCTAAAATACAATAAATATTACTTTATTGTATTTTAGATATTTTCTTATTTCGTATTATTTTCATAAAAACTAGGATTCCGACAAAAATGGAAGTTTATGAAAAAATAAATTTTTACCTAAAAAACAAAAAATTATCGAAAAAAGAGTTTGCAATAAGACTCTTAGTACTTGAACCAAAGCTTAAAAATACAAATGAAATACCATCTCAAAATACTATTTATGCTTACCTAAACGGCAGAATAGGTATAAAAATAGAGCTTATTCCGTATGTTGCGGAGGTATTGGATATCCCAGAACAGTTACTTTTTGACGACACACAAAGAACAAGAAAAAAAATTCTTAAACATATACTGGAAACACTTTCAGGTGAAGAAAAAAATATGCTTAAATCAAAAGTATGTGATGAAAAATCTACAAAACATTTCTCGCTTGATAGATTTTATAAAATTCAAGACCTGCTTATTTATGCACCTGATATATTTTTAGATAAACTAGAAGCAACATTAAAAGAGTATAGAGAACTTGCCTTGAAATTTAATTAGCTAGTTTTAAAACCCTTGTGAAATTTGTATTACTAATGTTTACCTTAACAACAAAGCGAGGCTAAAGCCCCACTTCCTAAAGGTGTGTGAGATTAGTAATCGGCAATAAGATTGAATGTAAACTTTTTGTCTGTAGATGTTTTGTCAACAAAAGCCGGTTTGTTTGTGTAGTCAACATAGTACGCTACACCTGCAGAAAATATATCGGAAAATCTTGTTGATAAACCTGTTTTTGAGTAGGCAAAATAGTTCTCTATATCTGAAAACTCTGATCTATAGTTGAGTGTTTGATGGAACTTGAGATTTTCTAGCACTTGCATATTGTAAACGGCTTGCACTCTGTATGCAGCGTATGATCTGTCGGTACCGCCAAAAATCTTATCTTTGGCATAAAGAAGATTGCCATCTAGGGTTAGCTCCTGAAAATCAGTTTTGATGGCTACGTATTTAGCACCTGGACCCGTGTAGAACTGGTAGTCAAAGCCTGAAAATTTATCATCTTTATACCCTGCAAGATAGTCAAGAGAGAGTACTTGTGAGAGTTTATAGTCATAGAGCAATTCACTCAAAAATCTGTTTGTACTTTCTACATCATTATCTGCTCCGTACTGCCAAAGCATGGAGATTTCAAGAGAGTGTAAATCCCATGTACCTGTTATTTTCGCATCAACGTTAAAAGCTTCTGTGTCGGAGTTTCCGGAGTTAAGCATGTACCCAGCTTCAGCCCGTGTTTTAAAAAGAGCATCCTCTTTTGGCACGCTACTCTCTAGTTCTTTGAGATTTGCATTTAAACGTGCGATTCTCTCTTTTGTCTCTTTTATCTCATCTTTAATCTCTTGTGTATTTTGTGCCAAAAGGCACGAAGTCGCAAGAGCGAGAGCGGTTAATTTTGAAACCATTTTTTTAATCCTTTTTCTGTAGATGTATATTCATTTGTGGGAATGGGATGGAGATGCCATTGGCATCAAACGCCAGTTTTACTTTTTCTATCATGTCAAAATGAACAGCCCAATACTCCTCGGTCTTGACCCAAACACGAAACTCAAAGTTTACACTGTTGTCCGCAAGGTCTGCAACTGCTACAAAAGGAGCGGGGTCTTGAAGCACCCTCTCGTCCTCTTTGATAACCTGCCAAAGCACCTCTTTTGCAAGTTTCAAATCATCCCCATAGTCAATGCCAAACGTAAGAGTGACTCGTCGTGTAGGCTTGTTGGAGAAGTTGATGATGTTGGAACCAATGACAGCAGAGTTTGGAATCATGATGGTTTTGTTATCAGGTGTAGCCATGATGGTAGAGAAGAGGTTTATCTCCTCGATAGTTCCGCTAACTCCTGCCGTGTCAACAAAATCTCCAACTTTAAAGGGTCGAAAGATGATGATAAGCACCGCCGCACCGATGTTTGAGAGTGAATCTTTAAGTGCTAGACCAATCGCAAGTGAAGCAGCTCCAAAAATCGCCAAAAAGGATGCTATATTGATGCCAAGCGTGCTAAGAGCGGCTAGGACAACAACGATAAGCAGAACAAAGTAGATGACATTTGCAAGAAAGTTGACGAGGGTAAGATCGACATGCGCCTTAATCATCAAGTTTTTGATAAGCGCTGCAGCTCTTTTGGTCACCATTTTTCCTATGAAAAATATAGTAAGCGCGAGAATGATTTTAAGTCCATATTCGCTTATGTAGAGCATCGCTGGTTCTGTATATTTTGAAAAATCCATCATTTCTCCTATCAAAAATGGAATTGTAGTAAAAGAGAGCTATAAAAGTGCTTTAGCGTGCAGGAGTTTGGCTATGTGACGGTAGGTTGGTGTGTGCGGTGAGTCAATGTTTTCTAAGAGTGTTTCATACTTTAGGTATGTTTGCCACACTTTTTTTGCCTGTTCTGTTTTGCCTTTTTTGGCAAGCTCAAAACTTACAGAGGCGTTGATAAATCCTTTGAGAAGTTTGACTTCATCACTCTGCTCAAACCTTCGTGGATACCAGAGTGCTTCCAAATCCTCATGCGCTTCATAAAAATTGCCGCTTTGGATATTGTCTATAAAACGCTCAAGCTCTTGCATCGTCAAAAACCGTCATATTTTCTCTCCAGTACCCTCTGCCGCCTCTTAGAGAGATGCAGTGGTGTTTTGGAAACTTTTTTTTGTACTCGTCAAGTCTGTTAAGCGTTGCCTTGCCCGTGTCGCAGTAGAAGACAAAAACACTCCCCTCAGGCTCTTTTGCAAGTTCGTAAGGGTTGTAAAGTGTGGTGTCTGCGCCGTTGATGGGGGAGAGAATGGTGTCGATGAGCAGCACTTTGATACCCTTTGATTCAAGGGCTTTTTTGTTCTCTAAAAACTCTTTTTGTGTCCACTCATCGCTAAACATCTCTATGCCTTTTTTGAACTAAAAAGTACGATAAGAGCCGTCAAAAATGCGCCTAAAAAGACGACACTGTAGCCTGTAGGCAAATCGTAAAAGTAGGAGATGAGAATCGCACAGATGCTAAAGAACCATCCAAAGAGAAAACTCCCAAGCAGAGGTCTCTTAAGTCCAAGAGAGAGGGAGACAAACGGCGGAGCGATAAGAAGCACAAAAACCACGAAAACTCCCGCAAGAGAAACGGAAGAGGTAACAGTGATGGCAAGAAGCGAGAAAAAGAGAAGCTCTTTGAAAAAGCCCTCTAGTTTAGGGTATAAAAAGTATAAAGCAAGGGCAATAAATGAGTAAATAACCCCGCTTTTCATCACTTCACTAGGAGGCGTGAAGAGTATATCGCTTGCCAAAAGTGACTTGAAATGCTCCATTCCCTCTGCCGAGTGGGAGAGTACCATCATAATCCCGCTTGCTCCCAAAACATAAAGTATGCCTATAAACGCCTCCAAATGCACTTTTCTTGTCGAAGCAAAAGCAATCAAAAGTGCGCTTAACAGGGCAAAACCAAGTGTGAGAAGGTAAAAATGCTCTTCATGGAAGTAGCCAAGGCTAACGGATGAGCCAAGAGCGGCAAACTGTGCGATGGCAAGGTCGGTAAAGATGATGCCACGCTTTAGTATCTCCATCCCAAAGTATGAGTGGAGCATCACAAGGATAACAACTAGTGCTATGGGAACAAGGAGGATATCTGTCATTTGATAGCGCTCGTGAGGTGGTCAAAGAGTGCGCCGAGGTTGTCAATGCTCTCAAGTGCTTCTATGTCGTGGGGCATCAAAATAATCTTGATGCCCGTTTTATCGGCTATAAAATCGGCTGTCTTTGTGGAGTGATAGACATCATGCAAGATGCAGCAAGGGTTCTCTTTTTGAATCAACTCTATGGTGTTCATAGTGTGTTTAGATGATGGCGGAATACCAGGGAGCGGCTCAATCGTGCCGATGTTTACAAGACCGTACGCTTTGTTGAAGTAGGCGAGGTTGTCATGAAACTGGATGACTTTTAACCCCTTTTTATCGCCCATCTTCTGCTCCCATTCACGCATCTTTGCTTGCCACATTGTAGCAAAAGTGGCATAGTTTTTCTCATATACCTCTTTGTCAACCGCATCGATGGAGATCAAAAACTCTTTGATAACTTTTGCAAGATGCAGGATATTTTGCGGGTCAAGATGAAAGTGGGGGTTACCATCGGGATGGACATCGCCATCTTTTCTATCAACATCTTTTGGTTTATGGATAAGCTCTATATGGTGCGAGAGGTTGAGAAAAGTCGGAGCAGAAGGGGCAGTTTTTGGATTTCCTGCACGGTTAAGAAGCGGGGGAAGCCAGCCAATTTCCAGCTGTCCACCGTTCATGATAAGCGCATCGGCATTTCTCACTTTTGTGATGAGCGAGGGACGCGGGATGATAAAGTGCGGGTCCCAGTTGCCCTGTGCCAAAACCGTCGTTGTGATATGCTCACCCCCTATCGTTTTTGTCAAAGCACCGATATAAGGGTAGCTAACTGCGATATTCATGTGCGCTAACAGTGTTAGCGGCAGAAGTGTTAGCAGTGTTAGTAACTTTTTCATTGTTAAAAACTATGTGCTGCGTGTGCACCGATGGAGATATTTGCTTGAAGAATGATAGTGTCGATTTTTTCTCTCTCGCCGTCTTCATTGAACATTGCATTATCGTGGCTGTACTGAAGTCTAAATCTTGCAAATTCACTTGTGTGGTACTCTATCATTGCAGTGTATTTGTCAAGTCCGCTTGGTTGTTCGACATCAGAACCGTTATTTGTTACATCATTTTTCAAAATAGTATCGTATCTCACACCCATTCTCCAGTTTTTATCGTGCGTGTAGATAAGTTGTGAGTAGAGACCGCCTTGCTCTTTAAGCATTGTTGGTTGCATTAAATCACCACTTGTTGCATTATATGCATACTGTGTTCCATCAAGTTCTCTCTGAAGGTATTCACTTTGCCATTTGATAGAACTGTAAGAGTCAAGCTGATGTAAAACTACAAAGTCTGCGCCATAGAGTTTTGCATCACCGCTAAATGCATGGCCTTCTTCAGCTTCATGTTCATCTATATGATCTATTCTAGAGTCGCCCTGCGCATAAGAGAGTCCGCCTAAAAGTGTTGTGTTTCCTATGTCATGAGATGCTTTTATATATGCAATAACCATTGACACTCCATCGCTTCCTGCTATCTCTTCTGTAGCCGTTGGAGCGTAAGCATTATCAACCATCTCCATCTCTTCTTTTCCAAACATCTGCTCATTTTCGCCTTGAAGAACCTCTAAACCTGCCATAAAGTAAAATGGTATTGGAGCTGTCCACTGGATTTGCGCACCTTTTTCATTTAGTCCGTGCATTCCCAAAAATGCCTCATACACAAGCGGCATATCTGCAAAATCCCATGCATGGTGGTGTTGTTCGTTGAGGTAGCCGAAGTTGGAGTTAAACTTTCCGCCCTTTACTCTTGTACCGTGTCCTAGTGCGTTTGAGGTAAAGAAAAGCTCTTCAACATGCACACCATTTTCTGAGAAGTGAAATACGCCGTCCATTGTAAAGAATGGGTCAACACTACTAGATAAGACAAGCTCTGCATAGTTGAGATTAAAGCCGTTGTCGGCATTGTACGTGGCATGCTCATCACCGCCGTGAGCATGAGAACCCAAAAGCCCATGCGCTACACCCGGAACTTCAAGATGTCCAACTTCTGCATCTTTTACATTTCTATCAACATACGAAGCGTCCATAACTAAAGAGATGTCCGGAATAAATTTTGACTGATCAAACGTTCTTTTTTCAACAGGAAGCACATCTGCCCCATAAATTAATGCTGCGCAAACCATACTTGATAATACTATTTTTTTCATAATTTTCTATCCTAAAATAATTTTTTGTTTTTGTAATGATTGTTTTTTTGTGAATTTAGGAGAGTACGGGTGGGGCGCGGTTTTGGTTGGATTTTGTCTCGACGTGAAAGTATGTAACAGGCGCACTGTGCGTTATGGCTTCAAAATGAGAGAGTTCGACATCTTGGACAAACGAGACGGCATCTGCACTTACGATGTTGCTGTTTACCGTACAGATGAGACAGCTAGAGCCGTCATTATGCTCTATATGCTTTACTTCATGGATAGCCGCAAAGCTTGTAACAATAGCAAAGAGAATAGAGAGTAATATATTAAATTTCATCGGCGGAATTTTACCATAATTTTATTTTATGTTATCATTAGAAACTATCCTTATCTAAGGCAGGAGTTGTCATGTTTCATACTAAAAGTGCGCAAGAGACGCTGCAACATCTGGGGTGTAGCAGTGAGGGGCTTAGTGCTGATGAGGCTCTTAAACGCACACAGCGCTATGGGAAAAATGTCCTGCAACAAGCAAAAAAACGTGGCGTGGTTGCCATATTTGCCCAGCAGTTTAAAGGTCCTATCGTCTATATTTTATTTATTGCGGCGACTGTTTCGTTTTTGATTGGGGAGTATAGCGATGCAGGGTTTATTTTGGCGGCGCTTCTTTTAAATGCTGTGGTTGGAACGTATCAGGAGTATGTTGCAGGCGAGAAGGCGGATGCTTTAAAAAAGGCGATAAAAACTTTTGTTTATGTTCTAAGAGACGGGCGCAGGGTGGAGATACCGAGTGAAGATGTGACGGTCGGGGATGTCGTCTTTTTTGAGTCAGGTGTTAAAGTTCCTTCCGATATACGTCTGCTTGAGGCAAATGAGCTTCAAGTCAATGAGTCGCTTCTTACGGGAGAATCACTTGAAGTGGGCAAAAAGCATGACTATATCTCCACAGATGCCAACGAGCC
>DKFQ01000092.1:6097-11767 GCA_002452425.1 Sulfurimonas sp. UBA6792 | reverse complement strand
CCGCTGCCATCAAAAGACCTGAACTCATCGATGAAGGTGCGAAAAGATTTGGCTCACAGTGCATTGTCACAGCGATTGATGTTAAAAAAACGGGAGATAGATACCATGTTTATCTTAACGGTGGAAGAGTTGACACAGGGCTGGACGCAGTAGAGTGGGCAAAAGAGGCAGTCGATAGAGGTAGCGGCGAGATACTTTTGACCTCCATGGATGCAGACGGTACAAAAGCAGGATTTGAGCTAACCATCACAGAACTTATCAGCCGTGCGGTCAATGTTCCCGTGATAGCAAGCGGCGGGGCAGGGACGATGGAACACATCAAAGAGGCATTTGAACATGGTGCAGATGCTGCTCTTGCGGCAAGCATCTTTCACTATAAAGAGATAGATATCATGGATCTTAAACACTACCTCCATGCAAACAATATTCCGGTTCGTCTATGATTATCTGCGCCGGAAACAACGAAACATTTGATTTTGCCACTCCGATGGGAGTAGGGCTGATAGAGACAACCATAAATCTCACAAGAGCTTGCCTTTTTGACAAACCAGAATTTCTGCTTTTTGTGGGGAGTGCTGGGAGCTATGGGGAGCTTGGTATCTTTGATATAGTCGAATCAAAAACTGCTTCAAACATCGAACTTGGCTTTTTGTCGGGCGATGCTTATACGCCACTAGACAATGTTGTCTCAACTAACACCACTAACAAAAAAGATGTTATCGTCAACTCTTCCAACTATATCTCTACTAACGAAGAGCTAACAAAAAAGTTTTTTCGATTTGGAGTTGGCATCGAAAATATGGAATTTTTCGCTGTTTTAAGCGTTGCACAAGAGTTTGACATACCTGCTGGCGGAGTTTTTTGCATAACAAACTACACTAACAAAAATGCGCATGCGGATTTTCTTAAAAACCATGAAGAGGCGAAAAGGCTCTTAAGTGAGCATGTAAAAAAACGAATAAAAGAGCTAACAAAAAAATGAAACCTTCCCTTTATGAATTTACCCTCAAAGAGTTACTAACAGAGGTAAAACCCTCATTTCGAGCAAAACAGATTTACGGCTGGCTCTATCATAACTATGTAACATCTTACGATGAGATGAAAAATCTGCCAAAAACATTGCGTGATGAACTAAGCGAGAGGTTTGTTATAGACCCGCTGAAAATCGTAAAAAAAGAGATTGCGTCGGACGGAACTATCAAGTACCTTTTTGAACTTCAAGACGGCAAAACCATCGAAACTGTCTGGCTAAAGATGAAAGAGGAGATAACGGATGAAGAGGGAAATGTCACTCAAGAAGCAAAATACACCATCTGCGTCTCAACGCAAGTCGGATGCAAAGTAGGGTGTGCGTTTTGTCTAACTGCAAAAGGCGGTTTTACGAGGGATTTGAGTGCGGCGGAGATTGTTGCTCAAGTTGTTGCACTCAAACGAGACAATAACCACAAACATAACAGGATGATAAACATAGTCTATATGGGCATGGGCGAACCGCTTGACAATCTTGCAAACCTTGCAAAAGCCATAGAGGTATTTCAAGAGGAAGAGGGCTTGGCGATTTCTGGCAAGAGACAAACAGTCTCCACAAGCGGCTTAAGCACAAAGATAGACAGACTGGGAGAGATGGATTTGGGCGTTCACATCGCCATATCTCTTCATGCCGTTGATGATGCGCTAAGAACAGAACTTATCCCCATGAACAAAGCGCACAACATAGCGTCCATTATAGACGCTGTAAAACGCTTCCCGATTGACACAAGAAAAAGAGTTATGTTTGAGTATCTCGTCATCAAAAACAAAAATGACGACTTAGGCTCTGCTAAAAAGCTAGTAAAACTTCTCTCAGGCATCAAAGCAAAAGTAAATCTCATCTACTTCAACCCATATCCAGACACCCCTTATGAGAGACCAGAGAAGAAAGATATGGTCGCTTTTCAAGAGTATCTTATAAACCATGGGCTTTTATGCACTATCCGTGACTCTAAAGGCATAGATATCAGTGCGGCATGTGGTCAACTAAAAGAAAAAACTGCGAGTGAAGATAGATGAGTTATGTAGAAGTTTTTCAGATTGTTTTTCTAATAACTGTTTTTGCTGTGGGTCTCGTTGGATTTATAAAGGCTGCTACAAAAGAGGATGAGAAAAGCTAAACGACCAACACACCAGGGAGGTCGTTTATGGGCAAAATCATACCTTACAATAATTAATAAAGAGCCTATCTGCTTTTTTACAAAACTTAAAAAACTCTCTTAAAAAGAATTTATTTCATAAAAAAATCATCTTTTTTCTTCAATATGTGTACAATTCACACATTGCTCTAAGATGTGAACAAAAGTAAGTTTTCTAAAAAATAAATTTAGAAATTCTTTCTTTATTTAAGAAAATATTTATATAAATATATCCTGAATTACATCTTTTCACATATAGCGCAAAACGCCTATTTTAGGGGTGTTTATGGCTTTTATGATTTGATGTTAAAGAAATTGTTTAATTGTCTCCGAAAGATACAAAAAGTTATTCACATCTATCTTGAATAAATTTAAACTTTCATACTTTCAAAACAAATTTGCTCAAAATCTACGCTGCTTTTCACATTGTATTTTTTACCGTAAAGTTCAAACTCTAACTCATTTGCATGTAACAACAATCTTCTTGCACCACTTAGCTTTACTCTCGTATCTCTATCCAACTCTCTATCTAAATATTTAACGATGTTCTCTTCACTCTGTCCGTAAACTGGGTCACCAACTATCGGATGTTTCACATGAAACATATGTACTCGTATCTGATGTTGTCTTCCTGTATGTGGGGAGCACTCTACAAGTGTCATGTTTAAATGCTCAAAATATTTTAGTGGTTTTACAAATGTCAAAGACTCTTTGCCGCTAGCATCAACTTTTACCACCATTCTCACAAGAGCGCTCTTCTCATCATCATAACGAAGCAGCGGAGCATCAATGCGAAGTTCCTCTTTTAACGCACCGTGAACCATTGCAAGATACTTCTTTTTCATATCACGCTCTTGAAACATCATCTTTATATCAACTTCACTCTTTTTATCTTTTGCACACAGAACCAGTCCGCTTGTCTCTTGGTCTATTCTATGCGCAATGTTTGCATCCATCCCGAATTGAGCTTTTAGCTCATCTATAAGAGAGTATTCTGTATGTCTGTTTTGAGGATGGATAAGCATTCCGCTTGGTTTGTCAAAAACTACAAACTTCTCATCTACCACATGCGGAGCTAACCCTTTTGAAATCGGTTCAAAACAGATAAACTCTATCTCGCCCTCAAGAAAGTCCGATGGCTTTGTGATAGGAACGCCATTTACAAGAACTCTTCCCACGGCTATATATCTTTGAATATCTCTTTGAGAGTATCCCAATTCTCTCTTTAAAAAAAGAAAGGCACTCTCTCTTTCTTTGGCAAACATTTTTTTAATGACAAAGGGCAATTTTTAATCCTTCTGTTATGGTTTTTTATGTAAAATCTGAAAATATAAAACTGCTTTATACTCAGTTAGTAACACAAATTTTACAATAATCAGGTTGAATAAATGGTAGAGAGATACGCAAGAGAAGAGATGAGTTCAAAATGGACGATGCAGGCAAAATATCAGGCTTGGCTCGATGTAGAAAAAGCGGTTGTAAAAGCTTGGAACAAACTAGGACTTATCCCTGATGAGGACGCTAAGAAGATAGTTGAGAATGCAGGTTTTGATATAAAAAGGATAGACGAGATAGAAGCTATCACTCGTCACGACCTTATAGCATTTACTACAAGCGTATCTGAAACGCTAGGCGAAGAGAGCAGATGGTTTCACTATGGTATGACAAGTTCAGACACGGTGGACACCGCCGTAGCACTTCAGATGAAAAGCTCACTTGAACTTATCATCAAAGATGTGAAGATGGTTATGGAGTCCATCAAAAAAAGAGCATTCGAGCATAAGATGACTTTGATGGTAGGACGTAGCCACGGTATCCATGGCGAGCCTATAACATTTGGTCTTGTGTTAGCTGTTTGGTACGATGAGATGGCTAGACATTTGGAAAACTTAGAGCAGACATTTAATGTCATCTGTGTCGGTCAAGTGAGTGGAGCAATGGGAAACTTCGCTCACGCTCCGCTTGAGCTTGAAGAATATACATGTAAAGAACTCGGTCTAAGACCTGCACCCGCATCTAACCAAGTTATACAAAGAGACAGATACGCAAGACTAGCAACTGCATTAGCACTCTTAGCTAGCTCCATAGAAAAGTTCGCTGTTCAAATCCGCCACTGGCAAAGAACAGAGGTTTATGAGTGTGAAGAGTATTTTGCAAAAGGGCAAAAAGGCTCATCGGCAATGCCGCATAAACGCAATCCAATACTAACAGAAAACATAACAGGATTGGCTCGTATGATAAGAGCCTATGCGATGCCTGCCATGGAGAATGTCGCACTCTGGCATGAGAGAGATATCAGCCACTCTTCAACCGAGAGATTTTGGCTTCCAGATAGTTTTATAACAAGCGATTTTATGCTTCACCGTATGAACAACGTTATAGCAAACCTAACGGTCTATCCTGAAAATATGATGAAAAATCTAAACCTAACAGGCGGCTTAGTATTTTCTCAAAGAGTTCTTTTGGAACTTCCGCTCAAAGGTGTTAGCCGTGAGGATGCTTACCGCATAGTTCAAAGAAATGCGATGAAAGTTTGGGAAGAGATACAGCAAGGCAAACCAACCACAAATGAAAAGGGCGAAAGTCTTTACCTAAACCACCTATTGGCAGATGATGAGTTAAGAGCAAGTCTAAGCGAAGAGGCGATTCGTGAATGTTTCAATTATGATTACTATACTAAAAATGTGGACAAAATTTTTGCAAGAGTTTTCAAGTAAAAATGACATAATTGTGCTAATATTTCTTTAGCAAAAATAGTAAAAAACAGATTTTTAGGAAGTACGCATGATAACAATTATAAAAAGAAATGGCAGAACTGAAAAACTAGATATCAGTAAAATTCAAAAATATACCTCTGCCGCGGTTGAAGGTCTAAGCAATGTTTCTCAAAGCGAGCTAGAGGTTGATGCACAGATTCATTTTCGTGATGGCATTACCTCACGAGAGATACAGCAAACACTTATCAAAACAGCAGTGGACAAGATAGACATAGACGCTCCAAACTGGACATTTGTCGCTTCACGACTCTTTTTGTTTAACCTTTATCATGAAGTAAACGGTTTTACGGGCTACTCATCTCTTAAGAGCTATTTTGAAAGAGGCGAGAAAGAGGGGAGACTTCTTTTAGGCTTAAAAGAGATGTACAACCTTGATGAGCTTGAGAAGCATATAAAACCAGAACGGGATATGCTCTTTAACTATCTTGGCGTTAAAACACTTTACGATAGATACCTCATAAAAGATAGAAATGGCAATCCCATAGAGCTTCCGCAACATATGTTTATGGCGATTGCTATGTTCTTGGCACAAAGAGAAGCCAAAAAAGAGGAGTGGGCTATCAAGTTTTATAACATGATTTCAACTTTTGAGGTTATGTTAGCAACTCCGACACTTAGCAACGCAAGAACAACAAGACATCAACTAAGCTCATGCTACATCGGCTCAACTCCTGACAACATAGAGGGTATCTTCGACTCTTACTCAGAGATGGCGATGCTCTCAA
>DKFQ01000092.1:4341-6044 GCA_002452425.1 Sulfurimonas sp. UBA6792 | reverse complement strand
TAAAAATCACTAACGACATAGCAGTTGCAGTTGACCAGCTTGGAACACGCAAAGGTGCTATCGCTGTTTATATGGAGCCGTGGCATATCGATATAAACGACTTTTTGGATTTGAAGAAAAACTCAGGCGAGGAGCGCCGCCGTGCGCATGACCTCTTTCCAGCGCTTTGGCTCAACGACCTCTTCATGCAAAGAGTTGAAGAAGACGGCATCTGGACGCTTTTTGACCCTTATGACGCAAAAGAGCTGACAACGCTTTACGGCGAAGAGTTCAACAAAAGATACATGGAACTAGAAAATAACGAGAGCATCATCAAAGAGAAGATAAAAGCAAAAAATCTCTGGAAAAAGATACTCACATCATACTTTGAGAGCGGCAGTCCGTTTTTATGTTTCAAAGACAATGCAAACCGTGCGAACCCTAACAACCATACAGGCGTTATAAGAAGCTCTAACCTTTGTACGGAGATTTTTCAAAATACAAACCCTAACCACTATAAAGTAAAATTTGTTTTTGCAAACGGCGAGAGTGTTAGTTTTGAAGAGGATGAGATTATCAAAGTCGATAGCGGGCTAGAAAAACCTGCTAAAAAAGTAACCGCTCTAGATTCATTAGGCGGCAGAGAGATTTATGTGGTTGAAAAAGAGAAAGTAAACGGTGACACTGCCGTTTGTAACCTCGCTTCAGTAAACCTCTCCCGCATCAACACAAAAGAGGATATCGACAGAATCGTCCCAATCGCCATCCGTGCTTTGGACAATGTCATCGACCTAAATTTCTACCCGATAGAAAAAGTAAAACGCACTAACATGAAAACAAGAGCGATAGGTCTTGGTGTTATGGGCGAAGCGCAGATGTTAGCACAAAAAGCTATAGCTTGGGGAAGTCAAGAACACTTTGACAAGATAGATGAAATCATGGAAGCTGTTAGTTTTAACGCTATCTCTGCATCTAGTGACCTTGCACTTGAAAAAGGTGTCTATCCTGAGTTTGAGGGTTCAAAATGGAGCAAGGGTGTTATGCCGATGGACTATGCAAACGCAGAGGTGAAAAATCTCATCGACCGTGGCGGACTTTTTGCTTCTGCTTATGAGTGGGAAGAGCTACGTGCAAAAGTGAAAAAGCAAGGGATGCGCAATGGCTATCTTATGGCAATCGCTCCTACAAGTTCTATCTCTATCCTCATAGGAACAACACAAGCGATTGAGCCTGTCTTTAAACGAAAGTGGTATGAAGAGAATCTCTCAGGACTTATCCCTGTTGTTGTTCCTGAACTCTCCCCAGAGACTTGGGCATACTATACACCCGCTTACGACTTAAACCAAACGCTTCTCATAAAAGCAGCAGCGATTCGCCAAAAGTGGATAGATCAGGGGCAAAGCCTCAACATCTTTATCACACTCGACAAGGCAAGCGGCAAATACCTCAATGAGATTTATTCACTCGCATGGAAGCTTGGTCTCAAATCGACTTACTATCTACGCTCACAATCGCCTCAAATGGCGAACGATGTAGAAGACAGAAGCATGGAATGTGTCGGTTGTCAGTAAATGAAACCTCTCTTAAAAAATGATATAAACACCTTTTTAAAGAGATTTGGCAACTTTGTGGACGCAGAGTTGCACTCCATCGAGATTGTCTCTCCTACTGCGCTCAGAGTGACTTTGAACATGCAAGACAGTGCAAGAGCATTTGACTGGGTA
>DKFQ01000092.1:2165-4154 GCA_002452425.1 Sulfurimonas sp. UBA6792 | reverse complement strand
AAAAAAAAGGAGTTTTCATGAAAAAAGTTATTCTGCTTTCACTGCTGACATTTACACTTGTTTATGCAAAAGAGGGTGTCGAGTTCAAGTACGCACCCCAAACCATAGAGCGTGAACATCCTACAAGCCAAAATCGCATACTCTCCTATAACAATGTTTTAGAAAATGTTAGAACAAGCATAGTCAATATTTCTGTAAAAAAAGAGGTAAGCAGTGCGGGACTAAGCGCAAACCCGTTTTATAATGACCCATTTTTTAGGGAATTTTTTAAAGGATATGGGCAAGTTCCGCAAGAACGAATAGAGCAGTCTCTAGGTTCGGGCGTTATCATTTCTCAAAACGGCTACATCATAACAAACAACCATGTTATAGATGGAGCGGATGAGATTATCATCACTATTGCGGGAGATAAAAAAGAGTACGAGGCAAAACTTATCGGTAAAGATGAAAAGAGTGATTTGGCGGTTGTCAAAATCGAAGCAAAAAACCTCAATGCGGCAACTTTTTTCAACTCCGACAAAGTAAAAGTGGGTGATGTAGTTTTTGCACTTGGCAACCCTTTTGGAGTTGGAGAGACCATTACGCAAGGAATCGTCTCAGCAACCGGCAGAAATGGCGTTGGAATCGTAGAGTATGAAGACTTTATCCAAACAGACGCTTCCATAAATCCGGGAAATTCGGGCGGTGCGCTTATCAACTCGGCAGGACATCTCATCGGTATCAACTCCGCCATCATCTCCAAATCAGGCGGCAATGTCGGCATAGGTTTTGCCATCCCCGCAAACATGGTAACAACGGTAGCAACAAGCCTCATTGACAGCGGCAAATACACCCGTGCCTATCTTGGAGTAAACATAGCCGATGTCGATAACGATATGAGCAGTTTTTATGACAACAACTACGGCGCACTTGTAACAAGCGTGGAAGAGAACTCTCCAGCGGCAAAAGCAGGGCTTAAAAGAGGCGATTTGATTATCGAGGTTGAAGGCAAAAAAATCTCAAGTGCTAGTGAACTCAAAAACACCATAGGCTCATACGCTCCATCCAAAACCGTCAATCTGAAATATTTGAGAGATAAAAAGATAAGCTCTCTTGGCATCAAGCTCGGAACATCCGAAAACAAAACAGTCGATGGAGTTTATGAATACAAAGGTATGAAACTCTCAGAGATAAGTACGGCAGAGAGACAACAACTCGGTATCAAAACAAACGGTGTACTTATAACTACAGTCGATGAGAAGAGCGAAGCTTATAGAGCAGGTATAAGAAAAAATGATATCATCATTCAAGTAGAAAATAGCGAAATCACTTCATTGGAAGATTTTAAACGCTTGAGTGCATCTAAAGAGAAGAAGAGATTATTTGTTTACAGAAGAGGCTCTATCTATGCCGTTGTTTTGTAAAATCACAGAGGAGAGAAGATGAGAGTAGTCTGTCCACACTGCAAAAGCGTCAACAATGTTCCGCAAAGAGATTCCTACACAAAAGCCAACTGCGGTAAGTGTAAAAGCTCACTTTTAGAGACCAAACCCATTGAGTTAACAACTGTTAACTTTGACGAATTCATCGTAAACAGCGACATTCCCGTAGTAGTTGATTTTTGGGCGCCATGGTGCGGACCATGCCGCATGATGGCTCCAAACTTCGAAAAAAGTGCAAAAAACTTTCCGCTAAAAGCCCTCTTTGCAAAAGTAAACACAGAAAATGAACAGCAATTAGGCGGTAGGTTTGGGATAAGAAGTATTCCAACGATTATAGTATTTAAAGGCGGCAAAGAGGTTCATAGAGTTTCAGGCGCACTTGATGAAGCAACGCTTAACAGAGTTGCTTCACAGTTTATATAATTGAGTTCTCTGATTAAATTATAAACTAGATTCCAAGTCAAGCTTGGAATGACGGACTGTTCGTCATCCTGAACTTGATTCAGAATCTAAAAAATTAACTAGTCAGAAATTTTAACTAGTTTATATACGAACAGCAGTAATCCGT
>DKFQ01000092.1:0-2147 GCA_002452425.1 Sulfurimonas sp. UBA6792 | reverse complement strand
GTTTTCCACTCTTCGTTTGGAAGTCTAATATCAAGCTCTCCACTCATAATCTCCATGATTTCAGCAGCATCCGTCCCAAAAGTATAATCCCCCGGCATCATGATTCCTAGCGTCTTTTTCGTACCATCCGCAAACTCAACCGTTCTACTTGTAACTTTTCCATCATAGTAAATATTTGCTTTTTTTACTATCGTAACATTTTCAAATTTTGACATATGTTTATTATCCTTAATTTTTTTTGTAATTTTACCTAAAAATTATTCCCAGTCCAACAATCTTCTTTGACCCTCTAACTGTCTTATATGCGTCACATCTTGGGAAACCTCTATAACGCCTTTGTAATTACCTTCATCATCTCTGATGGCAAAGTAACGAATGTGAATAAACTTACCCTTAAATGTTATCCAAAACTCTGCCTCATCTTTGCGACCTGCTTTAAACTCTCGCAAAATCATCAAAACTTGGTCAACAGACTTTGGCGGGTGGCAAAATTTTACCTCTCGTCCTATGATTCCTGCACTTCTTGGAAATACTCTCTCATCTCCACGGTTGTAAAAAATAACGATATCATTTTCATCAACATAAGTGATATCAACAGGCATAAATTTTAAGAGCCAGTTAATCTGTTCAGGGAGCATATAGCCCTCGTCAAGCTTGATTCTGCCATCAAGCGAAAAAGGTAGTTTTCTTTTCTGTTTATCTTGAGACGGATGGATGTATTCGCCCTCTACATGCGGAGGATAAGCTGCCGGCGCTTCATCAAACATCCAGCCTATCTCTTCATCACCGGCTCTCATCTCTTTCCAGTCCTCTTCATCAAGCATATTCATCGCATTTGGCAAAAGTCTGCCCTCTTCAACCTGCATGATATGTTCTAGGCTTCCAAAAACTCTCTGCAACTGCTGCATAAGTGCGGGCATATTTTTCTCTTGTGCCAAAGCTCTTGCGGTTTTTATCTCTGCTCTTATGTCGTCATGAAATGCCCACATATTTTGTGACGGACTTGTCCAGCCGTACTTTTCAAGATATGGAAAAAGCTGATTCTCTTTTCTTGCAAAATGTTTTTCGACCAGACAAAGCTTGTTAAATTTCTCTTCAAACTCTTCAAAATTGTCAACTATGTTGATACTGCTGATACTTGCTATCAAACCTCGCATCAACATATTTTCTTCCAAATAGACCCTAACAGGGTGTCCGTCCGGCAAATTCAGGTATGGATTCATAACTTTCCTTGATATTTTAATAGTACAATTATACTGTTTTTACTCTTTTCATCTTTGATTTAAGGCAAGATGTACTCTTTGTGAGTGCGTTATCGCAACTGCAATGGCATCTGTTATATCTAGCGGTTTTATCTCTTTTTTTATGTTTAAAAGTCTCTTTGCCATAAATGCAACCTGCTCTTTTGTCGCTTTTCCGTTTCCTGTAAGTGCCTGTTTTACTTGAAGTGCGGTGTATTCACTAAACTGTCCAAACTGTTGAAGAAGCATAAGCATTATCGCTCCACGAAATTGGGCGAGTTTTATGGTTGTTTTTGGGTTGTGTGCATAAAAAATATCTTCAATTGCCACTTCATCTATCTTAAAATTTTTAAAAATATGTTCAAAAGCCTCTACCATCTGCGGAATCTGAAACTGTAGCTCTTCGGCTTTTATCTTTATAAGTCCCGCCTCAATTAACGCTATTTTTCCCTTCTCCAAAGAGATAAGAGCATAGCCCATTTTTCTCGTTCCAGGGTCGATTCCTAAAATTGTCATCTTATACTTTCACATGTTATAGGTAAGCTATTCACATAGTTTTAACTTTATTTATGGGAATTATAGCTACTATTCACATAAATATACAAAAGGTCAAGATGTGAATATCGGAGAGAAAATTTTACTTCTGCTTAAAGAAGAGATACCTGAGATAGAGTACAACAGATATATAAAACATCTTCATTATGATACAAAAAAATCTACTGCTGATACAGCTATCTTTTATGCACCAAATAATCTTGTTTTAAACTGGATTAAAAACAGATATGCCTCAAAAATCAAACATCTTTTTGAAGTTCACCAATCACTTCATCTTAATGTAAAAATTACGCTTAAAGACCAAATTCAAGACAAAAAAATAGAAACAAAAAAAGAGCAAAAACCCCAACA
>DKFQ01000067.1:8089-10665 GCA_002452425.1 Sulfurimonas sp. UBA6792 | reverse complement strand
CCCAACCAAAGCCATCTTCATCGTAATCAGCGCTATTGAAAAAGAGAGCAGCGTCGGCTATAGTACTGTCCGACAATGCATCAATTAAATTATTAATCGCTGTTGTATTAGTATCAGGAGAGAAAAGCTTTGCAGCTGTTGTAAGTGTATCGTTGAGGTCTATGATGCCACTCCATAATGGCTGACCATTGCTACCTCCTCTGAAACCGTCTATATCATAACCTATCCACTCAAGAATATTGTATTCGTCAGGATTTGCTACCCACTCTGGTGCCAAAGTAAAATGATTTGTAGGTTGAATTCTTTTTATAGTCGATTGCGGTATGCGGTACTGAAGTCTGTTGGCAATTGTTTGCACCGCCAGTTCGCTTCTTGATTGAAGTTCATGATTTATTTTTGAGTAGATAAATGTGTAATAAGCTTGCATCAAAAATTCAACACCAAATTTGGAGAGAATCCCCATGATGACTATAACAAAGATAAGTTCTATAAGTGTAAAAGCGGCGCGGCGCATCATGGTAAATCCCTATAGGGAGATATAGAAACACTCCCAGTGTTAAATGTATATGTATGCATTTTTACTAACTCTGTAGTGCCAGCTGTATCTTTGATAGTTATTGTAATTTTTTTAGTATTGTCCGCATTGCCACCGTTAAATGCAGCCATAGATACATTGATATCTTTTTTATAAAATTGCTTATATCCAGCAGCACTTCCAGTATGTGTGACAGCATCTCCATTGGTTACAATATAGTCATCTACATCATCCTCATCGCCTATTGCTTCTTCTTGGGCGATGGATGGTCTTAGTGTTGTGTTGTTATCAAAGATAATGTTGACATTGCCCGCTCTACTGCCGTTAACATCTAAAAGAGCTGCTTCTGCATTAGAGCTATAGATTATTTTTTCAAAATCCATAACGTCATCTTTACTATTTTCATCAAATTTCCCAGAGATAACTTTAAACATATCTCCCGAGGCAACCAAGATACCCTCTTGAACTAAGTTGTTCTCTGTCCCTTTGCCGATAACTTGAGACATCATAGGCAAAGTAAAAACAACTATAGACATTATGATAATGGCAAATATAAGCTCTATAAGTGTAAAAGCAAGTCGCATTTTCATTACCAATCCAATCTTTTGTTAGTCCAAGGAGCACTTTTTGCTTTACTTGTAGTGTTTGTATCATGAACACCACTCCAGTCAGTTTGACTTGTAAACTCCACTTGAAACTCATTTGTAGTTGCATTTGAGTTAGTGTCATTCTGTATTAGCCAACTAGAAGCATTGTTTTCCATTGTTGTTTTGTACGGGTAACCTTTGTTTTCATTGTAGTTAAGAGTTGTTACTGATGGATTTGTAGCTGTTGGAGTTGTTGCAGTAACAAATCCAAGACCACCCTTTTGAGAAACAGCACCAGCAGTTCCATCATCTGTTGTGTTGTGGTTTTCATTCCAAAACCATCTGATATCATCAATTCTTCTTGAGGCAAGACCGTTGGGTAAAAAGCTTTTATTGCAAGCATTACCACCTACTGTTCCAAAACAAAAAGATTCAAAATATATATTTGCAGGATTATTGTTACAAGCACCACCACCAGGGCAATTATATCTCTGTTTTGAAGCGTGAGTACGTCCATAAAGATGGGTTACGTTTAAATCTAGATTTCTTACGCCTTGCGTTGTTTTGGTTGTTAGGTCTGCTTTAAATGTACAATCTACTGTTGGATTACTACAGTTAGAATCATAGGTAGAAAATGTTAATCTTTCAGGGTTAACTGAAGCATTTACTTCTCTATCAAAATTAAGATTTAAAACAGTATTTACACTTCCGTTATTTGATTGGTTGAAGTCGTTTACTCCAAGAGTTAGAGTGCTTGCAGGATTATTCATTGTTCCATTTTGGTCATTTGCAGGCAAATCTGTATTGTGAAATCTATAGAGATAATCAACCGCACCAGAAATAGCAGATTTATTTACTGTTAAATTCACATCCTTTGCATAGCAGTTATCGACAAAGTTGCTTAATGCTAAGTTGTCATAACCGACAGCGCTAATTGGACCTGTTAGGTGAAATGACATGTTCTCATCCTGATTTATAATATCAGACATATAAATAAATGGGTTTGCCCCATTATTTAAACCATAAGAAGCTACTATACCACCCATTTCAAATTTGTATGGATGAAACTCAAAAGTGTAATCTCGATATAAAAGAGTATTTTCAATATTATTATGCGCACTGCTAATGTCACAACCTACTTTGTTATTAATGGTGGTTCCACTTAGTGATATAACCGTATTTTGAAGAGGCACATCAGTTGTGTTTAGAGCACATTCGCTTCCCGAGAGAAAATGAGAACCAGTTTGATGTGTTTGTTTTGATGCATCCCAATCTACAGCAGTCCATGTTTTATCAATAATATTAAGTCGATACTCTCCAACCTGTTCAAGGCTGTCTTCTGCAGCTACAGTTCCATTGATAAGGTTAATCGAGAGAGGCTTGTCTGCAGTGTCATTACATCCTGTTTTTGCTACGCTTGGCTCCCAAACAAGGGTAATGTTATAGTCACTTCC
>DKFQ01000067.1:0-8082 GCA_002452425.1 Sulfurimonas sp. UBA6792 | reverse complement strand
TTAATATCAAAACGGTAATCATACCCACTTGCCATATCAACTCTATCTGTTACAAGGTTTGCTGCGACTACTCCTGTACGATTAGGAGCAAAAAGTTGCACTTGTGTATGATCTGTTTGGTTTACGTCTCTTAGTTGGACAGTGTAGCTCTCAGGTCGAATAGCAAAGTTATCTCTAGAACAAAGTACTTGAGTTCTGGCGCCGTATAGACATTCCATGCAGATTGCCACATCACGGTATGTGCTGTTGTTTCCATTGTCTGAACATGCAACGGAAGTTTGATTTGTCAAGTTGTTATTGTTTGGATTTGTAACATATTGACGACAGTGTGGATATACTTGATGAATATCTGAGAAATTGTCAATTCGAATTCCATGAGCAGTTTGTTCAATATGAATTAATGAATCATTTTGATCTGCTAATGTATTGAAAGATACCCTAAAAGCGGCATTAGGCGTGGCAGTTTTGAAGAATTCAGCTGGTGAAGTAATGTTAGATGGATTGCCAGTAATTACATCAGAGACCATTCCTCCATCTATCGCATCTTGAATTGTTGTGGCATTAAAATTAATTTGAGAAACGTTATTTTCAAATGCCATCCATACTCTTGGGCTAACTGCACTTGATGGTTCGCGACATGCTGCATCAACATCGTGAAACTGACTTGCATCGATGAGTTCAACTGCTACAATGGTTGTAACTGGTTTGGGAGTATCAAGTGCTATTGGATCAAAAGAAGCTATACTGAGATTTGCTGGACGTTTTGTAACCTGAGTTGTTAAATCATAATATTTATTTGTACCACCTGCATCATAAAGGCCTGCATCTACGACACTGAAGATACCCCACTCTGGCGTATAGCTAAAATTATCAGAAGAACACATTTGAAGTCCTGTTCCACCAATTGTCGATGAATAAGGAAGAGTAAGTGTTGTGTTGTCAGGCAATGGAATAACTAAGTCATAAGAAAAAGTACCTTTTATGGGGATATGTATATCACCAATATTTTGTGGTGCTAAAGCATAGTAGATATAGGCATGCTGCTTTCCATCTATATCTCCAAGCGGAATATTGTGAATATAGCTATCGCTTACACTGAGCGGCCATCCACCATCCGTGTTGCTTGTTGGGGTAAAGTCAAGAGGATATGTTACTGCAGTACTATTGCGAATATAGATAGCTTCAGAAGTGTTAATATCTTCAATATTTAGCATCACATTATCAGCTCTAACGTCTGAATTTTCTTGATTTCTTATGTATAAACTAACATTTATATCTGCAGTATTTGGAAGAGTTCCTGTGATATACGGCATGGCAGTTCCATTGTTTTCTTCTGTAAAAGGAAGACCGTTTTGCTCATACCCATAATCGTAACAAAATTGAGGAGTGTATAAATCAGTAGAAAAAGCTATTACTCCTGGGGTTGACTGATCTCCGTTGCTATTGCTAAATACTGCCTCTAGTTTAAGTGAGGTAGAAGTTTGACTGTTTGCCATATAACTTGATACATCAAATATATCTAAATCCATTCCTGGATAATAACTCACTGAAGCATCTACGGCAACACCCTTATCGGAAACTGAACCGTTAAAAGGATTGTTTATAGGATTTAAAGCATTTGAAACCTTTTGATACAAATAACCTGCATTCGCGTTTTGAATATAAAAAGCATCACGTTCAATTTGTTTTTCACCACCTGAAGCATAAAACAGCATCTTTGCATTTACAGCATTTGATTTTGGAGTTAAAAATCCACTCATTGGTATCTCTACATCAAAAGTCCTATATCCATCAATAGGAAGTGGAAACATTGCGTCAAAGCCGTTAAATACATTAATGTTTTTAATTTTTGTTCCTGCAGGCATTGTGGCAGGATTGTGTTTATAAACAACGATTAATGACCAGTTGCCCCAAAATCCAACTCTTAACCCGTCATATTCAGCACCTTCACCTAAATAAAAATATGAATACCAATCTGCTCCGTTGTTCGCTTTAATATTGCCGACTGAAAATGTTTGTGCTGTTCCTCCTACTAAATGTGACTTAACAAGTGATGTTACATCTTTAAACCCTTGATAAAAAGATCTAAATCCACCGTCATTTCCGCCTCCATCTCCCCAAAAATCATGATACCATACATCATCGGCAGTAATATTTTGTGTAGTTCCATCTGGTAATCTAAAAGTTACATTTCCACGATTTTGCACCATAGTAGATGTAGCATAATTAGCTGCATCAGGGTCGGCAATATGTCCTTGCCAGTATAACCCAGCCCATTCGATTTCATTAGCACCGACATTTGCAGGTAAAGTTAAAATAGAAGATGCAGAGTTTAAAGTCATGCTAGCTTCATTTTTATAGATAAGGTTACTATCATAAAGATATCCGCCATAATTATTATTACATCCACCTACGCCGTTATTTTGACAAAGAACGGAATCTCCTGTAGCAACAAAATCACCAAATAACTTGAGTCCACCATTTGGGAAAACGGGTGTAAATGGGTTTTCATGAAGTACAGAATGCCCTTTTATAGGTTTATTGGCGCTCAAAGAGTATCTTGTATCTCCATTGGATTTGCTTCCAAGTAAATAAAGATAATAGGTAGTACCAGCCGTTACATTTGCTGTAGCAGAGACAGTTTGCAAATCTCCTATTTGACCAGATGCCCATACTTGCGTTGTACATGCGCTATCACTATATAAGGTGGCAAATAAATCATTATTAGTATCTGGAGTATTTTGAATGGTTAAATTAATTTGCCCACCAACTGGATTGGTAATTATATAATAATCAGCATCATCGCTTTGTACATAGCCAGTATGATTGTTGTATGATGAACCAGTTGTGGCATTCCAAGTTCCCATATTAGTTCCTGTAGGACACGCACCCCAACTAAAAATGGCAAAACTACTTAAAAGCAGTAGAGATATAAAAATTTTTGAAAGTAAATTGAGCGATTTCATAGAGTCCCCTTTTTCTGTGGTCTATTTTTTAGAGGTCCTGAATCAAGTTCAGGATGACAAAAACTGATATGACAAACCTTATGATAACAAAAAAAACTTGAAAGAGTTTCGTGACTTGCTTTTTTCATCTTAGGTTCCTTTAGGATTTTTTATAACTTCCACTCATTTTCGCTAAAAATACCGAGTACGACTATGCTCTCTTTTGCGTTATCTACAAGATAAGGGATGACATATCCCTCAAATATCAGTTCTCTGATAGCCACATCATCTGATTTTTGAGACTGTCGGCATTTGTAGGGAAAATGAGGTAAATTATTGATCTTGGCTTCTAGTTTTCTTGCAAAATTCAAAGCATTTCTTGGATTGTTTTTACCGATAAAATCAAGAATTGTATTTAACTCCATTTCATAGCGACGAGATGTATTTATATACATTTCTCTTCCCATTTTGCATATACTCTACGCATAACCTCGGCGTGAGGTATAAGCTCAATTGTTCCATCATCTATCTCTTGAATGCGTCTTTGAAGCTCTTGTGCCAAAGGGTCGTTTGTTAAGTCGCAACGGCTCTCTTTTTTTTGTACTTCAAAATTTTTCACCAAATCACTCTTGAGCGAATTTAAAATCGTCATAAACTGCTCAAACTTGCTATCTTCTATCTCTAATGTTACTGTTTTCATCTTAGGCTCCTAGGGGGTTTTAGTAAACTTCATCATGTGTTCCAATATCGACAAGAATCACTTGTTCATCAACAATTATCAAAACCAAAACTATGCGATACTCGTAAGTCAAACGAACCGCATGAAACTTCTCTAAACTTCCTTGGAGTTTATGCAGTTTCAGTGAAGGCTCAAACGGGTCGTTTTCGAGTTTTTGCACTGTTTGTTTAAACTTCTCAACTAAATCAGGATGTTTTTTTAAAAATTTTTTAGAAATTTTGAGAAATCTATCTTCTCGTACAATTTTAAACATAATTAAATACCCAACTCTTTAAATAATTCATCAGAGGAGAGTGTTTTCATCCCCGAAAAATCCCCTCTATTTACCTTGTCCAAAACTTCAAGACAATGCTTTTCGTCTATTTGAAATTCATCATCCGTTTTTTGTACTTGAAATCTTTTGACAACATCGCTTTTAAGCAAATCTAGCATCATCATAAACTGCTCAAACTTGTTATCTTCTATCTCTAATGTTACTGTTTTCATCTTAGGCTCCTTTGGGTTTTATGCTGCACTCTCATCATTTTGTGATGAGGAGATATTTTTGTTTTCATACAAATCAATGATGGGAAAACATAGGTCATAGTCATTCCACTCCAAATCGCCATCTGTAATCGAAAAAGCCTCAAAGAGTGTCAAATCTTTGTATTTTGCGATACTTGGGTTTTTAGATGAACAAAGAAACGGTTCAAAATCGATGGTATGAATTTTCCCGTCGTTGAACTCCAAAGAAATTTTATACTCTTTAAGATATTTGGCTTTTACTACTTTTAACACAGAGTTACGGCTCATCACTTAACCCTCCCTTCGATTTTGATACAGTGAATCTCTTTGTGAAGCACAAAATAATCAATCCATTTTTGAACAATCTCACTAATGCAACAAAACAAACCAACACTTTATTACATTATACACGCAGATGTGCTTAAAAGAAGATAAAAAGAAAAATCAGCATCAATAAAAATTATATTTGAAAGAGTGAAGAAGGCTTGCACACCCATTTTAAAAGGGCGTGGAGAGTGAGAAAAAAACTATTTTTTCAAATAATCAGAAATCTTCTCTGCAACAGCGTATTTTGTTGACTCTGAGAGGATGATTTGCGCGGCTTTTTGGTTGTCGGTGTTGAAAACCATCGGTCCTATGAAGTTGATGAGAGACTCTTCAACAGGGTTTTGGATAAGGAGGATGTTTAGGATGAGGATATTTGATTTTTCATCTACGCCAAGGAGTGCTTGTGTTGCGTCTGGAATCTCAAAATCGTACTCTCTGAGAGCAAAAGGGTTGATAAGTGTGAAAGAGATGTTTGCATCCTCTGCTGCAACCATTCTCATAAAGTTGTCGTCAATCTTCTCTAGTGTTACTTGCTTGACGTTCTCAAAGCCTAAGATCGGTACGCAGATGTCAAATTTCATAAATAATCCTTTTGTTCATTTTGTCAATTGTAACACTTTAAGCATAAAATGTACCTAGTTTAATGCGCGTTATATATCTTTTGGATAGAATAACACCTTATCTATGAATTAGGATTATGGGAAATGGCATTGAAAAACTACGCACTTATGGCTCTTGCAGGGCTTGTACTGCTTTTTAC
Source organism: Sulfurimonas sp. UBA6792 (assembly GCA_002452425.1). GTDB lineage: Bacteria > Campylobacterota > Campylobacteria > Campylobacterales > Sulfurimonadaceae > Sulfurimonas. The sequence goes on along the minus strand of DKFQ01000067.1, from coordinate 2,807 downwards.
AGGTTGTTCTAAAGACACCATCGAAGAGTACAACAAACCGGCGATGTACTGGTACACAAAAATAGTAGAGCAGGTCTCAAATGGGGATTTGGAAAAAGCGGATGGTTACTACAGCTCGCTTCAAGGGGAGCATATCGGCTCACCTTTGCTTCCTGAGGCAACGATGATTCTCGCACTAGCACACATGCAACACGAAGAGTATCTCTTAAGTGAGCACTTTTTGGATGAGTATATCAAGCGCTACGCTACGCCAAATGAAAAAGAGGATGCGGAGTTTTTAAAAATCAAAGCAAAATACAAAGCGCTTCCACATCCAAGACGTGATCAGGTGCTCATAGATGACGCCATAGCGCAGGGTGAAGCGTTCAAGCAGAACTATCCGAACTCTATGTACTATGAAGTTGTCAACACGATGTTAGTGCGTCTCTACCTCGCACAGTTCGTTCTCAATGAAGAGATATCGGACCTCTACGACAGGCTTGATAAGCCAAAAAGTGCGCAGTTTTACAGAGAAGTGAACCCTCAGCCTTGGATTGCGCTTGATGAACTTGATAGAGCTGAAGCACCTTGGTACAGAGCGTGGTTTGAGGGAGATGGTACGCAGAGTTGGTATGGCTTCATAGTGCCAGATACGCAAAGTGTTGTTTCAAGAAACTCTATCAAAGAGGAAGATGCAAACGAGACGGTTGCGCCAAAAGTAGAGGCTGTTCAAGAAGAGGTAAAAGTGGATGATAACTCTAGTTGGTACGATTTTTTAAATCCATTCTCAGAGACTCAAGAGATACAAGAGGAGCAAAAAGAAGAGGATGATGGCTCAAGCTGGTATGACATCCTCAATCCGTTTGCTACAAAAGGGGAAAAATAGTTATGAAACTAAGCGATTATAGTAATTTTCCTGCCGATATACCTGTTATCGCAGAAGATGAAATTTTCTTATACCCTTTTATGATTGCGCCGCTTTTTTTAAGCGATGAGAGCAACATAAAAGCAGCTGCAAAAGCCATAGAAGAGGGTTCTTTGGTTATCGTATGTCCTACAAAACCATCGCATGAGGGTGAGAGAAACTTTGAAGCACTTTACGATGCAGGAGTAGTCGGCTCCATTATGCGTAAAGTAGCACTTCCTGATGGAAGAGTGAAGGTTCTTTTTCAAGGTCTTGCACGTGCAAAAACTTTTGCAAAGGTGAGTGAAAATCCGCTTATTGCACGAGTTGATGTTATAGAGGCGACAAGTGTAAACTCTCTCAAAATAGATGCAATACTAGAGATACTCCGTGAAAAAGTGAGAAAACTTGCCGCAGTGAGCAACTACTTTCCTCCTGATTTGCTTCGCACCATTGAAGAAAATCATGACTATAACCGTATCATCGACCTTATCTGCTCTACTGTCAAACTCAAAAAAGAGCAGGCGTATGCACTCTTTGTAGAGTCAAACACGGAGAAGAGATTTTTAGAGCTCATCGAGCATATTATCGATGAGATAGAGGCAAACAAACTTCAAAAAGAGATTCGTTCCAAAGTACACACGCACATAGAAAAGGTTAACAAAGAGTACTTTTTAAAAGAGCAGCTGAAGCAGATACAAAAAGAGCTTGGAAGCGACACGTCAAGAGATGAAGAGCTTGAAGAGTATAGAAAAAAACTTGAAGCAAAAAAAGCAAAGATGAGTGCTGAAGCATACAAGGAGGTAGCAAAGCAGATAGAACGCTACTCACGTATGCATCCTGACTCCTCTGATGCCTCTATGACGCAGACATATCTTGACTGGGCGCTTGAAGTTCCTTTTGGAGATGAGAGCAAAAAAGAGCTCAAAATCAGCGAAGTTGAAGCACAACTTGACAAAGACCACTACTCACTGGAGAAGCCAAAAGAGAGAATCGCGGAGTTTTTTGCCGTCAAAGAGCTGATGGAGTTAAGAGGTATAAAAAATAGTTCTGGAGCGATTTTGTGTTTTTGGGGACCTCCCGGAGTGGGTAAAACGTCTCTTGCTAACTCTATCGCTGAAGCGCTTAAACGCCCACTTGTGCGCATCGCACTTGGAGGGCTAGAGGATGTTAACGAACTAAGAGGACATAGAAGAACTTATGTCGGTGCGATGCCCGGGCGCATAGTGCAGGGGCTTATCAGTGCCAAAAAGATGAATCCCGTAGTTGTGCTCGATGAGATCGACAAAGTGGCAAAAAGTGGAAGAGGCGACCCGACTGCGGCTCTTTTAGAGATACTAGACCCTGAGCAAAACAGTGAGTTTAGAGACTACTATCTCAACTTCAACATTGACCTCTCTAAAGTTATCTTTATAGCAACGGCAAATGATGTGGGCAATATCCCCGCACCGTTGCGTGATAGAATGGAGTTTATAGGTATCAGCTCCTACACGCCGCAAGAGAAGTATGAGATAGCTTCAAGATATCTTCTGCCACAAGAGCTTAAAAAACATGGTCTCAAAAAGTCTGAGGTGAGCATCTCCAAAGTGGCACTCAAAGAGCTTATCCATAGCTACACACGTGAGGCGGGTGTGCGTAACCTTCGCCGCCGTATCGCTAACATGGCAAGAAAAGTGGCACGGGAGATTTTAGAACATCCGGAGGTGTCAAAGGTTTCTCTGACTGTAAAAAATCTCAAAGATTACTTTGATAAAACAGTTTTTGAGATAGAAAAAACAACAAAAATCCCTGTTGTCGGAGTTGTAAATGGTCTTGCGTGGACTGCTGTCGGGGGTGATGTGCTCAAAATCGAGAGTATCCGCATCAAAGGCAAAGGAAGTATGCAGCTTACGGGAAGTTTGGGCGATGTGATGAAAGAGTCGGC
>DKFQ01000024.1 GCA_002452425.1 Sulfurimonas sp. UBA6792 | reverse complement strand
TCATCAAGGCAGCATATACTATTTTAACAAAGGTTCTTACCGTGTTAGCTCTATGCTGATATTTGACAAAAAAGAGACTAAGGTTTTTATACAACTCGCCATTGAAAAAAATATAAATTCGCCATACCTAAAACAACTCTATTTCGGTTTGATAATCGCAACGCCAATTCTTTTAATAGTATTCTTGATTATCGCAAATATGCTTGTAAACAGAACTCTCTCCCCAGTAAAAGAGGTTATAGAGTCTGTCAAATCAATCTCTGCAAACAATCTTTCAAGTCGCGTGAACACCAACAAAATTCCAAGTGAAATCAATGAATTGGTAGCAACTTTCAATCAGCTCCTTAGCAATCTTGAAGAATCATTCAACAAAATAACCGACTTTAGCAACAACGCCTCCCATGAACTAAAAACACCGCTGACAGTCATAAGAGGAGAGATAGAGGTGGCTTTAAAGCAAAACAGAGAGCCTGCTGAGTACAGAGAGATATTAAGAGATGTTTTACAAGAGAGTATCAGCATACAAAAAATCATCAACCAGTTGCTGTTTCTTGCCAAAAAAGATACAGCGGAGCTAAAAAATGATTTTAAAGAACTATATTTGGATGAGATGATTGCAGAGGTTCTATCTGAGATGAAAAAGTTTACTCAGGCAAAAAACGGAGATATAATTGTCAAAAAAATCATCCCAGCAACAGTTCATGCAAATGAAACACTTCTAAAGATTGCTCTAAAAAATATTTTAAGAAACTCAGTTCTCTACAGTCAAAACGGCTCTGAAATATTTATCTCTTTGGATGAAAACAACAAAGAGCACCTGCTGAGGATTGAAGACAACGGCCATGGGATAAAAAAAGAGGATTTGCCTTTTGTCTTTGAGAGGTTTTACAGAGCCGACAAAGCCCGTTGCCGAAAAAATGGCGGAACTGGGCTTGGTCTTGCGATAGTAAAGATGATTTTAGATATTCACCATTATGCTATAGAAATCGAGAGTATTGAAAATATAGGCACTACAGTTCTTATAAAGATTCCCAAAGCGCAATGAACTCAAAGGCTATAATACCAAATACAACTAAGTTGAGTTTGGTATAATGATGCATCACAAAATGTGGAGCTTTTATGCAGCAGAACAAACACTTAGAACTAGGGTGTATTAACACTCTTAGTATTAACAGGCATACTCCTCATGGACTGTTTTTAGAGTCACTTGATGGAAAAGATGTGCTTTTGCCTCAGGCATATATTACCGAGGCAATGCAAGATGGCACGCTTATAGATGTTTTCTTATATACAGACTCAGAAGATAGGCTTGTGGCTACTACACTTCAGCCAAAAGCAATGCTTGATGGTTTTGCACTTTTTGAAGTGGTTGATACTGCTCCTTTTGGTGCATTTGTGAACTGGGGACTAGCCAAAGACCTCTTTGTTCCAAACATGTTTCAAAAAACACCATTTCAGGTGGGAGAGAAGAGATTTCTCAAAGTTGTTTATGATGAAAAAACTCACCGTCTTGTTGGGAGTGAAAAGCTAGGAAACTTTTTTGATAAACGACCAAAAGGTCTTGCTCCGCGCAAAGAAGTCACTATTCTTATCATAGCAAAAACTCCGCTTGGCTTTAAATGTATCGTCAATGAGCGCTATGAGGGGTTGATTTACCATAGTGAGATATTTGAAAAAATCGAACTCGGCATGCAAAAGAGAGCCTTTGTTAAGACAGTGAGAAAAGATGGCTGCATCGACCTTACGCTGCATGCAGACAAAGAGAAAAGAAAAGATGCCTCCGTTGAAAAAGTTCTCGCTTTATTGGAGCAAAGTGGGGGAAATATGCCGTATAACTACAAAAGCGATGCCCAGTTGCTTCAAGATGTTTTTGGACTCAGCAAAAAAGAGTTTAAGCGCTCACTGACGGCACTTCAAGAGAGTGGAGCTATCGAAGTAAAAGAGACGGGTATCTACCTCAAATAAAATGGCAAAAGAGAAAAAAAGTATCGATTTGAGTGCGTTTCACATCTCTTATGTTGTGCAAAAAAGCATTTTTACACTTTTACGTTTTCATCCTGCAAAGATGACAGTGGATTTGATAGTTTATGAAAATGGCACTAAAGAGGAGATAAAAATGTTCCCCTTTGCACATCTGCCAAAAGAGATAAAAAAAAGAGTCAAACCAAATTGAAATCATTGTCTCTTTTTTGTTACTATACCCTACTAAAAAATGGAGAAAACAGCTATGGCAGAAGTTAAAAAATGCGCATCCCTTGAAGAGGTAAGAAGCGAGATAGATAAGATTGATGATTTGATAGTAACGCTTATATCGCAAAGAAGCCATCTGGTACGCCAAGCTGCCTCTTTTAAAAACAGTATTGAAGAGGTTAAGGCAGAGGATAGAGTTGATTTCATACTCCAAAAAGTACGCCACGCTGCCATTCAAGCAGATGTCTCTCCAAATATGATCTCTGATCTTTTTAAAATCATGATTCATGAAATGGTTGAAACAGAGATATCAGAATTTAGAAATACGCAAACGTTTTAATTATCGCATGAGATATTTTATAGCTTTTCTTTTTTCTCTTAATCTTTTTGCTTATGATGCATTTTTAAAACCTAATGAGCTTAGGAATCTACTGCAAAGTGATGCTCTTGTACTTTTGGACGTAAGTTCTCTCTCCTCTTATGAAAAAGGTCATATTA
>DKFQ01000045.1 GCA_002452425.1 Sulfurimonas sp. UBA6792 | reverse complement strand
AAGGCGAAACATTTGCAAGTGTGGCGCTTGAAGATGCGTGTCGCTATGCGGCTGAAGATGCCTATGTGACGCGTAAACTCTACTACCTCTTTTTGGAGATGCTGGAACTTCAAGAGGCATCACATCTTATTAAAGAGGCAAGAGATGTGGAGTTTCCTTTTATCAAAACGCTTCTTAAGATGGAGCAAGAGGGTATCGAGGTTGATGGTTCCTTTTTGGAGAGTTTTTTAGGAGAGGCAAAAGAGAGTTTAAAAGATTTGACACAAAAGATATACGCTTTGGCGGGGTGTGAGTTTAACATCAACTCTACACAGCAGCTAGGAGGCGTACTCTTTGAAACTCTTGGACTGCCTAGCGGTAAAAAGACGAAAACAGGGTACTCCACTGATGAGGGCGTGCTTAGTTCACTTCAGGATGCACACGAGATTATTCCATATCTTTTAGAGTATCGTGAGGTTTATAAACTCTACTCAACCTATATCGAACCGCTTTTAAAACTTAGCCGTGAGGACAAGGCAAGCCGTATCCACACCTCTTTTGTGCAGACTGGAACAACCACAGGACGGCTTAGTTCTAAAAATCCGAACTTGCAAAACATCCCAACAAGAACAAAACTTGGTACAAGGATACGAGAAGCATTTGTGGCAGGCAAGGGCAAAAAACTCATCGGCATCGACTACTCCCAGATTGAGCTTAGACTTCTTGCACACTTTACGCAAGACCGTGTGCTTGTGGACGCTTTTAGAGAGGATAAAGATATCCACATGCAAACAGCTATCGCTCTTTTTGGCAAAGAGGAAGCGGCATCTAAGAGAAATATCGCAAAAACGGTCAACTTTGGACTGCTCTATGGCATGGGACAAAAGAAACTCTCCGAGACACTTGGTATCACGACAAAAGAGGCAAAAGAGATTATTGAGCGCTATTTTGCGGCTTTNNCGCTCTGTTGTTGATTTTTCAAAAGAGGTGGGATATGTTGCCACACTTCTTGGACGCAGACGCTACTTTGACTATGCAAACGCTTCGCCGATGTTTAAAGCCGCATACGAGAGAGAAGCGGTTAACAGCCTTTTTCAGGGGAGTGCGAGTGATCTTATCAAGCTTAGTATGAACAAAATTCAAAAGGCGATAGATGATGAGGGGCTTGATGCCAAAATGCTTTTGCAGATTCACGATGAGTTGATATTTGAAGCAAATGAGGATGAAGCAGAGACTTTAGGGAAGAGATTTCAAGAGATTATGCAAAGTATTATGCAACTCAATGTTCCGCTCAAAGCTAGCCTTAACATCGGAGACAATTGGAGCGAGTTAAAATAACTTTGTTGTATAGATGAACATTATCTTTTTATCCATTTTTTTCTTTCTCTTTGCCGTCGTAACTACAAGGTATAAGGCAAGAGATTCAAAAAGAGTTCTCTTTGATGCGTCTCTCTTTTTTTTATATGGTTTTTTAACTATTGCCTATTTTGTTGCCAACTATTTTACGGGTGCCGGAATCAATGAAACAGTCATTGCAACGCTCAACTTAGGAGTAGGTGATGCCGGATTTGGCGAGTATCTGCTACTTATCGCTGTTGCTTTTGTTGCTTTTGTCGCTCTTTTTGTGGCGGCTTTTTTTTACTACCGCCATCTTGGCAGTGTCGCTATAGTGCAACCGCAAAAGATAAAAGCCTTTTTGCATAACGGGTTTTTGATTTTGGCATTTTTGACACATCCCGCTATGCACAACATCAAAAATCTTCTTTTTTCTATGACCACCAAACAGGCAGATGATTTTTACGAGTATTACAAGTTTCCCTCTGATTTTAACGGGACACTACGCAAGAAAAATATAGTCTTCATCTATGCGGAGAGTGTGGAGAGAACCTACTTTGATAAGGAGATATTTGGGGATTTGATGCCAAATATGAGTAAGCTTATCCAAGATAAAAATGCTCTTGAGTTTACAAATATCGTTCAGACAAACGGCACAGACTACACCATAGCGGGTACTACCGCCACACAGTGTGCCATCCCGCTCTTTACGACATCCGGAGGCAACTCAATGGAGGGGGTAGATAAGTTTTACCCAAAAGCTCTCTGCATAGGAGACATGCTCAAAAAAGAGGACTACTATCTTAGCATGATACAAGGCAGCAGTGTCCAATTCTCAGGCATGGATAAATTTTATAAGACGCATGGTTTTGATAGTGTTGAGGGAAAAGAGAAGCTGCTAAAGCGGGTAAAGAACAAAAGATACATCAATGGATGGGGCTTATATGACGATACGCTTCTTGAGTTGGCATACAAAGAGTTTGAACATCTCTCATCCTCTAAAGATAAGTTTGCACTCTTTTTGCACACGCTAGATACGCACCATCCAAATGGGCATCTCTCCGCTTCATGTAATAAAAACTTATATATGGACGGTTCTAACAAGATTCTAAATACAGTAAAATGTGCAGACTTTTTAATCGCTGGTTTTATAAAAAAAGTACAAGAGTCAAAGTATGGTAAAGATACAATTGTAGTTGTGGTTTCAGATCATTTGGCGATGAGAAATACGGCTAAAGAGAAGTTGGACAAAGCACAAAATAGACGCAATCTCTTCCTTGTCTTTGACCCGCAGAGTAGCGCATACGTGGCAGAGGAGAAGGTAGGAACTCCTTTTGATGTCGCCCCAACGGTACTCTCTTTTCTCAACATCCATACAGATTTGGGTTTAGGCAGAAATCTAATGGAAAAAGAGTCCATTTATGGCATGTTTGAGGATTTTGGCAAGCGGTTGAACCAGTGGCGAGAGGATATAGTGAGTTTTTGGAAGTTTCCAAAGATGGCAGACTATTTTAGAACTGATTTAAAAAAGATGTCCGTGTATGTAGGAGAAAACCACTACAGACTTCCTGTTTTGTTTAAGATTTTGCAAAATAGTGTAGAGCCATATTTTGAGTTTAATCGTGCTTGGAAGCTTTATGAACAGTTGGAACATTTTCAGGAAAATGAGAAGTTTTTGTGGGTAGATAGATGTGAGAGACTTAATTATATTTTTGATGCAGATATCCCAAAGAAGTATTGTGTTGCAGAGGGTGTGGTAGGACAATATTATCAAGTTCAAGGCATAAACCCTTTGAGAGAGTATAAAATTGGCGATGAGAGCGAAGATTTGACTCAGATATATGATATAAACAAGGTATTAGAAAAGATAAATATGGTTAAAGCAAATGGAGTAAGTTACCCAGCTTCCATAAAAGATGCAATAGTATTTAAAAAAGAGGGGTATCCAAACTTTTTGAAAAATATAGAGGGTGTCTCGTATGCGGAGAAGTTTGGACGATGGACAGATGCACAGCTCCATCCAAGCGCGCTTTTTACATTTGTAGAGCCGCTTCCTAAAAAATTTAAACTCGAGCTTGTTTGTGGGGCTTATGGGGAAAACATCGGAAATGTTGTCAAAGTTGTGGTTGGTGGGAACATACAAGAGTTTACGCCGCAACACAAAGAGCCTAGAAAGCATCTGCTATCTTTTGAAAATGAAAATAAAGCAAATACGATAGAGATAATTCCGCCAAAACCATTTGTTTTAAAAGAGAAGCTAGAGGGGAGCGATGAGAGAGAGTTTGGACTCTCTTTGGTTAGTTTAAAAATTCTTGAGGATAATAAAAAATGACCAAAAATCTTTTAGCAAGAGTCTCTATGCTTAAACAGTACAAAGAAGCTATCGAAAATAGCAATATTATCTCTAAAACGGATGCCAACGGGATTATCACTTTTGCCAATGATGAGTTTTGCAAAATAAGCGGCTATACACAAGAAGAGCTGCTTGGAAAAAACCATAACATCGTACGCCATCCTGATGTGCCACAAGAGAAGTTTGAGCTTCTTTGGGAGACGATAAGCCAAAGAGAAGTCTATAAAGATACGGTAAAAAATCTTGCCAAAGACGGCTCTACATTTTATGTCAACACGACTATCATACCCATTCTTGATGAGGAAAAAAATATCGTTGAGTATGTGGCGATTCGCTATGACGTGACAAAAGAGCTACTTTTGCGAGAAGAACTTTTGCAAAAAGAGGCGGCGTATGAGGAGCTTAATAGAAATCTTGAGAAGAGGGTGGAGGAGCAGACACGAGAGCTTGTTGCGCTCAATGAAAATCTCCAAAAGCGTATAAATGATGAGGTGGCAAAAAATGAGCAAAAACAGCGTGTGATGTTTTGGCAGTCACGTCACGCAAGTTTGGGGCAGATGCTCGCCAACATTGCCCATCAGTGGAGACAGCCATTAACAGAGCTAAGCCTTACGCTTTTCAACATGAAAAAAGCGGCACTTGTGCAAAACAGCGATGACTTTTCAAGATTTTACGATGAGAGCAGACACACGATACAAAATATGTCGCAAACAATCGATGATTTTGCAAACTTTTTCTCTCCAAATAAGCAAAAACATCGCTTTAACGTCAAAGAGAGTGCCGAGGAGGCACTTACCCTCTTAGAGAGTGTTTTGGCAGAGGAGATGATTACAGTCAAAAGAGAGCTTCAAGATGCTTACGCACTTGGAATCTCCAATGAGCTTACGCAGGTCATAATCAACCTTGTTAACAATGCCAAAGATGCTTTTAATCACAACAGTATTCTTTTGCGAGAGATTGTGGTGCGTGTGAAAAAAAGCGGTGCTTTTGTGGTTGTTGAGGTGGCAGATAATGCAGGGGGCATCGCAAAAGAGAATATCGAGAAGATTTTTGAGCCCTACTTTACTACAAAGCACAAAAGCCGAGGCACGGGACTTGGGCTTTTTATGTCACGGATGATTTGCGAACAGGGGCTTGGCGGTACGCTTGATGTGAAAAGTAGTAAAAAAAGTAGTATATTTAGCATAAAAATTCCATTGGATAGAGATGAAGAAGAGAACATTAAAAGAGCTTAAAATCCTCCTTGTTGAAGATGAAGAGAGCCTTGCAAGGCTTTTAAAAGAGGCGATAGGAGACAGTTTTCACAGTTTTACTATCGCAAAAGACGGTGTGGAGGGGATGGAGCTGTTTAGAAAAATCAAACCAGATATCGTCATCACGGACATCATGATGCCACATAAGACTGGGCTGGAGATGGCAAAAGAGATACGAGAGGTAAATACAAGCATCCCAATAATCGTACTGAGCGCATTTAGCGAAAAAGAGAAACTCTTTGGTGCTATAGATGCCGGAGTGAGCAAATATTTTTTAAAGCCATACCATGCAGAGGATATTTTGGAGTATATAAACTCTATCACCTCTAAAATCCAAAACAGGGTAGTAAAGCTCAATGAGTGCTTTATTTTCAACAAAACGACCAATTCGCTCTATAAAAATGACAAATATGTTGCTTTAACAAAAAATGAGATTAAATTTTTAACACTTCTTTTACAGAGCAAAAACAAAACGCTTGATGAGACCTCTATAAAGGAGAGTTTATGGGGGAGTGAAGCGAGTGATGAGCGGGTACGAACCTTCATCAAACGCCTTCGTGAAAAAACCTCAAAGAATCTTATCAAAAATATAAAAGGCTTTGGGTATCAACTCATTAGCGAAAGTTAGTTCTCTCTATCTTTGGTTTGTAATGAGGGTCTTCCCCCTCTATCGTCCAGAGTTTTTTAGAGAGATAACTTACCGCATTGAAAAAACTCTCGTCCACATGCTCCCAAAAGTCAAGCTCCGCAAACTCCTCGCTTAAAAGCTCTTTTTCCTCTTCAAATGTTGTCGTTGACGCTCTTTGCGGAAGTTCTGCTTTTTTTGAAGTCTCAAGATTTGCCAAAACCCAAAGAGAGACAAACTCTTCGGAGTAGTTGTTTAGTACTTTTGCGGCAAACTCTTCAAAATCAGCGCATCCGCTCCTCTCAAAAAACTCTATAAGCAGTGAAACAACACCTTCAAGATAGACAAATGGTACCATGGAGAAGAGTTGTCTTGCAGCTATACCACCCGTAGAGTGTTGCGCCCCGATAAAGATTCTAGCCCCGCCCTCGGTGTCTCCAAAGTTGTTGGTTTTAAGACCAATAAGCCCGATATCGGTATGTCTATGGCGCCCACACCCTTTTGCACATCCTGAAAAACCGACTTGTATGCGGTGTTCATTTATCTTTGCAAGAGGAAGATAGGATGTCTCATCTTTGATGCTCCAAACGGCATAAGGGCAGAGGTTGCCCGCACATGCTACTATAGTATCGCTAAGAGCTTTTGACTTTAGCGGGATAGATGGCTCTTTTAGCCCGATTAGATAGATGTTTTGATCCATGCCAAAGCGGATTTGAAGTCCGTTTTGTGTTGCGTATGAGGCTATCTCTTTTATCTCGCTAGTTGTAAGGCGTGAGAAATCTGTTTGGTAGCAAAAGCCAAATGTGCCATCTTTTAGCGTATGAAACTCAGAGAATTTCGCTTTTTCTAAAACAAGCTCTCCTGCACTTTGAAACTCTTTTTTATACTCACTTTGGATATACGCCTTAAGAGTGGGCATCCCAAGCTCTTCTATCATATGAAAGATACGGGTTTTTGCACGTGAAAAGCGAGAGCCATGAAGATAAAAAGCTTCAACAAGAGCCTTGAAAAAAGAAACAACTTCATCCTCTTTTAAAAAGATATCTGCATTTTGCGCCACTTCCGTGTTTTTTCCGCCCATATAGACGTTAAATCCAAAAGCGCCATCTTTTTGTGCCAATGCAAAATAGAGGTCGTTTGCAAAAAAAGAGGTAATGTTTGCACTATTTCCTGAAATCCCAACAGAAACACGACGTGGAAGCATCCCAACATAGCGAGGATTTTTGATGATATGCTCATTCATCTGCATGATGAGTGGATATGTCTCTATCTCGCTAAATGCTCCACATCCGTCATACGCATCCGTGACGATATTTCGTACATTGTCTCCAAAACTCTGCCATGTCGTAACACCCAAAGCATTGATGCTCTGATGAATCTCTAAAACATCCTCCGCACAAACGCCGTGAAGCTGCAAGCCGCCTCTTGCTGTCAGGATAATCGTAAGGTTATACTTTTGTGTGATATCTGCTATTTTTTGAAAATCATCCGCACTTATGCGTCCTCCGGCAACGCGGATACGGATAGTAAATTCATCTTCCAAAAAACTTGTGTTAAAGATGCCAAAATCCTGAAGATAGTATCTATCTCCCTCGTTAAGACTCTCAAAATCTATGTTTTCAAAATCTTTATAATAATCTATTGGTCTGAGTTGCGCCTTGTAACGCTCTCTTTTGTTAAGTTTATTTTCCATAGGTATATTTTATCAAAATAATTATTATCGTATCTACAAATAGTACGAATTTAAAAATTTAATGAAGCAATAGCTTTTAGATATTTATGTGTTATACTTATATGTATAAATAAAATACATACAAAAGGCAACCCATGAATGCAATGCGAGTGAGAAAAAACTTTCTGTTGGATGGTGACATAGTTGATAAAGCAACGGATGTTTTAAAACAAAAGCATAAAAACTTAACGGAGGCTATCAATCTCTATTTTCAAGCTATCGCCAAAGATCCTACGCTAGTCGATACTGTTGAGCATATCGCCTCAAAAAGAACGGGAAGTTTTATAGGTATGCTTGATGGCAAGATAGGAGATGAGGATTTTAAACAGATAAAAAAGGGATATCATGAAAGTATTTCTTGATGCAAATATTTGTTTAGATTTGCTTGATTCTACAAGAAACACCTCAAAAAACTCCATAGATTGGTATATGCAAAATAAAGACAGCACAGATAAAGAGTTCTGTTTTTCAGGTGATTTCATCACTACGATTTACTACCATTTGACCCAAAAAAGAAAAGTTGACGCAAAATTGGTTATCGAGGCAATCGATGCACTTTGTGCTGAAATAACTCCTCTTTATCTCAATCATAACGATTTTCAACTAGCCAAAAAAAGTTTTTTTGATGGAGTTTTTGATGATTTTGAAGACTTGATAGTCCTACATAGTGGACTAAGAGCTCAATGCGCTACATTTATAACAAATGACAAAAAGCTTTTAAATCTTGGAAAACTTGATGATTTGTGTATAGTTTTAAGTAAACTCATCTAAAAGCGATTTCTAAATCATTTTGAAGCAGTGCTTTGTTGATTTTGTTTTTTGGGCTTTTGAGGTTGCCTATGTTTACTCCGGTGTCTAAAAACTCTTGGATGTAGTAGGTGTTTGCGTAGCCACGCTCTTTTAGGTCTTTTATGATGGTGTTGATATCTTCTTCATTTAACAAATCGGCGTGTAGTGTGGTTCTTGCTTCAAAATTTGTTTTTGTCTCCATAAGATAATCAAGTGTTTTGGAAAATTCGTCAAACTTGTTGGAGTGGGTAATTTGTGTAAATTTATCCTTAGGGGCTTTGTAGTCAAGTGCTACATAGTCTAAAAGATTTGCATCCAGTAACTCTTTTATAGTGGAAAAGTTTGTGCCATTGGTGTCAAGTTTGATTTTAAAACCCAGTTTTTTTATCTCGCGGCAAAATGGTAGCAGTTCGTGTGAAGTAGCTTCGCCGCCAGATAAAACAACTGCTTCAAGCAAGCCGACTCTGGTTTTTAAAAAATCGAGGATATCGTCATAACTGTACTTACCGTCTTTGGCAAAAACTATATCTTTGTTGTAGCAGTAGTCGCAGCGCATATTGCACCCACTAAACCACACTATACACGATAGGTGGTCTGGATAGTCCACGTGGGTGAACGTTGTTAAATCGTAGATTACCTTAGCACTCAGTGAATTGTTTTCTCTGTTTGTGCTCACCGGTTTTCCCTACATTAAAACTCTCAACAGGTCTATGATAACCCATAACTCTTGTGTAAACCGTACACTTTTGTCTTTTGTCTTTTAACATAGCCAAAGCTTCATTCTTACTCATTTTTTCACCTCCTTTTTAAATTTGATGTTACGCACTTTATGAGCAAAGCCCATAAAGTGGCAAGGACTGAAGTCCTTTGCAATCCCCTAAAGCTACGAAAAACAAGTTTTTCGAGATTTACGATGCAATAACAACATTACTAAGTAACTCTTCATCACACTTAGGGCAGTACTCATGCTCTCCAGGGATGTAGCCATGTTTTGGACACACCGAGAAGAGCGGAGTAACTGTAATGTATGGAAGCCTAAAGTTCGTGATAACATTTTTCACAAGCTTACGGCACGCTTCTGTGGAGCTGATCTTCTCTTGCATATAGAGGTGAAGTACTGTTCCGCCCGTGTATTTGCACTGCAAATCATCTTGAAGTCTAAGAGCTTCAAACGGGTCATTTGTCAAATCAACCGGTATTTGAGAAGAGTTTGTATAGTAGATGTTGTCACCCATTCCAGCTTGGATGATAGAGCCGCCATAACGCTTCTTGTCCTCTTTTGCAAATCTGTACGTTGTCCCCTCTGCAGGTGTTGCTTCAAGGTTGTAGAGGTTACCTGTCTCCTCTTGAAACTGAACCATTCTGTCTCTGATATACTCAAGAAGCTCAATTGCAAACTCTTCGCCACGCTTGTCGGCGATGTCGTAACTGTCACTTGTAAAGTTTCTTATCATCTCATTGATACCGTTTACACCGATAGTTGAGAAGTGGTTTCTAAACCCAGGTAAATAGCGTTTTGTATAAGGGTAGAGACCTCTTTCATACATCTCTTGGATAAATACACGCTTCTTTTCTAGTGTAGATTTTGCATGTAGCATAAGCTCATCAAGACGTTTGTAAAGACCCTCTTTGTTGCCTTTATACAAGAAACCAAGTCTAGCCATATTGATAGTGACAACTCCGATAGAACCTGTCATCTCTGCACTTCCAAAAAGCCCGCCGCCGCGCTTTAAAAGCTCTCTTAAGTCAAGCTGTAAACGGCAACACATCGAGCGGACATGTCCAGGTTTGTATGCCTCTTCATTTGGAACAAGATTGCCATTTGCGTCACGCTTATACTGCGAGCCGATAAAGTTTTGAAAGTAAGAAGAGCCTACTTTTGCCGTGTTTTCAAACAAGATGTCAGTGTTTTCACCATACCAGTCAAAATCTTCCGTGATGTTTACTGTCGGTATAGGGAATGTAAAGGGCTGTCCAGTTAAGTCGCCCTCAGTCATAATCTCATAGTATGCACGGTTGATAAGATTCATCTCAGGCTGAAAATCTTTATACGTCATGCTCTCTAAAGAGTTCACACCTCTTTGCTTCGCCATCTCTTCTAGTTCACTATCAAGAATATTTTTAAAAAGATGCACCTGCTTGGATGTAGGAATCTGGTCTTTAAGATCCTGTGGTACTGTCCAGTCAATCGTGATATTTGTAAAAGGCGACTGTCCCCAACGAGCAGGTACGTTGAGATTATATACAAAACTTCTTATCGCTTTTTTGATGTCATTAAATGGAAGTTTGTCTTTAAAAGCATAAGGTGCCAAGTATGTGTCAAAAGAGCTAAATGCCTGCGCACCTGCCCATTCACTTTGTAAAATTCCCAAAAAGTTTGCCATTTGCCCTAAAGCTTCACGGAAGTGTCTTGGAGCGTCACTCTCAACTCTTCCTCTCACGCCGTTAAAGCCCTCATCCAAAAGAACTCTTAAACTCCATCCCGCACAGTATCCGGTTAAGCAGTCAAGGTCATGGATATGGTAGTCGCCGTTACGGTGAGCGTATCCTTCTTCTTTGGAGTAAACCTTGTCAAGCCAGTAGTTTGCTATGACTTTGCCTGCCGTGTTGTTGACAAGTCCTGCATTGGAGTAGCCTGTATTTGAGTTGGCTTTGATACGCCAGTCTGTTCCTAAAATGTACTCTTCTATGGTTTGCGTGGAGTTGATATAAGTTGTATCTTCACTTAAGATGCTGTCTCTTTGCATCTTGTGTGTATGGCGGTAGATCATAAAAGAACGCATAACATCAAAATAGCGAGCTTTATAGAGCTCTTTTTCTATCATATCTTGGATGTCTTCAACGGCTACAACTCTCTTGCTTTTGAGTTGATCAAGAACATTGAAAAAAACCGTGCTATCGTATGTGACGTTTTGGGATTTGAATGCTTTTTTGATTGCATCTTCAATTTTAAAAGATAAAAACTCCTTTTGTGTTCCGTCTCTTTTTAAAATAGTTTCAACCATAATTCTCCCCTTGCGTATAAAAGTTTGGTAGTTTATAGGAAGAGAAGTTAAAAAACTCTAATGAAAAATGTCACAGAGGTGTCACGAATGGCTCTATTAATTGCTACAAGGTATAATCCTAGAGTTGTAAAAAAATTGAAAATTAAGTCCTTAGTCATAAATAACCCCAACTTCAGAAGCTTAAAAAGAGGGCTAATGTGAGGCGAAACTTTGCAGTTGCACTTATTGTGCTGCAAAAAGTTTCGTACTTCGCAGTAGCCCTCTTTTTAAACTTCCCTTCGGGCAATAAGAAAATAGCCTACTAGCGTCGTTAGATTTTCTTGAATTAGTATAACTAGTCCTGCGAAAATCTGCCTAGCACTAGAGCTATTTTCTTATTGCTGAAGCTGGGGTTATTTATGACTAAGGACTTAAAGTTTTTAAAATGCAAAAATATTTGATGACATCTCGGGAATTTTACGGAGACACTTCAGGAGAGTTTTGTTTAAATCTGTGTAAGCAGATAGAAAAACATCAACCGGATTTTGTTCTTTACCGTGATAAAAATACACAAAATTATGATGAAATTGCTGCTGTATTTGTTGCGGAGTGTAAAAAATTTGAAAATGTAAAATCTTTCTTGCATCAAGATAGTGTTTTGGCAAAAAAACTCGGCGCAAGTGGTGTACATCTGACTTCAAGCCAGTTTGACATGGTAGCAGAAGCCAAAAAAATGGGGCTTTTTGTAATCATAAGCACGCATACGCATGAAGAGGTTTTAAGAGCGCAGATGTTGGGAGCCGATGCTGTGACTTACAGCCCTATCTTTGCTTCACCGAACAAAGGAGAGCCAAAGGGGATAGAGGATTTGAGAGAAGTTTTAGAGATTTGTGATATCAAAGTTTTCGCTCTTGGCGGCATCGTGACTGGGGAACATGTTGCCATGATAGAGCAGACAAAAGCGTACGGTTTTGCTTCTATACGCTACTTTTACTAACAGAATTTACTTTCTCGTAGGAAGTGGGACTTTAGTCCCGTAAACCCCCTCAAGCTTCGTACTAAAGAATAGACGAGGCTGAAGCCTCACTTCCAAAAACGATGTTTTTATATAAGCTTAGTTTTTAAGCTGACCGGCGAGATACCCGCTAGAAAAACTCCACTGTAGGTTGTATCCTCCGCATGGACCATCAAGATTCATAATCTCTCCGCAAAAGTACAATCCATCTATAAGTTTGCTCTGCATGGTCTTTGGGTCTATCTCTTTTAAATCAACGCCGCCGCGGGTAATCATCGCCATTTTAAACCCATCATGCCCGATAACCGTGAGCGGTGTCCAAGCAAGAAGCTCTATCAGTTTTGCTCTTTGCGCTCCTGAGATTTTCTTGTAGGTTGTTTGCGCATCGATTTGGGCTAGGTGACACAACTCATTTGATAGTGCAGCAGGAAGCAATGTCGTGATAAGTTCTAACATGGTGCTTTGTGGATTTTTTGTTGCTGCATCTTTGAGGTGTTTTGTGATTTGCTCCTCGTTCATCCCTTTGGTGAGATTAAGAAGCAGAGGAACTTCACCGTATTCGTTCAAAAGCGGGGTTATCTCTCTTGCCGCATCAAGTACGACAGGACCTCTTATGCCATTTTTTGTAAAAATCAAATCTCCGGTAGCTCTGAATTTGCTATGTTTTTTTATGGCAACTTTAAGTTCAACTTTTGCAATCGTATCGGCACGACAAGCAGCCACCCACTCCTCTTTTGCGTGAAGCGGCATCATAGCTGGGTGAAGCTCTGTTACTTTGTGCCCAAGCTCTTTTGCCATCTCATGTCCCTCTCCCTCTGCTCCAAGAGTAGGATACCCAAGCCCGCCCGTGGCGATTACGACATTGTTGGCATAAAATATCTCCTCATTTGTCTCTACACCTGTTACGCTGTTGTGTAAATGCAGAATTTTTTGAACTTTTTGCGATGTTAAAACTTCTACACCAAGACGCTGCATCTCATTTTCAAAAGCCGATAAAATTGTTTGTGAAGAGTGAGAAGTGGGAAAAATTCGAAAGCCATCGGGTGCATGCGTCGCAACACCAATGCTTTCTAAAAACTCTATTAAGGCTTTATAGTCAAACACTCTAAGTGCATCTTGCATAAAGCGACCGTTGCGACCAAACTTAGCCATAAAATCTTCATTGGAGAGGGTGTTTGTAAGGTTGCATCGTCCACCACCCGTGGCTTTGAGTTTTGCGCCAACTTGTGGAAGTTTCTCTAAAAGCAGCACACTTCTGCCATCTCTTGCAGCAGTGATGGCAGCCATCATCCCGGCAGCCCCTGCACCAATGACGATAAGATTGTATTTTATTATTTTTTTCATGCGCTATTGTAGTGAAATTTTATTTTTAAAAGATATAATAATCTATCAAAATAGGAGATAAATAATGAAAAAAATACTAGTAGGTAGTTTATGTGCATTAGCACTAAGTAGTTCGCTTTTAGCAGGCGGTCATGGAACACATTGGGGTTATACAGGGCATGAAGCACCTGAGAAGTGGGGAGATTTGTCTCCAGAGTATGGTACGTGTAAACATGGAAAATCCCAATCGCCAATCGATATCTCAAAAAGCGGAGTGGTTGCAACAAAAGGACTTGAAAAAATCAAGTTTGACTACAAAACGAAAGCAAATAGCGTGATTAACAATGGGCACACCATCCAAGTAAATGTCGAAGATGGAAGCAGCATAACCGTTGATGGAATCACTTTTTACTTAAAGCAGTTCCACTTTCATACACCGAGTGAAAATACGATTGAGGGCAAAAGTTTTCCTTTTGAAGCACATTTCGTTCACGCTTCAAAAGATGGTGAGTTGGCTGTTGTGGCACTGATGTTTGAAGAGGGCAAAGAGAACAATGTTATCAGCAAAATTTGGTCAAAAATGCCTCAAAAAGCAGATGAAAAAGCAGCATGCGGCTTGAGCGATGCGATGATAAGCGAGATGCTTCCAAAAGAGAGAGATTATTATAGATTTAACGGCTCTTTGACAACACCACCGTGCAGCGAAGGGGTAAGATGGCTAGTACTTGAGGAGTATGCAACGATCTCAAAAGAGCAGGTAAAGAAGTTCTTTGATGTGATGGGACATGCAAACAACAGACCTGTGCAACCGCTAAATGCGAGAAAGGTTATGCAGTAGTTTTTTAACTCCTCTTTTTGAGGAGTTATTTGTTAAACATAACAGAGCCAAGGCGAACCATATTTGAGCCGCACTCGATGGCAAGTTCAAAATCACCGCTCATGCCCATTGAGCAGATGGTTGCACCCTCTAGCTGCTTATAGATGTTGTAAGTAGTCTCAAAACTCTTTTTTATAACCGCTTTATCTTCCGTATGTGCACCGATGCTCATAACACCTTTTAGATGAATATTTGGACACTCATTTTGTATCTGTTTGTAAATTTCAACTGCAACTTCTGGCATAACACCGTGCTTTGACTCCTCTTTTGCGGAGTTTATCTGCAAAAGTGCATCAAGCGTCATCTCTCTGGCTTCTAGCTTTTTTTGAAGCTCAAGTGCAAGCTCTAACGAATCAAGTCCTTGAAAAAGGGCAGGGTTTATGTCAAGCAGATTGTTGATTTTGTTTTTTTGCAGATTTCCCACAAAGTGCCACTCAAGCGGCAACTCCTCAAGTTCTGTACTTTTTGCTCTTAAATCCTGAACTTTGTTCTCTCCAAAAGCCCTTTGACCTATCTCGTAGAGTGCTTTTATCTCATCTGCGGTGGAGTATTTGCTGATAGCTACAATCTTGACTATATGTTTCTCATCAAAACGCACTCTAGCAAACTCAACTCTTCTAATCACATCGTCTATATAAATTTTGTACTCTTCTTTGTTCATTTTTTCATCCTATAAGTCTGTTGATATCATTATAAAGTCCAAGCCCCATAAGTCCTATGAGTATGACCCACCCAGCGATAGTGAGTTTTACCATAATTTCCTCGTTTACTTCCCGTCTAAATAGAAATTCATAGAGGTTAAACATAATGTGTCCGCCATCGAGTGCGGGGATGGGGAGGAGGTTGAGAACTCCGAGATTTACGGAGATGAGAGCCGCAAAAAAGAGTACGCTCATCCATCCCGCATCTGTTGCGTCTGATGTAAGTTTGACGATGGAGATAACGCCGCCTAGCTCATTTGCAGGCACTTCGCCAAAGAGGAGTTTTTTAAGCCCCGTAAAGATAAGGGTGGAAGCGTGGATAGTTTGGTTTGTGGCATAAGAGAGCGTCTCTTCCAACCCAAGCGAGAGTTTGTGCGTTGCTCCCGCACTTCCTATGCCTATCATCTTTTTCTCTATGACCTCGTTAAACATATTTGTTGTCTGAGTTATTTTTGGCGCAACGGCTATAAAGTGTATGTAGCCGGCTCTCTCAACCTCAAAGTTGAGTGTTCCATCGGCATGTTCGATGATTTCTGCCATCTCTTCCCATTTTGTTATAGCCGTGCCGTTGATAGAGCGGATAGTGTCGTTAGTCTCCAAGCCTGCCGTAAATGCGGGAGAATCTTTGACTATCTGACCGATAACGGGAGAGAGGATATTTGGTCCGCCAAGAGCTATGACAAAGTAAAGAACAAAAGCTAAAATAAAGTTTGCAAGCGGTCCTGCAAAGAGGATAAACATCTTTTGTAGCGGTGTCTTGACATTGTAACTGTCGCTGTCATAGCTTTTTTTGGTCGGGTCGCTGTCGTCTTGCCCTTTCATCTTGACATAGCCGCCAAGCGGGATGAGTGCAAGCCGCCACTCATTGCCCCACTTATGAAAAGAGGCAACTTTCGCACCGAAACCTATGCTAAAAACCTCTACTTTTACGCCCATTCTGCGGGCTGCAAGGTAGTGTCCAAGCTCATGAAAAAAGATAAGTGCCGAGAGGACGAGAAGCGATACTAAAAAACTCATGCTTTTTTAACTCCTAAAAGTGCAGTTCTAAATCCCCAAAGATACTCAAATCCTGAGTAGAGCGTGAGTGCGACGGCAAGCCATAAAAGCTC
>DKFQ01000072.1 GCA_002452425.1 Sulfurimonas sp. UBA6792 | reverse complement strand
AAATCTCATTTTTGAGACACTTTTTGTAATCCTTTCGTAATCTAATCATTTTATACTTCTCATACAAAAAAACAAGGGAATGAAAAATGAAAAAAATCGTTTTATCGACAATCGCTGCTTTAGCAGTGAGCGCAACGGCTTTAAGTGCTGCACAGCAGTTTTATGTAGATGAAAAAGGGCAAGTATTTACTACTTCTGCGCCAGATCGTATTGCTATCGAAAACAAAGAGAGTTCAGTTCTTTCTAAAGCAAAAAGTTTAGAGTTTAGTGGTACTCACTATTTTGGTTATACAAATACGCGCCCTACTACTAGATTGGATGTACCAAGCGGAGACCAGTCAAATTACGCTGGAAACTCAGGTGGTTTTGAGATGAGAAGAAACTATGTTCAGGTAAAAGGTTTCTTTAACGATAAAGACTACTGGCGTGTAACATTTGACGCAACAAAAGAACTTGCTTCTGACCCAGGTACTGACGGTAAGACAAAAGGCTACTCAGAAGTATTCGTAAAATATGCTTATCTTTATTTAGATGGTATTCTTCCTTACACTGGAGTTGAGTTTGGTATCGCTCACCGCCCATGGATTGACTATGAGGAGCATAATGGATGGTTCTATCGCTCATTTAACAAAGTTGCTCTTGAAGAAAAAGGTACAGCGACAGAGTCAGGTGTTGACCTTGTAAACTCTGCAGACCTTGGTGTTAACTTCAAGACTAAAACAGATGTGTTCTCTTCTGAAATAGGTATATTTAACGGTGAGGGTTACCATGCTGATAAAGGTGGAGCAAATCAAGAAAATGATGAGAAACTTTCAGTTGAGTGGCGTTTAACTGGTCACCTAATCGGAAGCGGTAAAAAAGTAGGTAAGCAAGATCGTACAAAAGATAGTTATGCACATATCTCTACTTTTGGTCTATTGTCAGCAAACCATAAAGATGATAAAGGTGAATTTGATCAATCAAGCAACTCTGCTCTAAAAGTTGAATATGATAGAGCATTCTACGGTATCCATGCAGTATATAATCAACCACTTTTCTTAATCGCTGCTCAGTATGTAACTGCTGAAGATGAAGCTCGCGGTGGAAATACAACAGCTGTTACTGGCTGGGATAAACGTGAATATGATCTTTTCTCTGTAAATGCTGAAATACGTCCAATGAAAGATTGGACAATCATCGGTAGATACGATGACTATAAATGGGATGATACAGCGGTAAATGGTAGCAATATGAGTTCAAGCACTGAAGGCACAAAAATGATTGCTGCTTTAGCATACAAATATAACAAGTATGTATCATTTATCGGTTCTGCAAAGTTTATAGAAGAAGAGAGTGGTGCAACAACAAAGTATGACTCTGGCGAATCTAAAGACGTTTACATGCTTACTACAGAAGTAAAATGGTAACAACTACTTCTAGGCTTTTTAAAGCCTAGATAACAAACACGATATTCAAATTCTCAAAATTCTCCTTTTTCTCCTAAAAACGGCAACAGACCTTTCTCTTCTGTTGCCACTCTTTCACAGATTAATGCAATATAAACGTCATTTTGGATAAAATACTTCAATTTTTTGTAATAATTATCGGAGAAACAGATGGATGCAGCGAAGTATATTTGGATGAATGGAAAGTTTGTGGCATGGGATGATGCAAAGGTGCATGTTCTCTCACACACTATCCATTATGGAAACGGCGTTATCGAGGGAACAAAAGCGTACAAAACCGAAAAAGGGTATGCTATTTTTCGTCTGAACGACCACACAAAAAGACTTAAAGAGTCTGCAAAAATGACCCTTATCAACATCCCTTATAGTGTTGAAGAGATGAACGAAGCGCAGTTAGAACTTCTTAGACGCAATGAGTTTACGGGTGACAATGTTTACATCCGTCCTTTTGCATTTTTGGGTTACGGTGTTATGGGGGTTTATCACAAAAACGCACCTGTTGAGACGGTTATGTCTGCATGGGAGTGGGGTGCTTATCTTGGCGAAGAGGGGATGAAAAAAGGTATCAAACTCAAAATCGTCTCTATGACAAGACCTGCAAACACATCAAACATGGGCAAAGCAAAAGCGACTGCAAACTACCTAAACTCGCAAATGGCAAAGTATGAGGCTATCGATTGCGGTTATGAAGAGGCACTTCTTTTGGATGATCAAGGGTATGTTGCAGAAGCAAGCGGTGCGAGCTTTTTTATGGTAAAAAATGGCGTACTTATCACTCCTCCAAATGACAACTCGCTTGAGTCTATCACACAAAAAACAGTGATTGAACTTGCAACGGACATGGGCATCAAAGTAGAACGCCGCCGTATGAGCAGAGAAGAAGTTTATATCGCCGATGAGGCATTTTTGACAGGAACGGCAGCTGAGATAACTCCAGTGCGTCATGTAGATGGTAGAGATATCGGATGTGGCGCACGTGGCGAGATGACAGAGAAACTCCAAAGCAAATATTTCGATGTTGTTTTTGGTAGAGATAAAAAGTATGAGCACTATTTGACGTATATTGACTAAGTGCAAAACATTAGTAAAAAATGAAGGAAATATAAAAAATGAAGGAAAACATAACAATGGCTTCAGATATGAATGACTATTTTAACAAAAAGAAGAGCCAAGGTGAAGGTTTCGAGAAAAAGTCTGGCGGTACAGATGGTAATGGCGGTAGCGGTAATGGCGGCGGTGCTAACATGCCACAAATGCCAAAGATAGATTTTAATTTTGGTGGCGGCAAAGCAGGGCTTACCTACTTTCTCATCGCTATCGTGTTAGTGCTTGTTTTGGCAAAGCCATTTACCATCATCGAAGAGGGTGAACGCGGTATCCTTAGCACAAACGGAAAGTACTCTGACCAGTCACTTCTTCCAGGACTTCATTTTATTTTGCCTGTGATTCAAAAAGTCTATATCGTTGATACAAAAGTGCGTATCATCAACTATGCTTCAAGCATAGAAGCAGGCGGCGGAAGCGTATCTTCTGGCATCAACGCAAAACCTGCTATTACGGTTTTAGATAAGCGCGGACTTCCAGTTGCCATTGAACTTACTGTTCAGTACAGACTCAATGCGCAGTATGCGGCGCAAACTATCTCTAACTGGGGCTTTAGCTGGGAAGATAAGATTATCAACCCCGTCGTAAGAGATATCGTGCGTAATGTTGTTGGTAAGTATGATGCAGAGGTTCTCCCACAGATGAGAGATAACATCGCCGCTGACATAGAAACTGGTATCAGAAAAAGCGTAGTAGGATTAGAAAATGCGCCGGCTGATTTACAGTCTATACAGCTTAGAGAGATAGTTCTTCCTCCAAAAGTAAAAGAGCAGATAGAAAACGTACAAATTGCAAAACAGCAAGTACAACGTGCCGAACAAGAGGTACAGCGTGCTGAACAAGAAGCACTTAGACGTGCAGCAGAGTCAAGAGGTATCGCTGAAAAAGCAAGGATTGAGGCGCAAGGTTTAGCAGATGCGGTGACCATCGAAGCAGAAGCAAAAGCAAAAGCAAACTACCTTATCTCAAAATCTTTAACTCCCGACCTTTTAAAGCTAGAGCAGATTCAAATTCAAGGCAAGTTTAACGAAGCACTTAGAGAGAACAAAGATGCGAAGATTTTCCTAACACCGGGTGGTTCAACGCCAAATATCTGGGTGGATATGAAAGACGCTAAACAAAGAACATCAACGGCTGCAGAGTAAGTAGAGAGATGCAAGAGATTATCAACAAAATAGACTGGCAAAAGATAGAACTTTTGCCAGTTATCGTCCAAGATGTGCATACCAATGAAGTTTTGATGATGGCATACATGGACAAAGAAGCACTTTCACTTTCGCTTCAAACCAGAGTAGCGCACTACTTCTCACGCTCTAAACAGCGCATCTGGAAAAAAGGTGAGAGCAGCGGACATATCCAAGACATCCACTCTTTTAATATAGATTGCGATAACGATACGCTTCTTATAAAAGTTACACAACACGGCGTAGCGTGTCATACAGGACGTCCGTCATGCTTTTTTACAGAGCTTGAGAGCGGAGCGATAGAGAGTGAAGTAGAGGTGAGCAGTGAAGCGCTCTATGGCGTTATCGACACTCTTTACCACACTATCCAAGAACGTAAAAACGCCGACCCATCCACCTCATGGACAGCAAAACTTCTCAGCAAAGGCGACAATGCAATTTTGAAAAAAGTTGTAGAAGAGGCAGGCGAATTTAGCTTTGCATGTAAAGACAACGATACACATGAGATTATCTATGAAGCAGCAGACTTGACTTACCACGTTCTTGTAGCTCTCGCTGCAAAAAATATCTCTCCGGATAGAGTCAAGCAAGAGCTTGCGCGTAGATTTGGCATGAGCGGAATCGCTGAGAAAAACGCAAGAGATGCTTAAGTAGCTATGCAAAGAGTAAGCGAATTTATCCAAAATCTTATCCTTTATGATTATATTCTTTTTGGAAGTTTGCTGGCTCTTTTTCTTCTTTTTGTTATTTTAGGGATTGTTTTTCGCCGTAAACTTTCCCTTGCCCTCTCGCTTATCTTTTTTGCTTTTATGCTGCTCTTAGGCGGTGCAACTTTTGGATATACAGCCATGCATGACTACCTCTTTAAAAATGAGATAACACTTCTAAGTCAGAAAAAACTCTCCTTTACACAAGCAGCAGTTGTCTATGGAACACTCAAAAATCTCTCAGACAGAGACTTTAAAAGTTGCAAAGTAAGCGCAAAAGCGTACCGAGTGAGTGGCAATGCTTTGAAAGACTATGTCAGAAGATTAAAGCCTATTGCCAATATGTCGATAGTGGAAGAAGATATCCCTATGGGCGCAGAGCGAGAGATAAAGATAATTATCGACCCATTTACCTATGGTGGCGACTATAACGTGACCCTTGGAGCAGATTGCAGATGAGTACACTTTTTAACTTTTGGCACTACTTAGCTTTTAGTATCGGACTTCTTGTTTTTGTAGGAGGCATTTATCTTGCACTGCAACAAGAGAAAAAAGGCACAGTGGCTGCCATGATATTTTCCGTTACTTTGGTAACGCTTCTAATGTCGGGGCTCTCCATAGCAGTTGTTGACAAATACACAAAAGAGGTCAAGCTTTATAAACTTGAAAACAAGAGAAACCTAAGCACAGAACAGATTAGCTTTAGTGGCATTGTTAAAAATGAGGGAGATTTTGAGATAGGAGAGGTTACTTTTGAGATAAAACTTGTCAACCAAGGACTTGCTTCTGGTGATGTTAAAGCAGGTACGTTTTATAACCCAACAGGTTTTATGAGTTTTCTCGGGCTAACGTCTGATGGCAGTTCCAAAAAAGAGAACAAACCTCAGCAAGTTACTCATAAGTTTGTCGTGGCAAAAAACCTCAAACCAGGACACTCACAAGAATTTAGGGTCTATTTTGACTACCCTCCTTACTTTAAGAGCGTTGCACACTTCGCAAAAGTGTATGCACACTAATACTTAAGCTCTAAGGGTTTTAGTACCGCATTTATCTTTTTTATCTGGCTGTTTTTATCACGACACCACTCGGGTGCTAGAAGAGAGTTATCGTTGATGCCAGCAGTTACTCTTTGCACACTTACACGCTCTGGCTTCATAGTTATCGCCTTTGCAAGCGTGTCAAGATAGAGCTCTTCGCTGATTGGGGTAAATTCACCTCGTATAAAATCATTTGCCAAAGCAGTCTTTTTTACCACATAAAGAGGGTGGTACTTCACAGAGTCAATCCCCCACGTATAAGCCTCTTTTGCAGTATGAAGCATCATCTCTTGCGTCTCATCTGGAAGACCAAAGATGAGATGCCCACAGACATTTAAACCACTATCTTTCGCCTTTGTTACCCACTCTTTTACATTGGCGCTGTTATGACCACGATTTATTTTTAATAACGTTTCATCATAGACCGACTGGATACCAAACTCTATCCATATCTCTTTTGTTTTGGCAAGCTCTGCTAGATACTCCAACGTCTGCTCTGTTATGCTATCAGAGCGTGTTCCGATGCTAAGCCCAACCACATCAGGAAATGAGAGAGCTTTTTCATAGAGTGCTTTGAGTGTTTCAAATGGGGCATAGGTGTTTGTAAAAGACTGAAAATAGACGATAAACTTTTGTGCTCCATACTCCTCGCGCTGTCTTTTGCTGATGGCTTGAAACTGCATCTCGAGTTGCAAAAGCTGTTTGTCTAGGTTTGGGTTGGATGTGGAGTTAAGGTTGAGATAAAATCCTTTGAGCTCTTGGACTTGATTTGTACTTGCGCTAAAAGAGTCGTTTTCACAAAATGTGCATCCGCCCTTTGCTACCGTGCCGTCTATGTTTGGGCAGGTAAAACCAGAGATATTGATGCCAACTTTGTAAACTTTGCAGCCAAACTTATCTCTAAGGTAGCTACCAAAAGTAAAGATTTGTCTCATTAAACTATGTATTTTCCTGTAAAACAAGCAGTACAGTAGTTGTCCTCTGTCGTGTTTACGCTTCTAAGAAGTGATGCTTCATCCAGATATGCGAGTGAGTCTGCCTCGATAAACTTGCAGATATCGTCTTGGCTCATATTTGCGGCGAT
>DKFQ01000060.1 GCA_002452425.1 Sulfurimonas sp. UBA6792 | reverse complement strand
CTTTTGAAGTGCTTTTGGCGTTTTTGCAATGATATCGGCAACTTTTACGTTTGCACCATCTTCAACATAAATAGATGTGTTAGGCTGCATTTGGTATCTTAACCACTCGCCATCTTCGCTTGCAAGAACGATTGTAGGCTTATACTCAACCGGAACGTGGTCGCTAATCATAAGACGTGTCTTACCGCTTAACTCATCGTACTGCTCTGTCGCCGTTGTTCCAATGATAATATCTTCAAACTTCACAACACCATTTGTCTCAGAGATAACAGGGTTAGAGTATGGATCCCACTCTGCTATGACTACTGACTCATCACTTTTTGGCTTTGCGATAAGAGTTTTTGGATCTACAACTGCATCATCCTCTGCAACGATAAGCGAACCACGCGCTATATAGTGGCGCACTGCTTCACGGTTATTTGCATCAACAACAGTTGCAAAAAGTCCTTTTTCAACGACTTCATAACCAGCCTTAAGACCTTCAAATCTCTGTAAATAGTCCCCTCTGAGGAGGAAGTATTTCACAACACCATCCTCTTTTGCAAGAATTTTTTGCGTTACAGGCGCGCCATTTGCAACCAATATTTCTGATGCGTATGGGATACGGCTTGGGACATTCCATCCATCTTTGATAGTTTCAACGATAGACTCATGCTCTTTAACTTCAGCGCCACTCTCGTATGGGAAGTAGTATTTTCCTTCTATTTGACCACCAACACCCGCTAGTTCATTCGGTTTTGCTATCTCATTTTTACGAAGTACGTAACGTACAGTCTCTGTTTTTGATGCTACACTGATGATTACTTCATCATGTACCGTTTGAACTTCAAATTTACCTGTAAAAGGAGCTTTAATTTTAGGCTCAACTAAAAGAATAGCTGCATTTCTACGGTTAGCAACGATATTTCTACCCTCTTTAGAAGCGTATGTTTTGAGGTTATAGTAACGGATAAAGCCCTCTTTTTCAGCAACAACTTGTCTCTCTTGAGCAGTTGAAGATGCCGTTCCACCGACGTGGAAAGTTCTAAGAGTAAGCTGCGTACCTGGTTCACCGATGGATTGTGCAGCGATAATACCAACTGCCTCACCACGACGCACTATCTGTCCTGTTGCTAGGTTGACACCATAACAAAGAGCACAGATACCATTTTCACTCTTACACGTTGTAGGAGTTCTGATGTATGCGGTTTTGATGCCAGCTTCTGCAATAACTTTTGCACTTACTTCATCAATAAGTGTACCCTCAGCAAAAAGAATTTCATTACTGATTGGGTCAATAACATCATCTGCTAAAACTCTACCGTTAAGTCTATCTTCAAGAGACTCAATAAGTGTATTTTGGTCGCTGATGTCAGAGATCTCGATGCCTTCATGCGTATGGCAGTCATGCTCTACAATCTTCACATTTTGAGCAACGTCAACAAGTTTACGAGTAAGGTAACCAGCATTTGCAGTTTTAAGTGCTGTATCGGCAAGACCTTTTCTCGCACCGTGAGTAGAAATAAAGTACTCAACAACGTTAAGACCCTCTTTAAAGTTAGAGATAATCGGAGTTTCAATAATCTCACCGCTTGGTTTAGCCATAAGCCCCCTCATACCCGCAAGCTGACGAATCTGCGCTGCTGAACCACGCGCTCCTGAGTCTGCCATCATGTGGATAGAGTTAAATCCTGCTTTATCTGTCTGAACCAAACTCATCATCTGCGTAGCAAGTGTGTTATTTGTATCTGTCCAAACGTCGATAATTTTGTTATATCTCTCTTGTTCTGTTAAAAGACCTGCTTCGAACTGCTTTTGAATCTCAAAAACTCTATTTTTAGACTCTGCAATTTTTGCTTCTTTTGTCGTTGGTATCTTGATATCATCGATTGAGATTGAGATACCAGCTTCTGTCGCATGCTTGAAACCTAAGTTTTTAAGTCTGTCAAGGAATCCTGCAGTAATACCGATACCGCCATGTTTTTGAACATAGTCAACAATCTCGTTGATAGCTTTTTTCTTCATAACTCTATTCCAAAGCTCTGCTGGAACAAAATCAGGTAAAATAGCTTTAAGGAGCATACGTCCTGCAGTTGTGTGGATAATTCTTCCCTCATCCCTAGTTCTTACTTTTGCATGCAAATCAAGCGCATCATGTTCAATAGCGATACGTACTTCATCCACATTTGCAAAAAGTTTATTTGAACCTTTTACTCCGTTTTTCTCTAAAGTAATATAGTAAATACCAAGAACCATATCTTGCGAAGGAGTTGCTATCGCCTTTCCTGATGCAGGAAGAAGGATGTTCATAGATGCAAGCATCAACACTTTTGCCTCTGCAATAGCCGCAGAGCTTAGTGGAACGTGAACAGCCATCTGGTCACCGTCGAAGTCCGCGTTAAATGCAGCACAAACTAGTGGATGAAGCTGAATCGCTTTTCCATCGATAAGCTTAGGATGGAACGCCTGAATTGAGAGCTTGTGAAGTGTCGGTGCACGGTTAAGAAGTACAGGATACCCATCAACTATCTCAGCAAGGCACTCCCATACTTCATTTGTCTTATCTTCAATCATCTTCTTTGCAGATTTGACTGTTGTTGCGTACCCTTTTTCTTCAAGTTTTGCAATCAAATGCGGTTTGAAGAGCTCTAACGCCATCTTTTTAGGAAGTCCACACTCATCCATTGACAATGAAGGTCCGACAACGATAACTGAACGTCCAGAGAAGTCAACACGCTTTCCAAGAAGGTTTTGTCTAAAACGTCCCTGCTTTCCTTTAATGATTTCACTTAAAGATTTCAGTGGGCGCTTGTTTGCACCTTTTACAGCGTTTGCACGGCGACCGTTGTCGAAAAGAGCATCAACTGATTCTTGAAGCATACGCTTCTCATTTCTAACGATGATTTCTGGCGCTTCAAGCTCAACAAGACGCTTTAATCTTTGGTTACGGTTGATAACACGGCGGTAAAGGTCGTTGACGTCTGAGACCGCAAATTTTCCGCCATCAAGTGAAACAAGAGGTCTTAAATCTGGTGGAAGAACCGGTAAGATAGTGAGCATCATCCAAGCAGGGTTGTTTCCTGAATTTAAAAAGGATTCAATTACTTTGAGTCTTTTTGCGATAGTCTTTGTTTTTGCTTCACTCTTTGTCTGCTCTATCTCCTCTTTTAACTGCGTAAAGAGATCAACAAGGTCGATAGAGTCAAGTAAGTCACGAACAACTTCACCACCCATGCGTGCTTTAAAGCCAAGTTCTCCAAATCTAGAAACAAGTGTACGGTACTGTTCTTCATTCAAAACATCATACTTAAGAACAGGAGTTTTTGCTTCTGCATCATAGTACGCTTCACCGCCACTCTCTACGATATATGCTTCATAGTAAAGTACGCGCTCTAAATCTTTCATCTTGATACCCAAAAGTGTACCAATACGAGAAGGCAATGAACTTACATACCAAATATGTGCAACCGGAGTAACAAGTTCGATGTGACCCATACGTGTACGACGTACTTTTGTACTTGTGACTTCAACACCACACTTCTCACATACAACACCTTTGTAACGCATCTTTTTATATTTGCCGCACAGACACTCATAATCCCTTACAGGACCAAAAATCTTTGCACAAAAGAGACCATCACGTTCAGGTTTGAGCGTACGGTAGTTGATAGTTTCAGGTTTTTTAACTTCACCGTGACTCCAAGACAAAATTTTATCTGGAGCAGCTAGGCGAAACTGTATCTGTTTTATATCTGTTGGTCTTTTTTCTTCACTTACTTCAATAGGTACTAGTTTACTCATTGTCTTCTACCTCGTCAAATATTTCTACATCTAGAGCTAAAGATTGAAGCTCTTTTGTTAATACAAAGAGAGTTTCTGGAATACCAGACTCTGGTACCAACTCCCCTTTTGTAATTGCTTTATAAGCACGCACACGTCCATCAACATCATCTGATTTGATAGTTAACATCTCTTTAAGAACTGCACTCGCTCCATACGCCTCCAACGCCCAAACTTCCATCTCTCCAAATCTTTGACCACCAAAGAGTGCTTTACCGCCAACTGGCTGTTGCGTAACAAGAGAGTAAGGTCCAGTTGAACGTGCGTGAATCTTCTCATCAACCAAGTGGTGTAGCTTGAGGATATACATGTAACCCACATTAACACGCTCTTTCATCTTCTCACCAGTGAGACCATTGAAAAGTACTGTTTTACCATCCATATTCATCTTTGCAAGGACAAAAAGCTTCTCAAACTCTACAGCATTCACACCTTCAAATATTGGAGAGGCAAACTTTACACCTCTTGACCAGTCGCGTGCATGATGTAAAAGCTCTTCATCGCTCATCGCACCGAGAACTTTTTTTGCTTGCATCATACCTGCAACATCAGCAACTTCTATCATCTTTGCACGAATATTTGCGATAAAATCTTTCTGATTTGCATCAAACTGTGCTTGGATTTGGTGACCTATCTCACGTCCTGCCATACCTAAGTGCATCTCTAAAATCTGACCGATATTCATACGAGATGGAACTCCCAGTGGGTTAAGACAGACATCCACGCTTCTTCCATCTTCCATGTATGGCATATCAACCTCAGGAACGATTGTGGAGACGATACCCTTGTTTCCGTGGCGTCCTGCCATCTTGTCACCGACTTTTAGCTGACGTTTTGTAGCAATGTAAACTTTTACATATTTGACAACGCCATTTGGAAGAATGTCATCTTTTTCTAAGATATTTAACTTCTCTTCATGCTCATCACGGAAAAGTCTCTTCTCTTTTTGAAAATAGTTCTTTGTTTTGTTGTACTCAGACTGAATCTCTTCACTAAAAGATTTGATAATTGCATTCATCGCAAAACGATTTACCTCTACCAAATCTTGCGGATTGATCATATCACCCGCTTTATAGTTTGTATTTCCGATTTTTATATCAGAAGTAAGAGCCTCTTTTGTGAGAAGTTTTGTAACTCTTAACATCTCCTCTTTATCTATCATAAGAAGTCTATCGTAGTGCTCACGCTCTAAATAGTCACGCTCCTCTTTTTCAAGTTCAAGTGTACGAGAATCTTTGTCATACCCTTTTTTAGTGAAGATTTTAACATCAACAACAACACCTTCCATACTCGGTGGGCAGTAGAGTGATTTGTTGATAACGTGTCCAGCTTTTTCGCCAAAGATAGCACGAAGAAGTCTCTCTTCTGGTGTTGGTTTTACCTCGCCTTTTGGAGAAACTTTTCCAACAAGAATCATTCCGCCTGTAACAGTCGTACCGATTTTAACGATACCGCTCTCATCTAAGTGAGAAAGCTCATCATCTCTTACGTTTGGAATATCACGTGTAATCTCTTCAACACCGTGCTTAAGCTCTCTAGCTTCTACCTCTTTTTCATAGATATGAACAGATGTAAAAGCATCTTTACGAATCAATCTCTCAGAGATAACAATAGCATCCTCAAAGTTATAACCATTCCATGGCATGAAAGCTACCATTGCATTGACACCAAGTGCCAACTCGCCTTGATCCATGTTTGGACCATCTGCAATGATTTGCCCTTTTTCTACCCTTTGACCAATCTTTACAACAGGCTTTTGCCCAAATGCTGTGTTTTGGTTTGTACGTAGATTTTTCTGTAATGGATAATAATCTATATAGATATCCCCATCATCTTCGCCCATAACATAGATATGTTTAGCGTCAACTTTTTCTATAATACCCGCGCGTTTCGCCTTAACACACTCCCAAGAGTCACGTGCTACAAGCTTTTCAACACCAGTCCCAACCATTGGCGCTTCACTTCTTATAAGTGGTACTGCTTGACGTTGCATGTTTGAACCCATAAGTGCACGGTTCGCATCGTCATGCTCTAAGAATGGAATAAGCGACGCCGCAACACCAACAACCATATGAGAGGAGAGGTCTGCATAGTCACACTCTGTAATAGGGCGGTGAAGAATCTCTCCATCCACTCTTGTTACAACCATTTTATCTATAAACTGTCCATCTTTATCGAGCTTGTTTGAAGCAGCTGCAATCTTCTTGCCCTCTTCTTGCGTCGCTGTAAGATAGACTATCTCATTTGTAATCTTTCCATCTTGCATCACTTTATAAGGTGCTTCAATAAATCCATGCTCATTTACTTTTGAGTATGTAGCAAGTGTGTTGATAAGACCGATGTTTTGACCCTCTGGAGTCTCAATTGGACAGATTCTTCCATAGTGTGTCGGGTGAACGTCACGTACTTCAAAGCCTGCACGCTCTTTGATAAGACCGCCCTCTCCAAGAGCCGATAAACGGCGTTTATGTGTCACTTCTGAAAGTGGGTTTGTCTGATCCATAAACTGTGAAAGTTGTCCGCCTGAGAAAAACTCCATAATTGTCGAAGTTATCATCTTTGAGTTGATAAGGTCGTGAGGCATAAGCTCATTCATTGGACCACTCATCGTTGAGAGTTTGTCACGGATGGCTTTTTGCATTTTTATCAAGCCATTATGAAGCTCATTACCCAAAAGTTCACCGATAGAACGGATACGACGGTTTCCTAAGTGATCTCTATCGTCAATATGACCTTGACCGTTTTTAACTTTAATGACATATTTAACTGATTCGATAATATCTTCATGCGTCAAAACTGTCACATACTCAGGAATATCAAGTCCTAGTTTATGGTTCATCTTCATACGACCAACTTTAGTGAGATCATATCTCTCAGGGTCAAAGAAGAGTTGATTTACGAAAACCTTTGCAGCCTCTTTTGTTACAGGTTCACCAGGTCTCATAACTTTATAGATACGAATTGCAGCAAGTGCATTTTCATCTTCGATATCTTCAGTCTGCTTTAAAAGCTTGAGTGAATCTGCATCTGCATTAAACGCGTTGATGACAGAGCTATCAACACCCTCTGCAAGGTCATTTGCTATACTAAAGTTTTTAATACCGATTTCACTCATCTTCTTGAGTTTTGTCTCATCGATGCGAGTCATTGCATCAAAAAGAATCTCCCCAGTCTCAGGGTCAACAATCGGTTTTGCCAAATAACGATCAAGAAGAATCTCAAGCGGGTACTCTACATCACTCAAACCATCTTCAATAAATTTTTGCGCTTTCTTTAAAGAGAGTCTTTTTCCAGAGGTTAAAAGTACTTTTCCATCTTTGTCAATCAAATCATATGTTAATCTTGAAGAGTAATCATGCGGATTAAACGGCATTAAAAACTTATTGTCAACGATACTAATCTTCTGAATCGGATAAAAGAGCTTTAAAATATCTTGCTTTGAGTAACCGAGTGCACGGAACATAATCGTAACAGGAACTTTACGACGCTTGTTGATTCTCATATAAAGAATATCTTTAGGGTCATACTCAAAATAGAGCCAAGAACCACGGTCTGGAATAATCTGACCCGTATAGATAAGTTTATTTCCAGAAGTCGTTGACTCCTCTTCTTTAAAAATAACACCTGGGGAGCGGTGAAGCTGATTAACAACTACTCTCTCTACACCATTGATGATGAATGAAGTTCTATCAGTCATAAGTGGAATATCACGAACAAAAATACTCTGCTCTTTGATATCTTTTACACCAAGCTTCTCTTTTGTATTTTCATCTCTGTCCCAAAGAACAAGACGCGTTTTCATTCGCAAACTTACTGCATAAGTAAGTCCACGCTCCATACACTCTCTCACAGTATATTTAGGCTTACCTACTTCGCTATCAATATACTCAACAGTCAATCTGTTTTGTGTATCATGGATAGGAAAGACTGATTGAAATACTGTTTCAACACCACTTTGAGATCTGTCTTTTTCATCAAGCATTAAAAACTTGTTGTATGAGCTCTGTTGTAGTTGTAATAAGTTTGGTACTTCTATTTGTTGAGGGGTTTTTGAGAAGTCTACACGAAGACGATTTCCGGAATATAAAGTATTTAACATTGGCTACCTCGGTGAGTTGTTATTAAGACCTAATCCTAAAGATTAAGTTATCGTATCTAGGCGTCCCTAGATGATTTTTAGCTCAAAAAGTAAGAGCTTTGTTTACAGTGCTTATAAACGACATAAGGGCACTTTTATGAAAAGATTTCCATCTTCTCGTAAAAGCGCCCAAAAGTGCGTAACTTCAGGGGAAAATCCCCCTCCATTGCGCGTAGGTAGTAAAATTATTTAACTTCTACTTTTGCGCCAGCTTCTTCAAGCTCTTTCTTAGCGTTCATAGCAGTTTCTTTATCAACACCCTCTTTGATTGTTGAAGGTACGTTTTCAGTTGCATCTTTTGCTTCTTTTAATCCAAGACCAGTTAATGCACGAACAACTTTAATTACGTTGATCTTTTTGTCACCAGCATCAAGGATAACAACGTTGAATTCAGTTTGCTCTTCTACAGCTACTGCTGCAACAGCACCACCAGCAACAGCAACAGGCTGTGCAGAAACTCCAAATTTCTCTTCAAACTCTTTTACCAATTCAGAAAGCTCTAATACAGAAAGTCCTGAAATAAACTCTAATACATCTTCTTTTGTTATTGCCATAATAATTCTCCATTATGAAATTTTTAATGATTGCTCATTTTATTGTTAAAGGCGATTATGCCTCTTCTCTTTTTTGTCTCAATGCGTCCAAACCAATCGTAAAGTTTCTGATTGGCCCCATCCAAACAGATGCAAGCATACCAAGTAGTTCTTCA
This sequence comes from Sulfurimonas sp. UBA6792, assembly GCA_002452425.1. Taxonomy (GTDB): domain Bacteria; phylum Campylobacterota; class Campylobacteria; order Campylobacterales; family Sulfurimonadaceae; genus Sulfurimonas. The sequence goes on along the minus strand of DKFQ01000060.1, from coordinate 8,983 downwards.
CGTCCTGGAAGTTTAGCAAACGCTTCAACTTTAGCAGCATCAGCAGGTTCACGGTCGATGTAAGCAGATTTGATAATAAATTTATCATTATCTTTAGCAAAATCCGCAGCAACTTTTGAAGTAGCAATAGAATCAGCACCCCACACTAAGATGTTAGTGTCTTTTAAAGCAACACCAGTGAGTTCTGCATTTGTTAATGCGATAGTTGCTAAAGTATTTTTAACAACTTGAACTTTTGCATCTTTAGCACGAGCCATTTTTCTCAATGTTTCAAGCTTAGAAACACTCAAACCTTTGTAATCACAAAAGATTACACTCTGAGCATCCTTGAATTCATTTGAAAGTACTTCAATAATTTCAGCTTTTTGTGTTTTTGTCATAGAATATCTCCTTTCCAGACAACACTTCAACAGGAACGCCGATGAAATCAGCAAATTAAGCTTCCGCTCCTATATCTTCAGTCCATAAAATGCAGTTACCAAAGTAGTAACTTGATAGTGCTTTACAAGTAAAGCACTAAAAATTACTCAATTATTTCATCTCTGCCAATTGTAAAACATCAAGCTTGAGAGCCGGACTCATAGTTAAACTAAGTGCGCAGTTTTTGATGTAACGCCCTTTTGCAGATGCTGGCTTATGTCTGTTGATTGCTTTTACAAAAGTTACAAGATTTTCAGCAATTTTATCTGCTGCAAAACTTGCTTTACCGATACCCGCATGGATATTTCCTTTTTTGTCAACACGGAAATTAACTTGACCACCCTTTACATTCTTAACAGCAGTTGCAACATCTGGAGTTACAGTACCTGTTTTAGGGTTAGGCATCATACCTTTTGGCCCTAGAATACGACCAATTTGACCAACAAGTCCCATACAATCAGGTGCAGCTACAACGATATCAAAGTTAAAGATACCATCTTTAATTTGCTGTACTAAATCATCCGTACCAACGATATCAGCACCGGCAGCCTTAGCTTCGTCTGCTTTAACACCTTTTGCAAATACTGCAACACGAACAGTTTTACCAGTTCCATGAGGAAGTACGATAGCACCACGAATCATCTGATCCGCATGTCTTGGGTCAACGTTTAAGTTAAATGCAACTTCAACAGTCTCATCAAATTTTGCACTTACTAAATCTTTTACAAGTACTGACGCTTCATCTATACCGTATGCTTTTGTAACATCAATTTTTTCAATTAATTGTTTATATCTTTTGCTCATTTTCAAATTCTCCTATAAATTCTGCCACAAAATTTTACATCACTGTGGTCGGTGATAAGAACTCTAAAGGCAAACACCTTTAAAGAGAACTGCTTAATCTACGATTTCGATACCCATTGAACGTGCTGAACCAGCGATAGTGTTTGCTGCTGCTTCTTTATCATCAGTGTTCATATCTTCAATTTTTCTATTGACGATTTCCATCACTTGTGCACGAGTAAGTTTTCCAACTTTGTTTTTAAGTGGATTACTAGAACCGCCTTTTAAACCTGCTGCATGTAAAATCAATGCTGTTGCAGGTGGTTGTTTTACAATAAATGTAAAACTCTTGTCTGTATAAACAGTGATAACTACAGGAACTTTAAAGCCCATTTTATCTTTTGTTTTTTCATTGAAGTTTTTTGTAAACTCCATAATGTTAACACCACGTTGACCGAGTGCAGGTCCTACTGGAGGAGCAGGTGTTGCTTTGCCAGCTTCAATTTGTAGCTTGATATAGCCCATAATTTTTTTTGCCATCTTTTTTCCTTTGTAAAATTTAAATTATTTTTTCAACTTGCGTATAAGCAATATCTACTGGAGTTGCTCTTCCGAAAATTGAAACATTTAGTTTTAGAGTTCCATGCTCTAAATCATACTCATCTACAGTTGCCGTGAAGTTTGCAAAAGGACCTTCTGTAATACGGACTGTCTCACCACTATCGAAAAATACTCTTGGCTTAGGTGCCGCACGGTTAGAAACACGATCTAAAATAACATTAATATCATGCTCACTAAGTGGAGTAGGAGTATTTCCCTCCCCAATAAATCCAGAAACTTTTGGTACTGTCTGAATAAGATGTTGAATCTCTGTGCTAAGATCTATTCTTGCAAAAACATACCCTGAATAGAGTGATCTCTCAGTGATTTTTTTCTTACCATCTTTTACTTCAATTACATCTTCTGTAGGCACGATAACATCTGTTATAGCATCCTGAAGTCTCATCTCTTCAATCATATTTAAAATCGCTAAGCGGACTGTTCTCTCATTTCCATATGTTTGGATAGAGTACCACTGATGATTGTTTTTTTTCTTCTCCATTGACACCCTTTATCCTAAAATTGCCGAAACTACAGATGACATAATCAAATCTACAAGCGCTAAAAAAGCAGTTATAACAGCAACAACAATCATAACTGAGATATAAGCTTGTTTTACTTGACCTTTTGTAGGAAAAATGACTTTGCTTAATTCTAGTCTCGCATTTTTAATATGTGTACCTAAATTCATTGAACTTCCCTAATAGTCATTAATTATATATAAAGCTCATAAGCTCTACAAATAATAAATGTGTGGCAGGCGTAGAGGGATTCGAACCCCCAACACCCGGATTTGGAATCCGGTGCTCTAACCGTTGGAGCTACACGCCTATTTTGAACAAAAAAAGCTCAGTCCAAAGACTTAAGCTTCTATTTGCAACTATATTAGAGTTTCATCTCTTTGTGAACAGTATGCTCACGACAAAACTTACAATATTTTTTTACTGAAAATTTTTCAGTATGAGTTTTTTTGTTTTTAGTTGTGTGGTAGTTACGACGTGTGCACTTCTCACAGCCTAAATGTATTGCTTCTCTCATGTTATTAACCTTTTAAAGGATTTTGCATATTCGCACAAAGCGAATTATGCAAGAATCTCAGCTACAACACCAGCACCAACAGTTCTTCCACCCTCACGGATAGCAAACTTAGTACCTTTTTCCATAGCGATTGGGTGAATTAGTTCAACAGTAATGCTTACGTTATCACCTGGCATAACCATCTCAGTACCTTCTGGTAATGTGATTGCACCTGTTACGTCTGTTGTACGAACGTAGAATTGTGGGCGATAGTTACTAAAGAATGGAGTATGGCGACCACCTTCCTCTTTACTTAGTACGTAAATCTCAGCTGTAAATTTAGTGTGAGGAGTGATACTCTTTGGCTTACAAAGAACTTGACCACGCTCAACACCATCTTTTGTGATACCACGAAGCAAGAGACCACAGTTATCACCTGCAAGACCTTGATCCATCTCTTTACGGAACATCTCGATACCTGTTACAGTAGTTGTTTGTGTATCGCGGATACCAACGATTTCGATAGTATCACCAATCTTAACAAGACCACGCTCGATACGACCAGTTACAACTGTTCCACGACCAGAGATTGAGAAAACGTCTTCAACCGGCATTAAGAAATCTCTATCAACTTCACGAGTTGGCTCAGGGATATACTCATCTACAGCAGCCATAAGCTTTTGGATTTTTGCAGACCATGGTCCAAGTGTACCAGTTTTTGCTTCTTCAAGAGCTTCTTTTGCAGAGCCAGCTACGATTGGAGTATCGTCACCTGGGAAGTCGTACATATCAAGAAGTTCACGGATTTCCATTTCAACTAACTCTAAAAGTTCTTCATCGTCAACCATATCTTCTTTGTTCATGAAAACAACGATATAAGGAACGCCTACTTGCTTAGAAAGAAGGATATGCTCACGAGTTTGTGGCATCGGACCATCAGCAGCAGAAACAACCAAGATAGCTCCATCCATTTGTGCAGCACCAGTAATCATGTTTTTAACATAGTCCGCGTGACCTGGACAGTCAACGTGTGCATAGTGGCGCTTATCTGTTTCATACTCTACGTGTGATGTAGCAATCGTAATACCACGCTCACGCTCTTCAGGAGCATTGTCGATTTGATCGTAATCCATCATTTTTGCACCGTTTGTTACTGCAAGAACCGCAGTAATTGCAGCTGTTAGTGTTGTCTTACCATGGTCTACGTGACCAATAGTACCAATGTTTACGTGCGGTTTATTACGCGAAAACTTTTCTTTTGCCATAGTGTCCTCCGACTTAATTTGTGAATAGAAATGGAATTATACCCAAAAATTATTCAATTATTGCTTAAATTTTATCTGTACTTTATCAAATGGAGCTCACGAGCGGATTTGAACCGCCGACCTCTTCCTTACCAAGGAAGTGCTCTACCCCTGAGCCACGAGAGCAGAGTAAAAGTTACAGTAAAATAGCAAGCAATAATTGCATAATTTTATAAATATTATATTAGTTTTTTTGTGTAGAAATAGCTATGTATAGACGCTACTGTTTATACAACAATAGGTTTATGAAGTAGGTTGAAATTGTACTTCAGCTTCCAGAGTCTCAATGGAGCGGGTGAAGGGACTCGAACCCTCGACCCTCAGCTTGGAAGGCTGACGCTCTAGCCAACTGAGCTACGCCCGCATCTGCCATTGAGTGGTGGTGAGTGGTGGATTCGAACCACCGAACCCGGAGGGAGCGGATTTACAGTCCGCCGTCGTTGGCCACTTGACTAACTCACCATAACTTATTATGTTTTTATCTGGTCTAACACTGTTTCTAATATTCTCTCATTCAATGGTGCCGGCACGAGGATTTGAACCCCGGGCCTGCTGATTACAAATCAGCTGCTCTAGCCAACTGAGCTATGCCGGCGTTGAATTTGAGCCAGAATTATAGTGCAATCTTTTTTCAATGTCAAGAGTTTTACTCTAAATATTTATCATATTGCACTCTTTATGTAAAAAAGGGTACGATTTGAGTAAATTTACTCTCTTTTTAAAGGCATTTGAATGTTAAAAATACTATTTTCTCCAGCAGAGAATAAAAAAAATGGTGGCAATGAGGAGAAAAAAGAGCTCTTTGGTGCGCATAATTCACGAGAAGTTATTTTAAATGAGTACAACTCTATCATCCAATGTGCCGATATGCAAAAGATAAAAGAACTTTTTGGACTTAAAAAAGAGAGTGACTGCGCTCCTTACATCGTCGATATTTTCGATACACCGCTTATGTCTGCTATCGAGCGTTATGATGGCGTAGCGTATGACTCGCTTGATTTTGCCTCACTAGGCAAAGAGGCAAAAGAGTATCTCAGAAAAAACACCCTTATCTTTTCAAATCTTTATGGACCGCTCTTGGGAGGCGACACCATTGTGAACTATAAAGTAAAGCAGGGTAACAGTATCGGCAGATATGCTCCAGAGAAGTTTTATAAAGAGAGATTTTCATACCAACTTGACCTCTATCTTGCCAATAGTGATATTTTAGATCTACGCGCTGGGTACTATGACAAATTTTATGATCTAAAAAAACCGCACACTACACTGAAGTTTTTAAAAGATGGCAAAGTTGTCAGCCACTGGGCAAAGGCATATAGAGGCTTGGTTTTAAGGGCAGTGGCTTTGAACAACATAAGCTCCTTGGATGCGTTTATGCGCATGGAGATAGAGACGCTTTATGTCAAAGAGATTCTCAAAAAAGGGTTACGAACAGAGGTTGTCTATGATATCAGATGACCTCTGTTGTCTGTTCCTCTAAATCTTTGAAGTCGGCTCTTCTTTTTTCAAGCTCTCTTCGGTAGCTCGCATAATCACCAAAATCAAAAAATTTCTCATATCTTGAGTGCATCTCTTTTTGTGTTCGTGAGTGTTTAATGGGACACCAGAACTGCTCTGTCCTAGCGGCTATCTCTCTGGTGTAAGCAATAACACCGTTAAAATACTCACAATACCAACAGTTTATCTTCTCCACTCTATCAAGATAAAAAAGGTTGTATCTATCCATAATGACATAATCGCTTCTTTTTACTTTTGGGATTTTGTAGATAGGAAAACAGACACTCTGATAGATGGTTACAAAGATGTCCACAAGAAGAGCAGGCAACATCATAGACCAGATAAAAGGGATGGTAAAAACAGCGAGCACTGGGAAAGAGGAGAGATATCTAATCGAGCTTATGATTTTGCTTCTTCCCTCTTTTATGACGTTCTCTTGAAATTTAACCTTTTTGTCTTCAAGCGTATAGAAAAATTCGTCCTGCTTTTTTCTAAGCTCTAACATAAGCTCATCTTCAAGAATTTTTATCTGCGCGGCTATCTCTTCTATTCTATTGTCCATAATCTCTTCTCTTTTTTGTCAGATTATAGCAGAATCTCTTTATGGATAGAAAAAATAGTGTAAAATGGTGCTAAAAAAGAGGATTTATTTTTGGAAGATTCACAAGAGTACAAAAAGAAAAAAGCATATTTTGAAAAAATCATAACGCTTTATGGCAGAAATGTCGTCATGGAGGTTTTGCAAGAGCGCGGGGTAGAGATACATAAAGTACATATGGCAAACTCTAACAAGCCTGAGGGCGTGATTGAAACGATTCTCAAGCTTGCAAAAGAGAGAAATATTGAGGTTGCTTATCATGATAAAGCTGCGCTAAGTAGAATCAGCAAAAATGCCAAACAAGATCAAGGCGTGGCGATAGACATTATCGCAAACTCTTATCAAAATGCAAATGAGATAAAAAGCCTCAAAAGCTTTAAACTTCTCGCACTCGATGGGATTCAAAATCCTCAAAATCTTGGTATGATCATCCGTTCATGTGCGGCGGGATATGTCGATGGAATCATTCTTCCTAAAAAGAACAGTGCGAAAATCTCTCCGCTTGTCATAAAAGCGAGTGCAGGAACGCTCTTTCGAGTTCCTATCTACTACTGCGATACGCTTGATGCCATTTTGAGGGAGCTAAGTGACACAAAAATCTATCTCCTCTCTTCGCATGCAAAACAGAGCATCTATGATGTACAAAAAAGCGAGAAATCAATCTTTGTACTTGGAAATGAGAGTGATGGTGTTTCAAAAGAGATTGAAAAACTTTGTAACGACTCTATCACAATTCCCATGAACAGAGGTGTTGAGTCGCTTAATGTTGCAGTTACTGCGTCACTTATCGCTTTTATGAGATAGTTGTTAACTCATCATCATTCTATAAGGACGCTCTATCTCTCGTACAACCTCATCCACACTCATATGGCGAGATTTTCGAAGGAACTCCCGTCCGTCTAAAAAAACCAAAACAGTAGGAATGGCAAAAACGCTAAAATAAGCCGCCACTTCTTGTTCTAAAGAGGTATCGATACTAACTATCTTAAACTCTTTAAAATTATTTTCTATCGCTTCTAAAAGTTTTGGTTTGAGTGCATGGCAAACGTTGCATGTTGGGGCTGAAAAGTAGAGCATTACTGCTGGATTCTCTTTTATACTCTTGTTTATCACTTCTATGGTTTGCATAAGCTCGTCCCTTTTTTGGTGTGAAATTATACTCTATTTGCTATAATCCCCCGATGAGTTCGATACTATTTTCTATTCTGGCTATTTACATCTTTATTGTCATCGGTTTTGTTGCGAAAATGAGCTTCAAAGAGAAGATTGACGACAAAACTATCACGCTCCTCAATGTCTATTTTTTACAGGTTTTTCTCACCTTTTGGGGGCTTCTTATCCGCCCTGTCGATGTAACGCTTCTTTTTGCTCCATCCATCTATCTCTTTATCACTCTTTTGGTTTTGCTGCTTGTGGCACTCTTTGCAAAAAAGTTGTTTCAAGACCAAAAAGAGTACTCCATCGCAACAGTTGCCGCCATCATAGGCAATACAGGAAATCTCGGTATTCCTCTGAACATCGCTATCTTTGGAGAAGAGTCGATTCCCTACACAACTGTTATCAATCTCATGAATGTCTTTATAGTCTATACCGTCGGTGTTTACTACTACTCAAGAGGAAATTTTGATGTAAAAACATCACTTACAAACATCATCAAACTTCCCATTCTGTGGGCGGCAATGGTGGCGATTGTGCTTAGTGTTTATGGATATAAACCAAGTGATGAGATAATGAAAACACTGATGATGGGGGCTTATGCTTCTATCGTTATGCAGCTTGTTTTGTTTGGTATCTATCTTTACGGCACAAAAATAAGCGAGATTAGCAAGACTCTCACGCTATGGGTTATGGGTGTAAAGTTTCTTTTTTTACCCGCTGTTGCATTTGTCGTTCTCTCTTTTATCACACTTGATTCCATGATAAAAGGGATTATATTTATAGAGATTTTAGTTCCTCTTGCCATTGCAAATGTCAATTTTGCATCACTCTATGAGTGTAAACCAAAAATCGTCACCGCGCTTGTTTTTATCTCTTCCCTGCTCTTTTTAGGCATTATCTTTATCGGCGTTAAACTCCTCTCTTACCTATGAATACCATATATGCTCTCTATAAAATACTCTACAAAACATACGGGGTTCAGGGATGGTGGCCTATAACTGGATATGGATATCATAAAGCAGACTATAACTTTCCACGGAGTGAGAATGAAATATTTGAAGTCTGCATAGGCTCTATTTTGACACAAAATACGACATTTACTTCTGTGGTAAAATCTTTAAATAATTTACATGCAAAAAACGCCATTAGCGCCTCTTCAATCGCATCCATGGAGTGCGACGAACTCAAAGAGGCGATACGACCATCAGGATACTTTAACCAAAAAGCAAGATATATTTTAGAGTTTATCAAATTTTACAACACTCTTGATGGCAAAGTTCCAGAGCGAGATACACTTTTAAATGTTATAGGAGTTGGGCAAGAAACGGCTGATTCTATGCTTTTATATGGCTACAATCAACTGGAGTTTAAAGTTGATGCTTACACAAAACGCATCCTACTTGCGCTTGGGATTATAGAACAAAAAAGTAGTTATAGCGAGGTTAAGATGCTTATGGAGAGTTCGTTAAAAGAGTGCATAAGCGATGAAAAAGAGCTACTTAAAGTCTATCAGGAGTTCCATGCTCTTTTGGTAGAGCATGGCAAGAACTTCTACTCTAAAAAACCTTATGGTGTGGGGTGCTTTTTAAAAAAAGAGTTCTCTTAG